>CAZGKP010000296.1:0-4238 GCA_964526215.1 uncultured Candidatus Sumerlaeota bacterium
AGTGATGCAGAACCATTATTTATGTGAAGTGTTTTCAACATAATCGAAAGTTATCCCTGTATTCCGGGTAACTAATGGTATGAGTTTTGAAGAGACGTTCATTATCCAGAAAGGTGGCAAAATTAAATATCAGCCGGTTATCAAGTGAGATTTCCCTCCTTTGGAGAGAAGCGAAACTCTTATGAAGATTGTTCTTCAAACACATTATACTTTCAGGCGGGGGTCGAGGGCGTCCCTGAGCGCATCACCGAATAAGTTGAACGCCAGAACGATGAAAAACATCGCCACTGTCGCTGCCATAAATTGCCACCATACCCCGCGCTGTAACTCCTGACGCGCACTCTGTATCATATTCCCCCAGCTCGGCTGTAATTGCACACCAATTCCTAAATAACTCAAAATTACCTCTGCCTTGATTGCATAACAGAACCTCAGTGTGAAATTGATAATCACAAGATGAAAAACATTAGGGATGATGTGGCGAATAATAATCCGCGAATGTCCCGCACCCAATGCACGCGCCGCCTGCACATACTCCACATTCTTCAGCTTTATCACCTCGCCCCTGACGAGTCTGCATAGTCCCACCCACGACGTTAGCCCGATGGCTAAATATACGCCTTTTAGCCCACGCCCGAAAATCAGACTCAATGCCAAAAGTAATAAAAGGCCGGGTATAGATGCCATTGCTGAATAAAACCAGACCACCACATCATCCACAAAACCGCCGAAGTAACCGGCAATCGCCCCCATAATAAGCCCGATGGGGATCGCAATCAGCGACGTAATAAGCCCAATCATCAGCGCCGTCCTTACGCCGTAAAGCGTTCTTTGAAGCACGTCCCGCCCGAAGATGTCTGTCCCGAACAAGAACCGCCACGAAGGCGCCGCATACGAAATGGGGATATCGCGCACTATCCCCGGCGCCAGCTCCTTCCTGATAGTATTCTTCATATTGTATCCCCCCGCTATAATGTGGAATTGCACACCCAACGCCACAAGCACATATACCACAATTACAAAGAGCGATACCACCGCCACTTTGTTCTTGCGAATCTGGCGTGCCCCCACAAACCATAAACTGTTACGATAACGGTGGAACATAGTAGTCATCAATCTGTGCCCGTACCTGTGCCCGCCACCGAAATAATCATTGCTGATTGTTTCGCAATCGGACACCATCACTCATAAGGTATCAGACCAGGCCCACGCCTTCCGTCTGCCTGCCTCGGCTGGATTAACTTAACTTCACCCGTGGGTCAACCATTACATAAAGTATATCCGAGAGCAGATTCCCCCCGATGAATAATAGCGACCCCAGAAACGTTACCGCCTTCAGCACGGGGAAATCCCAGTTGCCAAGCGCCTCGATGCTCATATTCCCCAGACCCGGTATGCTGAAAAAATTCTCAAGTAAAAGCGACCCCATAATTAAAAACGGCACCGCGATCACAACCTGTGTGATGATGGGAATCATTGCATTCTTGAGGACGTGCTTGAATAAAAGGCGTGTAGTCCCCACGCCCTTCGCGCGCGCAGTCTGCACATAGTCCTGATTCGTCTCATTCAGCATAAAAGTCCGGTAGAGGCGCACTTCCGAGCCAAGCGCCACTGCAACATATATAAGCGCAGGCAATATGATATACCTAATCGCCTGCAATCCCGGTTCATAGCCCGTTATGGGGAATATGCTCCACTTATATCCAAGGAGGTATTGCCCCAGGATGATGTAAGCCATAATCGAGATGCTCATCCCCGCCACCGACAGAATCATGATAACTCTGTCAAGTAGACTGTTTCTCTTATATGCGCAAAAGAGCGATACTGCGATTGCCAGAACAAGTGTCGTAAAAAATGCCGGAGCCATCAGTGTGAATGAAGGTCCGGCGCCCTGCCGTATCATCGTTGAGATTTTCTGCCGCGTCGTAATTGAACGCCCAAAATCAAACGTGAGGCACTGTTTCACCACGAGCAGGAGTTGTTCGGGATAACTCCTGTCAAACCCATACTGATGTCGGATATTCTGGATTTCTCCAGACGTTGCGTGCTTGCCCACCATCCGCAAAACCGCCATCCTCGAGCCACCCATAACATTGTAAAGCAAAAACAGAATTAGCATCACGCCGGCAATGAGTGTGACCGAGTAAAGCAATCGCCTGATTATATAACGTCCCATCTAAAGAGCCTTGCCTTTGTATTGTAAATTGCAAATTGCAAATTGTAAAGTGCAAATTGTGAGTTATGAGTAGTGAATTGTAAATTGTGTCAGAACTCGGGGGAAAAGCGCTGACACAATCCAAGGCTTATAGTTTAACGACCTTCGTGCGAGTTCTGATGTTCTTCGTGGCATTACGAGTGTCAATAACCAGCTTTGCCGCATCGCAAATCTCCTTGTAATCATACGAAGAGTGATTCGTGATTATGATAACGCAATCCGCTTTTGAAAGTGCCGCCTTTGTGAGTTTTATAGACTTTAGCGAATAGCCCAATTCATTTATCTCCGGGATATATGGGTCATTGTAAGAGATTTTTGCCCCTCGCGCTTTCAGGAGTTGAATCACGTCGAGCGCGGGCGACTCGCGCAAATCAGCAACATCTTTCTTGTAAGCCACACCCAGGATGAGTATACGTGCACCCTTAATTGCCCTCCTGCGCTTATTCAACGCCAGAGTCAATTTATTCACCACAAACTCCGGCATCTTTCCATTTATCTCTCCGGCTATCTCGATGAATTTGGCATAGTAGTTAAGAGATTTCAATTTCCACGAGAGGTAATGCGGGTCAATGGGGATGCAGTGTCCGCCGAGACCCGGACCGGGATAGAACGGCATAAACCCGAAGGGTTTGGTAGCTGCGGCATCAATGACTTCCCACACATCCAGTCCCAGCCTGTCGCACATAAGTGCCATCTCATTCACCATACCGATGTTGACGCTCCTGAATGTGTTTTCAAGCAATTTGACCATCTCGGCGCATTTTGTGGACGAGACGGGAACAATCCTATCAAAGACCCTTCCATAGAATTCCACCGCACGCTTTGTGCAGGCGCGCGTGATTCCACCGATTATCTTTGGTGTATTTTTAGTCTTGTATTCCGAGTTACCCGGGTCAACGCGCTCCGGCGAGAAGGCGAGGAAAAAATCACGCCCCACCTTAAGCCCTCTCGCGGCGAGGCGCGGCAATACACACTCGTCTGTCGTGCCCGGATATGTGGTGCTCTCCAGAATGATGAGATGACCCTTGTGCAAATATTTAGCAATCTCATCAACCGCCGCCAGTATATAAGAAATATCGGGGTCTTTAGTTTTTCTCAAGGGCGTGGGCACACATATACTGATGGCATCAACCTTTTGCAGGATGGAGAAATCAGTCGTGGCGCAAAGCATTTTGCTTTTGACGAGGCGTTTCAGGACATCCGATCCCACATCGCCGATATAAGAGCGACCCGCATTGATTTTCTTCACCTTCTGTTTATTAACATCAACACCCACAACGTTGACACCGGCAAGTGCCATTTCAACGGCGAGCGGCAATCCCACATAACCCATTCCAATAACAGCAGCTCTCATCGGAAACCTCCTTTTTCACAAACATTACGTATAAAGAGTTGCACAATTAAAATTCCTTGTGGCAAGCTTTTTATCAAGCCATATCCGAACAGATATTGTGCATTGACTATCGTGCAGGTGAGTCATTATCGAGACGAGCGATTGAGTTACGCTATAGAAAGCAATCAGTTTATGCCCGATGCGTAGTGATTGATCTTGACACAAAATCACCCCGAAAATTTAGATGGATGTTGAGTGTTAACTCTTTAGACATATTCCCGTGCCCGTTCCCGTGCTCCATAGTCTGAAGTCTTATGTCTGAAATTGCGTAATAACATTAATTTTGTGGAGATGGGAAATGCCGACTGCACTTTTGATAAACCCGTGGATTGATGACTTTGCGGCATTTGATATGTGGGCGCGCCCGCTGGGACTTCTCTGTATTGCGGCAGTGCTAAAAAAGAACCGTTGGGACGTTCATTACATTGATTGCACTTCCCGGCATCATCCCTCTCTTGCCTGTGCACATCTTAAGGAAAAACCTTACCATTGCGGGAAGTATTTTGCTCTGGAGGTGGAAAAACCTGAACCGCTGAAATGGGTGCCGCGCCGATATAAGCGTTATGGCATCGCCGAAGAGGCATTTGTGAAGGATTTGTCAGATTGCCAGAAGCCCGATGTGATTCTGGT
>CAZGKP010000297.1:0-4198 GCA_964526215.1 uncultured Candidatus Sumerlaeota bacterium
CTCAAAGTCGGCAAGGATTTCATTCAGGATTTTGCTATGGCGTCGCCCCATCGCGTGCCAGAAGGTTACGGTGGTGCGCTTCGGACCGGCAGTTTTATGCCCTCTCGAGGTACACCTGGTGAGGATAAAGAGAAGTGAAAAAGCAAAACATAGTACGTAAAACCATCGGGATCTGTGAACGGGTGTAAAAAATCTCTTCATTGAGGAATCCCTTTTTATGAGGATTAGGTTATGGTGGAGTTTTTTTAGCCGGTGGTTAAAATTCCTTACAGGCGTTATCTGCTGCGGGGAATATCTTAAAGTGCTGGTTTAGGAATGTGACGTCAAATACTTCATGGACAGTGTTATTCATAGCGGCGAGGCGGAGGTCCCCTTTCCTTTTTCTGAATTCGTGTGAAGCGGCTATCAGTGCGGCAAGCCCTGAACTGTCTATGTAATTCATCTTTTCCATATCGAGGACTACTTTGACTTTATTCGCCACCGCCAAATCGCTCATTACCTTTTTGAGCTGCGTAACATTATCGGCATTAATTTCTCCCTGCACAGAAATAATGGAGACATCTCCCTTTTTTTGTTCTATTATTTGCATATTAAGACACCCTCTTTTCAGGTGAAAAAACTCTGGATTTTATTATAGTGAGGTATTATGTCTGTCAAGCATTGATATTGTATCTATGTCAAAATAGTTGCTCAAATTTTTTGTCAGAGTCCACAAGGGGTTTATGAATGAGAAATATTAAGGTGATTCTTTTCGTCTATGTAACGCTCGTCCTTATGCTAACGGAGGCAACGGCGCAATTAACAAAAGCCGATATTGAGCGACTTCGCCAGGAACTCCTTGCAAGGGGCGCTACATATACTGTGGGAGAGAATCCGGCAACGAAGCGTCCCTTGAACCAATTATGCGGGCTGAGGTGGAGCAAGAGTAAAACCTCGAGAGTTAATACTCGGGGGCTGAATATCACGGTGCGTGACCTGCCTGCATCTTTTGACTGGCGGGCACAGAATGGCTGCACCCCCATCCGCGACCAGGGTGCTTGCGGCTCCTGCTGGGCTTTCGGCACGGTTGCCCCACTCGAATCCAATATTAAAATAAAGAACGGCACCGAAGTTGACCTGTCCGAACAGTGGCTGGTTTCCTGCAACACTGACGGCTGGGGTTGTGATGGTGGCTGGTGGGCACACGATTACCATCTTAATCCCGGCGCCGTGCTCGAAGCAGACTTTCCTTATGTGGCGGACGATGCACCCTGTGGCGGTCCCTATATCCACCCGTATAAAATTGAGCGATGGGCATACGTTGTGGATGATAGCAGTGTCCCGCCGACAGACGCAATTAAACAGGCAATTATGGATTATGGTCCCGTGGCAGCAGCGATATATACGGGGAGCGCATTTCAGGCGTACACTGGCGGAGTCTTCAATACTTCCGAGAGCGGAAGCCAACCCGTAAATCACGCAATTGTGCTTGTTGGCTGGGATGACAACCTCGGCAGCGGTGCGTGGATTCTGCGCAACTCCTGGAGCACCGGCTGGGGCGAGGGCGGATATATGTCTATCACATACGGCACATCCAATGTCGGCTACTCGGCAAACTATATAGTTTTTGAGAGCGGCGTTGCTTACCTGACATACTCAATTGATGATGATACTACCGGTGGCAGCCATGGCAACAATAATGGGCAAATTGAACCGGGCGAAACTATCGAGATGCCCGTTACTCTCCGCAATCATAGCAATCAGAGCATTACGAATGTCCGGGCAACCCTCTCCACCTATGACGACTATGTGACTTCAATAACAGACAACATCGAGTTTTTCGGCGATATTGCAGCTGGCTCGGATGCCACAAGTCTCGATGACTACGATTTCACCATCGCAGAACCTGTTCCGCAGGGACACCGCATAAAATTCAACCTCGTTATCACTGCAGACAAGGGGACCTGGAATTCCCACTTCTATGTCGCTATCCATTCAGACCCGGATATAACTGTATCACCCAACAATTTCACCGAGACAATGATGGTGGGCGAGATCATTGAAAGAAATCTGACAATTGAAAATGTAGGATTATCGCCTCTTAACTTTTGCATCGGCGCTGTGGAAAAGGGAAAAGTTAAAGGTAAAAGATTAAAGGTAAAAAGTGGGGGGATGCGGGGGTATGGCGGACCGGATAAATATGGCAATGTATGGATAGATAGCGATGAGGAGGGTGGACCTGAATATAGCTGGGTTGAAATAAATGCAGTCGGGACGTCATTATTCCTCGATGATGATGACTCCGCCAATGTCGCGTTGCCATTCGCATTCAAGTTCTACGGGCAGACGAGGACATCGGATAAAGTCTCATCCAATGGCTATATCACATTTGGCACAGAGGGAGAGGCTTACTCAAATAAACCCATCCCTTACGTTCAGAAACCCAATCAGTTTATTGCGCCATTCTGGTGCGACCTTAACCCCGCCAATGGATTGCAGGGCAAAGTCTATTACCATAATGATACGGCACATAATCGTTTTATAATAGAATGGGACGCCATTGAACATTATGAGTCCGGCAATCCCGAGACATTTGAGGCAATGCTGTATCCTGAAGGTGATATTGTGCTCCAGTATAAGACCGTTTCGGCTGGCGATAAGTGCACTGTCGGGATTGAAAATACCGATGGCGATGACGGACTGGAGATTGCCTACAAAACCGCATATCTGCATAGTGGTCTCGCCATTCGTTTCTCACAGGGCGCGAAATGGCTCTCGCTTATACCCAACACCGCCTCCGTTCAACCCGGTGATTCTACCGACATAAGTGTGAAATTCGATTCTTCAAATCTCTTCGGGGGAACATACTCTGCCATAATCCTTATAGCCTCCAATGACCCCGATGGCATAGTTTCTGTGCCGGTAACTTTAACGGTTAATGACATTGGTCCGCGTATAGTTCATACGCCTCTCAGCGACACGGATGATGAGAGCGGACCTTACAATATTGAGGCTGTCATTACGGCTGATGCCGGACTCGATACTTCAGCCTTATGGCTATACTGGAGTGCCGATGGTGGCACTTCATTCAGTCAGGTAGCGATGACAAATCTATCAGGCGATGATTACGGTGCACAGATCCCGGGTCACCCCATTGATACTACCATTTATTACTACATCTCTGCAAGAGACCTCAATGGTATCGTGAAGACGCATCCAGCCGGCGCACCTGCTTACCTCCACTCATTTCGCATAATCAGCATCCCTGACATTAACCTTGCAGGGACATTTCCCATAGAAGTTACAATGCTCCCGGACGCCTCGCAGATAATTGACCCAGCCTTCTCTATCCAGAACATAGGGAATGGGTGGCTCAACTTTAATCTGGGAATAGGTTACGGGTTACAGGGTAAAAGTAAAAGGGCAAAAGGTAAAAGTCAAGCGGAGGCATCCGGGCGATTAAGGGCGGCTGGTGATGTCATCACATCCTGGAATGCGCCCTCTTATGTAGTATGGCCCTGGGGGATTGGATGCGACGGGGCAAACGTATGGGTCGGGGGGACGGGGGATGAACCTTTCCCTCCCTATACCTGTGATGATTACGAATTCACCGCTGAGGGAGTAGCTACGGGTGTTCACTTCTCGTGTGATTCCTGGCGAGGTGAGTGGACGGCGGATATGACCTGGGACGGCAAATATCTGTGGCAGGTCAATGTGGGGGGTGATAACGGCATTTATCAGCTCGACCCGTCAAATGGAAACATCATCACACATTTGACAGACCCTGATGGTGTCTGGACAGGAGATTCGCAGCGCGGTCTTGCATATCGCCCCGATGACGACTCATTCTATATCGGCGGATGGGTAAGTAAGAGAGTTTACCACATCCAGGGGTTAAGTGGAGTCAAGCCGGGCGCAATCATTTCCAGCTTTAGTTTCAATGGGGTGGCTGGTCTCGCCTGGCATCCCGCTGGAACTCTGTGGATTGTGACGAATTCATCACCCGATATGATATATCAGGTCAATCCCGAAAATGGCTCAATTATGTCCCAATTTCAGCACCCCGATGGTGATGAGTACGTTGGCGGTGGTCTTACCATAAACAACAACGGAAATCTGTGGGTGGCTACACAGGGAGAGCAGACCGTCTATCTTGTGGATTCGGGTGTGGATATCTATACGTGGCTATCTGCTGAGCCAACAACGGGTAGCGTGGCAG
>CAZGKP010000298.1:0-4186 GCA_964526215.1 uncultured Candidatus Sumerlaeota bacterium
AGTCCTCGCCCCGGACATCAGGGTCAACGCCTTCGCCCCGGGCGGCATAGAGCGAAAAGCCACCGGTATAGGCAAAGACATTCAGCACCCGCCGCACGGCGCTGTTGCCAGCTACGAGCGATTCAACTCTGGCCCGGTTCTCCCGTTGATCCATTACTCGGACCGCTACAGGATAATGGCGGACCAACGCTCACTCACGAACTTCTTGCTGGTAGTCCTGCATTTGATGCAGGTCCGAGCAACCCTGCCAATTTCCCCGATTATGACCAGAGAGGTGTTCCCCGCCCCTGGGGGACAGCAAGCGATATTGGCGCAGTAGAAACAATCTTTGTCGCCAGTGGCGACGTTTATGATTCTTACGGATTGGTGGCTGCCCTCAATGCTGTTAACGATGAGGCAAGCTATCCAGGGAAAAATGTCATCATATTAGCCACCGATAGTGATTACGAATTGACAACAGTTGACAATCATACCGACTGTGATAACGGGCTTCCCATTGTGGCGAGTGAACTTGTTATTGAGGGGAATGGTTCGATCATCCGCCGAAGTGGTGGGACAGGGACACCTGATTTCCGCATCTTTTACGTCTCCAAAACGGGCACTTTGACCTTAAGCAATGCTACTATAAGTAATGGTGTAGCCACAGGAGATTTCGCTTGCAACTGCGGCGGTGGAATCTTCAACCTTGGAACGATTAACTTAACTGACTGTACCCTGTCCAGTAATCAGGCAGATTTTCTTGGTGGTGCTATCTACACATCTTCTACCGCCACGCTGTCTGGAAGTACTCTAACAGCAAACTCGGCGGAAAGTGGTGGAGGGGTCAATAACGCTGACATTGCATCATTGACCAACTGCACAGTTTCTGGCAACACGGCAGCTGATAAAGGTGGTGGAATTTCCAACGGGGAAACTTCGGCTAGCTTGACCCTGTTGAACTGCACTATTGGTGCTAATTCAGCAACGAACCAGGGAGGCGGTATTTACGCTGCCCCTAACAGTGATGTAAGTATAGCCAACACGATAGTGAGTGAAAACACCGGAAGCTTCGGTCCCGATTTTTACGGAGTGGCGGATTCGCAGGGATATAACCTTGTCCGAAATCCCTCGGACAGCACAGGGTTCACAGCCACAGGCGATTTGACCGGTGTTGACCCACTTTTGGGTTCTCTGGCTGACAACGGTGGTCCAACTTTGACCTATGCCCTGTTGAGCGGAAGCCCGGCTTTGAATTCAGGACCGAGTAATCCAGCCGATTTCCCGACAGTGGACCAGAGGGGCGTTTCACGACCGCAAGGTGCCCGTAGCGATGTCGGCGCCTATGAAGCACAATTGGCGGACGTTTCCATTACAAAATCTGACGATCCGGACCCCGCGCAACAGCACCGTTACATAACCTATACCATTGTTGTAACCAATGTTGGTGCAACTGCCGCTACGGGTGTGACAGTCATTGATGACTTGCCTTCCAGCGTTACTTTTGACTCTTCCAATCCCGGTCCACCCGATTGCACTCACTCAGACGGAGTAGTTACCTGTAACCTGGGCACTTTGAATCCCAGTGAGAGCACAACTGTAACTATAAAAGTCAGAGCCCTCCAATACGCTTACGGGACACTTGTAAACGAGGCAAACGTTACACTTAACGAAGCAGACACTAACCCGCCCGATAACTTTACGACGGAGTCAACCTACGTCAACGCAAAACCAATCGTTGTCATTAACAATGACCTTACGGTAACCAGGGACGAAACGGCTGTGATTACGGAGAGCCACCTTAAAGTTATAGATTATGACAATACGCCTGATGAGTTGACTTACATAGTGAAAAGCCATCCGAAATACGGTAGCCTCTCCAGTTCCACCTTCACACAGGCGGACATCAACGCTGGTCTTGTCAGTTATACCCATAGCGGAGATGACTCAACCTCTGACTGGTTTTGCTTTAATGTGGAAGACGGGAATGGAGGGAAAATTCTCTACGTTGTATTCTATATCGCCGTTGTCCCGAAGAGCAGAGTAAACGATTGGTTCTCATACAAATGGACTCATCCTTATGAGTAAAAATTTTGCGTGCGAAGTGCGAAGTGAGGTCAAGAAATGGAGTCATTCATGATAAGTATCTGTCAAGGAGAAAAGGAGTTCTCCCGACGACTTTGGTTCTTCGTTTCCCTCCCGAAGCCGTTAGTCTTTGCGCCTTGGGAGCGAGGCGTCAGCCTCTATAGTGATTGTAATTAGCAGCGGACGTAATCTATATCGCAGGACACTGGGTGGTCAGCTGCCATAAATAGTGTAAATTAAACTCAACACGATATGTCTCTTTTATCAGACCTTCCCACGATCTCGGGAAATGTACCCCCAGATCGTCCTTCCGGGATATTTTTTATTGACCCCCCGCACCCTTCAGGTGAATATAAAATCACAAAGTGTGAGGATGGCTGAAAATGTCGGTGCAATCCGCCGGGGCTAATAAAGAATATGTGGAGTTGCTTCGCAAACTTGCTCTTGTGAAGCGTAAGGCGAAAACCGCCCTTTTCTTAGAGGGGATATTTGCCGGGAGTCTCGTTTTGCTACCCGCTTTTTCGTGTTTGTTTCTGCTTGATAATTTTGTGCACCTCTCGGCGGGACTGCGGGTTGCGTCTGTTGTTGTTTGCATCGGCGGAGCTATGGCTCTGTTTCTCAAGAAGGCGTGGAGTTGTTTTGTCCGCTGGACGGATGAACGCGCCGCTATGCGCCTCGAAGGTGTATACCCGGAGCTCGACAATCGCCTCATAAATGCGGTGCAGCTCGGCAGGATTGCGGGTGGCAGTGAGAGCGCACTTCTGATTCACCGGCTCATCGAGGATGCCCTCTCGGCATCATCCCGCCTGAATATCTCGCGTGCTGCAAGGTCGAAAAACCTGCGGAGGTATGCGCTACTTCTGTGTGGTATGTTCATTGTGGCGTCCTTTTATCCGGTGCTTTTGCCGGAGGGATTTACGAATGCGGTGGAGCGGTTCTTGCACCCGACATCTTCTATTGCCGCCCTCTCACAAACCGGCATCTATGTGAACCCCGGAGATATTACGCTCGGCAGGGGTGATGCGCTGAAGGTGATTGCGGAAGTCTCGGGGAGACTTGTCCGGCGCGCCGCTATTGAGGTTAAGACACCCGATGGGATTGCTGGCGTGGATATGTCCTTTGACGGTATGCGTTTTGTATTCATACGTGAAAATGTCGTAAGCCCTTTGAGATACCGCATCAGGGCGGGAGATGCAAAGACGCGGTGGTTCAGGGTGAGCGTTGTGGAAAAACCTGCGGTGAGTGCATTCGACATAACGTATCATTACCCGGAATACACAGGTCTGAAGGCGCGGACTGTTCACTCCACAAGTGGCGAGATAAAGTGTATCGCCGGAACAAGGGTCGTCATAGGCATTGAGGCTACAAAGGCGCTGAAGGATGCCAAGATGGTTCTGAAAGATGGTAGGAGGCTCCCGTTAGAGATTGAATCGCCTGCGGCAAAGTGTGCAAATTGCCACATATCCCTCAAAGAGGGCGGGGCATACCGGATTCATCTCACCGATTATGCCGGATATACAAACGAGCCATCGCCTCTCTATGCAATCAGCGTAAGGGAAGATGCACCGCCCCGCATTTCACTGATTTCACCACGGGGAGAGATTGATGCCCGCAGCAAAAGTCCGCTCCCAATCTTGTATCGTGCGTCGGATGACTTCGGCATTGCGCGCATCATACCGCAAATCGCTAAAGAAGGTTTTCCCATCTTTGATTCCTGCACAACAATTGACATTAAGCCCGCCCACAAAAAGATAGAAGACGGTTACACGTTGAATCTCGCTGACAAAGAGCCGGGCGATGTCTTATATTTCCGCATCGCCGCACTGGATAATCATCCCGCACCCGGCACGCAACAATCATTCACCTCCACTCTCAAAATCCGCATCACCTCAAAAAAGAAAGGTGAAAATCAATCCCTCGATAAAGAAACCCTGAAAAAACTCACACACCTGAAGAAAAAGACCGAGGAGTTCAAAGAAATCCAGCGGAAAGCCATCAAGACAACTCGTGAACTGCTCGATAAATCCCCCGAGGCATTCACCGCAGATGATAGGCTGAAACTCGTAGAACTCGCCGCACTCGAAGACGAATGGGCTCGCTTCTTTGAAGATGCACATTCTGACCT
>CAZGKP010000299.1:0-4177 GCA_964526215.1 uncultured Candidatus Sumerlaeota bacterium
ATTTTCCCTGCTTCAAGTGCGGGAAGCGAAGCCAGGGCGCATTGGATGTCACCGATAATTTCTACTTCATTAAGTCCGACTGCTGTTTTCTCACTGCCGGCGAGTGTTAGGCGAATCCAGAAGCAGTAGCAGGCAGAGGAAGAAAGCGGTGCAATTTCACTATCAAGGCTCCATTCTATTGTGCCCGAAGATGGTCCTTCTAATTGCCCAACCTGAGTCCAGGACGAACCGTTCTTCGAGAAATCGGCTGTTATCTGCTCCGATGGACCGCTCGCAATATAGTCAAGGTGAAGAAGTCCCCCCACGAAGACATACGGACACGTCATCTTGCATATCATAACCGCAGGCACCGATGAGTTGGCAAGGTGAACATTGGGAGTCGTGCCGGAATCCTCAACCGTCTCAATATTCTCAAGCGACTGGAAACCCGATTCAAAGATATTTGTGCTAAAATCCGGCGTGTAAATCATTCTGCCGTTACCGTAGCGCGGCGGCTCTTTGTGATAGCAACTATCATGGTATTTACCCCAGTTATACCAGCAGCGCTCAAGCCGCTCGCCCGGGCGCAGGGTCATTGACATTTTATGTGAAATACTCCACCAATTCTGATAGGTGCTATTGTTGTAGGTTGTTGTGTAGAGATTCTCGATGGAAGAACCGGAAACCCTGCGAACGAGCCAGCCATCGGCGGCACACTCCTCCACTCCCGCAATAGTTATATTATCCCGTTTCGGATAGAAGACCTGCAAATCAGGGTCGAGCATATGCCAACGTGAGTTGTACAAGACTTCTGGGATGACGTGCCCGGAGATGCCCCAGCATCGCGCCTGTGAAAAGCCCGCACTCTTGAAAAGGGCTTCGGAATTGTTGGCACAGTCATCGCAAAAACCGTATCCATAAATGTTTAGGAATTTCGTGGGGGAATGAACTTCTCCTCCTCCCTCGGCGGGATACCAGTGATAACGATTCAGCTTGAGGAGTCGCCAGATGCGAAATGCCCGCTTTTTCGAGTCGGTCTCTCCTCCCAGAGCCTCGGCAAGAATGGATGACACGTCATACCAATCCCTCTTTTCATTCAGCACCGCCCAGGGGTTAACAATGTCAATACTACCGATATTTTCCATAATAATGGATTGATTCAATACTTGTGTGATATTGCGGAGGTCAATCTGATAGGTGCCGGTTTCAGATGCAATGTAAGTATATTCAGTAGAGATCCAGGAGGAATCAAAGACCTGATACCTCCGCCTGGGTTTTATGTCTTTGGGGAGGAGTCCATTTTCTATATAATACTCAAGCGGTGGTGATTGTAATGGACAGAGAAATTGATAATTTGCGGAATAACTGGCGGATGCCTGCAAAGATATTATGATGACAATCATAAATGGGCTGAAATAACGCATTTTCTACACCTCATCTTCAATTTTCCCCAGTGAGTTGGCAATACTTGTTGGACTTTGAGATTTTCAAATAACTCGAGGTTTCATTACACCGCAACTCCAAACGTACACAACTAGAATCAAATAGTATGCCCAAATAATCTATCGGATTTTCCCCGGACCTTTTCAATCTTTCAGGAGATAAAAAATAAACCTTGCGCTGGATTTGACGAATCTTGCACATTCGGCTTTTGCAAGACAGGGATGAACCACTATGCGGTGCCCGTAATTTTTTACATACATCAATCCCAGCCGGAGGGAAAAGAATGTCCAGGGGAAGCTGGAGACGGATTTGGTGGGTTACGATTTTCGGCATCGCTATGGGCTATTTCGAGGCGTCCGTGGTGGTGTATCTCAGGGCAATTATATACCCGGGAGGATTCTCGTTTCCGCTCCAGGGCTTCAGACCCGACCTATTGTTTGTTGAGCTCGGGCGCGAGGCGATGTCCATCGGGATGCTCGTTGCAGTGGGCGCACTTGCCGGACGCAATATCTTTGAAAAGTTCACATACTTTTGTTTCGCATTCGGGGTATGGGACATACTGTATTATGTCTTTTTGAAGATTGCGATTGGATGGCCTGCTTCTATCTTCACGTGGGATATTTTATTTCTACTGCCGGTGCCGTGGGTGGGTCCAGTATGGGCGCCGGTCCTAATCTCGCTATGCTTCATCGGGTGCGGGCTTTTGATTGTGCGGGGAGAAGATAAAGGCAAACCCATAAGACCATCGGCAGTAGAGTGGGCAATGGCAATACTTGGCGGGCTGATTGTAATTATATCATTCTGCAAAGACTACGGAAATATAATCAAAGGCGGAGTTCCCACGATATTTACGTGGGAAATTTACCTCATCGGTTTAGCATTAGGACTTGCGTCATTCATACGAGCATACCAGAGGGCAAATCGCAGCAAAACCTCCGCACCCCGGAAGAGCTTACCGAAAAGTGAATAGAAATGAGACAAGTTAAAGGTGTTTTCTCAGGGGTTGTTCCCGAATCAAATAAATCTGGAAATCTATTCTTTTTCTTCTTGACCCAACAAATATAACAATGTGGAAAAATTATCAATGCAAAATTTAATTAAAGCTGGGTTTTTCAGTAATTGGTTTGTTTGGGATTCAGCAGGCTGGGGCACAGGATGTTGTCGAATTGGTCAAGGACATCAGACCTGGCTCCAGCAGCTCGAACATAGACAAAATCACGAATGTAGATGGCACGTTGTTCTTCAAGGCTACTGACGGCTCAAGCGGTTCTGAATTGTGGAAGAGCGACGGCACGGCGACCGGCACCGTCATGGTCAAGGACATCAATCCAGGCGGAGGCTCTGACCCTCGTTATTTCACGGACTTAAACGGCGCGGTGGTCTTCCAGGCTAATGACGGGACAAACGGCACGGAACTTTGGAAGTGTGTATTGGCGCCTTTTGTTCCTACGGCGCTGACGGTGGATAACCCGCAAATGGGTTCCGTTGACGTAACAATCGGTTCAGGCGACGGCAATCCTGCCGGGACGAAATACGCCATCTATTGCGAAACCACGAGCCAATGGGTGCAGGCAAACGGCAGTCTCGGCGCCAGCGAGGTCTGGAACACCGCATCCGGCTGGGGAACAAGGACAGTATATGTCTCATCTCCGGATACCTATACCTTCAAGGTAAAGGCCAGAAACGGTGCAGGCTTAGAGTCCGCACTCGGCCCGGGCACAGGACAATACGTCGTCCCGGTTGAATTATCCGTATTCAGCATAGAGTAAACCCGGTGCGACATCGGCGAAAATCGGCGTTTATCAGTGGCTATTAAAAAAAGCGGGAAATTAGCCACCGATTTACGCCGATACACGCAGATGAAATTCAATCGGTAGCAGCACACAAAGGAGCAAAGTGGATTGCTAATTGTGGAATATGGAGAAATAAGGATGAATAAAAGCATTTGCCTCCATGTTCGCTTAATGATAGTGAATATTTGTCAAGTTGCTGAAAAAAGGTATCTGGAATGAGAAGGATTAGAATTTATCTGGACACTTCAGTGATTAATTTTCTGTTTGCCGATGATGCGCCCGAGATGAAGGAAATCACGATCAATTTCTTCGAGAACTACGTGAAGCCGGGAGTCTATGACGTTTGCATTTCGCCGATTGTCTTCGCTGAAATCAATAGAACAACAGATAGTGAAAAGCGGCAGAGATTGAAAGAATCCATAGAAAAATATGACCTCGAATCATTGAATATTGATGAAGATATGACGGAAATTGAGCGCCCGGCTGGTTTGTATATCGAAAATTCTATTATTCCAGCCGGTAAAATGGCAGATGCTTTGCATATCGCCATCGCTACAGTTAAAGAAATGGATATCCTGCTCAGCTGGAATTTTCGGCATCTTGCCAATGTGAACAAGGAGGCAAATGTCTTTGCGATTAACTCACTTGAAGGTTATACCAAACCTTTGCGAATGGTAACCCCAATGGAGGTGATTTACAATGACTGAAATAAAAGTCTCCAGGTCCCAGTTGGAGGTTTGGGAATGGAAAGAGACTTTGTGGAAAGAAGTTGCCCATCTCGACACCAAAGCCGCGATTCATAAAATCCTTTCCGACTCCATAGAAACCGAGCGGCAATTCGGACTGAAAACGAATAAAACCAAGGCGGAAATATAAAACTGTCGAGAGGAACAAAATTGCATTCAGATGAAATTAAGAATGGAACACGGATAACACCGATGCTACGGATATACACGGATAAA
>CAZGKP010000300.1:0-1842 GCA_964526215.1 uncultured Candidatus Sumerlaeota bacterium
CTGGGGTATATGGATTATCCGGCGACTCTTTGCACCTCTATAAATGAAGAGGTGGTTCATGGGATACCGGCGAAGCAACGTATTCTTAAGAGTGGGGATTTACTGAAGATAGATGCCGGTCTATTATATGAGGGTTTTTATGCAGATTCAGCGCTGACCATCCCCGTTGGTGAAGTAAATGCGGAGTCCCGTCGCCTGATTGACATTACAAGAGAGGCACTTGAGCGAGGGATAGAAAAGGCACGGCAAGGAAACAGACTCGGCGACATCTGCCATGCCATTCAGGCTGTTGCAGAATCTGCGGGCTTCAGTGTGGTGCGCGAATACACCGGTCACGGGATAGGTCGCCTCCTCCATGAACCACCGCAGATACCGAACTTCGGTCGGGAAGATAGAGGACCCAGACTTAAGCCGGGAATGGTCTTTGCCCTTGAACCGATGGTCAATGCCGGTGACTGGGAGACACGTGTTCTGGAGGATAATTGGACGGTGGTAACGGCTGATGGGCGCCGCTCTGCGCACTTCGAACATACGATTGTCATAACTACTGACAGCCCTGAAATCCTTACCAGATAATGTAAGATTAAAAACTGACAATTAAAAATTATGAATGTCTGTCCAGGGATTTATTTTCAATTGTCAGTTGTCTCCGCCTCAGGCGGATTTAGCTTGATATGAACTCAACATTGGCAAAATGTTGTAGATCTATACGCCATAGGGGGCTAAAAAAGATGGGGGGTTTTGACTTGACATTGAGTCCAATGTCTCAAAATATCCTTTATTTGTTTTTTGTCATTGAGACAGATATGAGGTTTTGCGAAAAAAGACAAACCACCGAAGCGGCTTATGTGAAATATAAATCCGCACAATGCATCAGACAGAGGATTTTTACACGTGGCTAAAGAGAAGGCAATTGAGATGATGGGCACAGTTCTCGAGACGTTGCCAAATGCGATGTTTCGGGTGGAGCTGGATAACGGGATGAAGGTCCTTGCCCATATCTCCGGAAAGATGCGGATGCGTTTCATAAGGATATTGCCGGGAGATAAGGTTTCGGTAGAGGTCTCACCTTATGACCTCTCCAGGGGTAGGATTGTTTACCGCCATAAATGAATGGAAGGTAAGAAATTGATATGAAAGTGCGTGCTTCTGTAAAACGGATTTGCAAGAAATGTAAGATAATCAGACGCAAGGGCGTGGTTCGCGTTATATGTGAGAATCCACGTCATAAGCAGCGGCAGGGGTGAATTTATGTCCCCGGATAGGGGGCTGATGAACAAAACAACTCCCTGACCGCCCGGAACGTTGATGGTGGGATTAAGATTTTTTTCTTCATAGGAGGTAGGGATTTTGGCACGAGTAGCGGGAGTTGATTTACCCCGTAATAAGCGCGTAGCGATAGGGCTTACGCAAATTTACGGCATTGGTCTGACCACGTCGAAAAAGATTCTTGCCTCGGCTGGTATTGACCCGGACCAAAGGGTGCGGGACCTGTCTGAGGCTGAGGTCAGTCGCATCAGTGCCGTAATTATGGGGAGCTACAAGGTGGAGGGTGACCTGCGCCGTGAGGTCAGCCAGAATATCAAGCGCCTTATGGACATCGGTTGCTATCGGGGATTGCGACACCGAAGGGGGTTGCCTGTGCGGGGTCAGCGCACCCGGACAAATGCCAGAACCCGAAAAGGTCCTCGCCGCACGATGGTTGGCAGAAAACCGAAAGGTAAAAAGAAGTAATTGTGTTATTTAACAGTATTCACCTATAAGGAGTGAGTTTATGGCAAAACCCGGGCAAAAGAGGGCTAAAAAGCGGGTCAAGAGAAATATCCCTAATGCTATTGTACA
>CAZGKP010000300.1:1852-3633 GCA_964526215.1 uncultured Candidatus Sumerlaeota bacterium
AATACGATTATTACGATTACGGATAAAAAAGGGAACACGATCGCCTGGGCAAGCGCCGGCGCTGTGGGGTTTAAGGGTAGCCGAAAGAGCACGCCATTTGCAGCACAGCTTGCAGCAGAGAGCTGTGCCCGGAAGGCGATGGAAAACGGAGTCCGTTCGGTAGAGATTTACGTGAAGGGTCCGGGTTCAGGACGTGAGTCTGCCATTCGCTCATTACAATCTGTGGGTCTCGAGATTACGGTCATAAAGGATATAACACCGATTCCCCATAACGGATGTCGTCCACCGAAGCAACGAAGGGTTTGAATTATATCGGTTAGGCGCTTAAGGCGCCGAGATCTACTACAAATTGTAGATATGGGAAAATATCCAATCCGCCGCGGCGGACAGGTATCAAATTTTCAATTTCCAAGGAATGAGTTATCTGGGAGGGTAAATCCACGTGGCACGTTATACAGGTCCTACTTGTCGTTTATGCAGGCGTGAGGGGAAAAAATTATATCTGAAGGGAGAGCGCTGCTATAGTGCCAGGTGTGCGGTGGAGCGGCGGAATTATGCCCCGGGGCAGCACGGACAGAGGCGAGGGCGCAAGCTCTCCACTTACGGGACCCAGCTTCGCGAAAAGCAACGCGCAAAACGGATGTATGGCATTCTGGAGCATCAGTTTCGCCGTTACTTCCGTATTGCCGACCGATACCGCGGTGCGACCGGTGTCGTTCTTATGCAAATGCTGGAGCGCCGCCTTGATAATATTGTGTATCGCATTGGGTTTGCCTCGACTCGTAGTGCCACCCGCCAACTGGTTCGCCACGGACACATCCTGGTCAATGGAAAACGGGTGGATATCCCCTCATACAGCGTATCTCCAGGAGAGGAAATTGCCCTTGTGGAGAAGATGCGCAAATCCGGTGGAGTTCAGGGTTCCCTGGAGAAAACCGAGAAAAGTGGAAGGGTTCCCTGGCTTGAATATAACGCAGAGAAATTCACGGGTAGGCTCCTTGGTATCCCGGAACGTGGGGATATACCGGTTGACATTCAGGAGCAGATGATTGTCGAGCTTTATTCAAAATAGATGCCGGCTCGCCTCATATTGATAGTTGTAAGGTTCCTGTTTAAGATTCCAATCTATCCGCGGTGGCACTTTCTCAAAGTGCAGCCATTGGGAAAAGCATATTCGAGTTCACTCAAAAAAGGAGAAATCCGAGGACTTGTCCGCCGCAGCAGGATTACGCCGAAGGCGCACCATCGGTGGGCAAATTTATGACATAAGCAATATCAATAATCTGTCCGCACGCCTGGGGCGCATTTACGACCTGAAGTGGATAATGTGTGGATATATAAAGGTGTTTTTTAGACCGGACTCATATTTCTTCATTTCTTTGGGTAAGCGAGAATTTCAGGCATTTTCTTTGCCTGTATAAAGGGAGTAATATTCTATGGAATTCAAACCGCTTTTAGTTCCCAATCGTATTTATTGTGAGCAGGACACCCTCACAGAGACCTACGGGAAATTTTATGCCGAGCCTTTCGAGCCGGGGTATGGCGTAACACTTGGCAATTCACTTCGGAGGGTGCTTTTGTCCTCAATCCAGGGCGCCGCAGCGGTCTCAATGCGGATTGAGGGCATCCCGCATGAGTTCAGCATTATCGAGGGGATGAAGGAGGACATTCAGGAGCTTATTCTTAATCTAAAGTGTGTCCATTTCAAGATGCTCGGTAACAAAGGCTCCACCACCATCTACCTCGATGTCAAGGGGAAAAAGAAAGTTACAGCCGGGAAT
>CAZGKP010000300.1:3643-4137 GCA_964526215.1 uncultured Candidatus Sumerlaeota bacterium
TAGAGATTTTGAATCCCGAACAACACCTGATGACGCTTTCACGGGGTGCACGCGTGAAGATGGAGGTCGAGGTGGCGCAGGGGCGTGGCTACAGTCCTGCCCCCGCTCATAAGCCCCAGGAAGAGGAGGTGGAAATCGGACTCATTCCCCTCGATGCCGCTTTTTCACCTATACTGAATGTGAAGTATAAGGTGGAGGATGCCCGCCTGGGGCAACGCACCGATTATGACCGCCTTATTATGGAGATATGGACAAATGGAGGGGTCCGCCCCGAGGAAGCCATCAGCTATGCCGCCCTTATCCTGCGCGACCATCTCTCTATCTTTATCCGCGTCGAGGAGGAGCAGAAGCAGGTCGAGGAATTCAAAGAAGAAGAAGAGGAAATCACTCCGATTATGGAGCTCGAGGAGAAACTGGATAAGAGTATTGAGGAGCTCGAGTTGTCGGTCAGGTCGTTTAATTGCCTCGAGGCTGCGGGAATAAAGACCATCCGC
>CAZGKP010000301.1:0-4053 GCA_964526215.1 uncultured Candidatus Sumerlaeota bacterium
CGGGAGTGGTTACGGAGATTATAGAATAGGGTCGGTTTAGTCGGTTGGGGCGGTTCTGGGTTTTATTGTTTGTTGCAAAGAAACTTTGGTTTTCTTTTTGAGGAATTACAACTTGAAAGATAAGGTGAGGGGCTATGGCACAGCAGAGGATTCGAATCAATCTCCAGGCATTTGATTCGCGGCTGCTCGACCAATCGGTGAGGGAGATAGTGGACACGGTGAAGCGGTCAGGTGCACGGATTGCGGGTCCGGTTCCACTCCCCACGCGCATCAATCGCTTTACGGTATTGCGTTCGCCGCATGTGGATAAAAAGTCGCGGGAACAGTTTGAGATGCGAAACCATAAACGGCTTATTGACATCCTGGAACCGACGCAGAAGACGCTGGATTCCCTGACCGAGATAGACCTCCCTGCGGGTGTTCATGTAGAGATCAAGCTCACCTGAGAGAGGCATAGCGCGGCTATCGCCGCAAATTAAAAATCTAATCCGCCGCGGCGGAGAAAAACTGACAACACAAAATATGCTTGAACCGTAATAAAATTAAAAGTTTACAACTATACTTTTTGAATATTCTGGCAAAAAAACAAGATCTTAATGATTAGTAGTACAGAGCCGAGGTTCAGAATCCCTGACTATTCGAGTGGAGAATCGGGAGGGAGAAGCAATCGTTGAGAGGCTGTTCTGAGAGGCTGTTCCTCGAATGATGCGATGAGGCGTTATAGAAAAGAGCGAGAGAGGGGATGCGTTTATGACGCTTGGATTGATAGGAAAGAAGATAGGGATGTCGCAGGTTTTTGATAAAAATGGGGAGATGATTCCGGTTACGTTAATTGTTGCAGGACCCTGCCCTATTCTTCAGAAAAAGGAAAAGGGGAAGGATGGTTACAGTGCGCTCCGGATAGGTTTTGAGGCAAAGCCTGTGCGCAAGGTTAAAAAGCCGGAGGCAGGTTTGTTCAAGAAACTCAATCTGTCCCCTTTGCGCGTAATAAGGGAATTCCGTGTGGATGACCTGTCGGGTTTCGAGGTTGGACAGGTGCTGGACGTGGGTGTATTTGAGGAGGGTGAGCGTGTGGATGTAACAGGCATCTCCAAGGGACGTGGGTTTACGGGGACAATAAAGAGGCACCACACGCATCGAGGTCCGGAGACACATGGTTCCAAATATCACCGTGCCGTTGGTTCAATGGGTGCATCATCAGACCCTTCTCGTGTCTTTAAGGGGAAAAAGATGCCGGGGCATTATGGCAATCAAAGGCGCACTGTCTTAAACTTGAAAGTGGTGGGGTTTGAGAAGGAAAAGAACCTTTTAATTTTGAAGGGTTCTGTTCCCGGACATACCAATAGTTACGTCTTGATTCGCAAGAAGGAAAGGAAAGCGGCGGGTAACACCAGCCGGTGAGGGGATTATGCCTACGGTCAAGGTATTTACATCGCAAGGCAAGGATGCGGGGAGCCTTGAGCTGGCTCCGGGGGTCTTTGGTGCCGACATAAACCTGAATTGTGTCCGTGAGGCTCTGAATCAGTATCGGTCTGCCCAGCGACGGGGGACGGCATCAACAAAGACAAGGCACTATGCGAGTGGTGGTGGTGCAAAGCCGTGGCGGCAAAAGGGGACGGGACGCGCCCGCGCAGGCAGTAACCGCTCACCAATATGGCGAGGTGGGGCGGTTGTCTTTGGTCCCTTGCCCCGTTCTTACAGCTTCAAGGTGAACAAGAAAAAACGGCACAAGGCTTTTTGTTCCGTTCTTACGAGTTTCGCCCGCGAGGGTAAATTGTTCGTGCTTGATGATATTGTGTATGAAAAACCGCGGACAAGGGAGGTCAAAAGCCTTCTTGAGAATCTCGGTATTGAGGGAAAGACGTTGATTATCCTTGGAAAGACTGATAAGGCATTTTTTCTATCGTGTCGCAATATTCCATACGTATCGGTCTTACTGGTTGACAATGTGAATATTTATGCCCTCTTAGATAATGACAATCTTATTATAACGCGTCAGGCTGTTGAGAGGCTGGAGGCTAATCTCGGATGAAAAGTCCTTACCAGATTCTGGAAAAGCCCGTTCTTTCGGAAAAGAGCCTCACTCTTAGCGAGAAAAGCGAACCAAAGCAGTATCTCTTCAAGGTTCACATCAAGGCAAATAAGAAGGAGATAAAGAGGGCGGTGGAGGAGGCATTCGGTGTGCACGTGGTGCGTGTAAACACTATGCGCCTGAAGGGTAAACCGAAGCGAGTGCGTCAACAACCGGGCAGGCAGGCAATCTGGAAAAAGGCATTTATTACACTTAAATCCGGCGAGAACATAGATTTGATTTAACCTTCCCTGCTTAAGGGTTCGCGAGGATGTAACAAGAAAGAGAGCAGTGAGATGCCAATCAGGAAATTTAAGCCATATACACCAAGCAGGCGGCAGATGACGGTCTCTACGTTTGAAGAGGTTACGCGGAAAAGCCCGCAGAAGCACCTCTTGCGCGGGATCTCAAAGTCTGGTGGGCGTAATAACCTGGGTAGGGTAACTATTCGTTTCCGCGGTGGGGGGCATAAGCGCAGGTATCGTATTATTGATTTCAAGCGTGATAAGGATAACCTCCCGGCTATTGTGAGGGCTATCGAATATGACCCAAATCGCTCCGCCCGGATAGCGCTTTTGCATTACGCCGATGGTGAGAAGCGATATATTCTTGCACCGCAGGGGCTCTCGGTGGGGATGAAGATAGTCTCGGGAGAAAGGGTTGAGATTCATCCGGGCAACTCGATGCCTATGAGGAATATCCCGCCGGGCACTATGGTTCATTGTGTGGAATTAAAACCCGGCAGGGGTGCCCAGATGGCGAAGAGTGCGGGGGCTTATGCGCAGCTGATGGCGAAGGAGGGTAATTTTGTTCATCTTAAACTCCCTTCTGGAGAGGTGCGTCTGGTTCACAAAGACTGCCGTGCAACGGTGGGACAGGTGGGCAACCCCGACCATGTGAATATCTCGCTGGGTAAGGCGGGGAGGAAGCGCTGGCTGGGTCGCCGTCCCCACACGCGTGGTGTGGCAATGAACCCCGTAGACCACCCTATGGGCGGTGGAGAGGGTAAGGCATCGGGGGGACATCCACGTTCTCCCTGGGGACTACCCGCCAAAGGCTATAGGACGAGGAGAGTGAGAAAGGCTTCAGATAAATATATCGTAAAGCGGAGAGAGAAAAAGTGAGAATTGAAAAGTTAAAGGTGAGAATTAAGAAGTGAGGGGTGAGGTATGCCACGGTCTCTGAAAAAAGGGCCATATATTGATGCAAAGCTCTACAAGAGGGTGCAATTAGCCGATGCAACTGGCGAGAGACGCGTAATAAAAACATGGTCGCGCAGGTCAATGGTCTGCCCGGAGATGGTGGGTCTCACCATTGCGGTGCATAACGGTAAACAGTTTGTGCCCATCTTTGTAAACGAGAATATGGTGGGGCATAAGCTTGGTGAATTTGCGCCGACCAGGATATTTCGCTCGCACGGTGGCAAGGGAGCAAAAACCGCCGCCCTGAAGAGGAAGTAAGAGATAAAAAACAAGAAGAAACATTCACCTCTGGAGAAAGGTTTATGGCTGACCGAGCAGGGAAAGATACAAATAAGCCCGTGTCAAAGGCGAAGGCGCGTTTTCTTCGAATCCCGCCAAGAAAGGCGAGGCTTGTGGCGGATATGATTCGGGGATTAAGGGTTCGTGAGGCTCTGGAGATTCTGGAGGTAACGCCGAAGCCCTCAGCAGTTCCGGCGATCAAGCGACTCTTGAACTCGGCGGTATCCAATGTTAACCGCAAGGAGCACCCGGATACGCATAATCTCATCATTTCGCGCATCTTTGTAGATGGGGGACCTACCCTTAAGCGGATTCAGCCCCATGCAATGGGACGTGCATTCCGTATACGCAAGCGTATGTGTCATATAACGATGGAACTGGAGGAATATTAGTCAGAGCTAAATTTGTCGGCGGCGGGGAGATTGTGGATTATAGATTGCAAATTGCAAAGTGGAAATTGTTGAAAAAGCGCCTGAGGCGGATGAAAAAAAGGAGGTTTGA
>CAZGKP010000302.1:0-4047 GCA_964526215.1 uncultured Candidatus Sumerlaeota bacterium
AATAAAAAGAAAAACACAGAGATCTAAACAATCTAAAAACACAATCCCAAAAACACAAAAATACCCAAAAATAACAAACATAAGGAGATAATTGGAGAGTTAGAAACTTCGGGCTTTTCCCTTGAGAAAAAAGTCTTCAAGAAACTCATACACGATGATAATTATGACGAGGGATATATCTTAAATTTCAGGAAAGGAGCAACCCAATGAGGGGAATTTCTGATTGGAAGGCGGACATTGAGATGCAACGTAAAGAGAAAGATAGATTCTTTGCAATACACCCGCAGTCGCCAATACCCGCAGAACACAGGGGGCAGTTCGAGGGGCTTGAATATTATCCTGTTGACCTCGCTTATCGCTTCGAGTTAGAACTATATGAACATAGTGATAAGAAGGCACTGCAGATTGAAGACACCGGTGGTAATGCCCGGAATTTTCTGCGGTGGGGGGAGTTCCGATTCACAATCGCCGGTAAGGAGTGTAAATTGCAGGCTTACAAAAGTGAGGCTGCAGAGCAAAGATTGTTCATCCCATTCAAGGACACAACCAGCGGAAAAGAGACATACGGCGCCGGCAGATACCTCGACCTCGATTACGATTCGGACCGCACACACGATGGGGACTGGATTCTTGATTTCAACAAAGCATACAATCCCTGGTGTGCGTATAGCGAAAATTATGTCTGTCCATTTGTGCCGCCGGAGAACTGGCTCGATGTTACGGTTCGCGCCGGTGAGAAGATATATCCACTAAAAAAATAGGAGGGAATGATGATGGACACGATTTCGGAAAAAGAAATTCGACAGGTGCTGGAAGCGGTAAGGCATCCAGAGATAAACCACACCCTTGCAGAACTGGGGATGCTTGAAGACATTGCCATCAGTGAAAGCAAAGTGGTTATCACAATGGCTCTACCTATTATGGGTATCCCGATTAGAGATTATCTGGTAAACAGTGTGCGGGAGCCGGTTGAGAAACTGGGTATGGAGGTAGAGGTAAATCTGACAGAGATGAATCCCCAGGAGCGTGCCGCCTTCCTCACAAAGGCACAGCAGAACTGGATAGGATAAAAAAGTTCAAAACTCAAAGTTCAAAACTCAAAGTCCAAAGTTCAAGACTCAATTCGCCACGGCGAATCAAAGTTCAAAACTCAAAATTAGGGTATTGGTAAACACACAAATCGTTCTTTATGTGCACCAGTGAACGAAATACTCCGCGAATCGCTATCCCCACAGATGATGGCATAAATATATTTCAGGGGATGTTAGGGAGAGCGAAGCAAATGTTTATTTATGAAATCCATAATGGCACAAAACATAAACTCATCGAGAAAAGAAATAATCCGTTTGCTAATAGTATGCAGCACCAAAAGACTCTGGATGTATATGAACTGATAAAAGATTGTTCAATAATCATATCCGCCAGTATCGGAAAAAAGGGTATACAAAGGCTTCAGAAAAGGAGATTGAAACTATTTTTCAAAAAGGGTAATATACAAAAGGCTCTAAGTGAACTCGCAAAGGAGGTCTGGAATGATAAAAGTAGTAAAGAAAAACAATCAAGAGTTCGTGGTAACAGTTACAGAAAATGATTCCATAACGGAACACGTGGTAACTCTGGATAATGAATATTATCAATACCTGACCGGAGGTAAGATTACGAGGGCAGAAACGATAAAGAAATCTTTTGAGTTCTTACTAAACAGAGAAGCAAAGGAATCCATACTTTCCCATTTTAATCTGAAAATAATAAAAAATTACTTTCCGGAATACGAAGATAAGATTAAACCTTTTTAAGTAAAAACTGCAAAATCGGGAGGGGCAAAATGTTACCATTAAAAAATCGTTTCATTTTTGCTCCCATCAAGACGGGTTATGGCGATGGGAGCGGTATGGTTACCGATAGGCATCTTGCTTTTTACAAAGGGAGGGCAAAATACCTGGGCGCCGTTATCCCCGAACCGTTTTATCTGGATAGGGGAGTGAGGGAATTGCCGACGCAGATGGGGATTGATAGCGATGATGAAATCGATGGATTGAAAAAATTGACGTCTATTCTGCACAAAAGCGATACGAAGGCGATTGCGCATCTCAACCATCCGGGGCGAATGGCAAATCCTAAAATCCCCGGCAACTACTTTATTTCATCTACGCATAACCCTTGCGAAAATGGCGGCAAAACCCCGAAAAGAATGACAGAGGGAGATTTTGACGGCGTTGTCAATTTGTTCAAACAGTGCGCCATAAGGGCAAAAGATGCAGATTTCGACATCATAGAGTTACAGTTCGGACATGGCTATCTCGTTGCGCAATTTCTCTCTCCCTTCGTAAATGACAGAGCAGATATTTATGGCTGGAGCTTTGAAAATCGGGTCAGATTTCCCCTGAAGATATTGCGTGCCGTAAAACAGGCAGCCGATTTGCCCATAATCATCAGGATAAGCGGGGATGAGATGCTGCCGAACGGCATTAAATTGCCGGAGATGAAAAAGTTTGCAAAGTTGCTGGAAGGGGAAGGTGCTTCAGCCATTCACGTATCTGCCGGGACTATTTGCTCAACGCCTCCCTGGTTTTTTCAGCATATGTTTATCCCGAAGGGCAAGACCTGGGAAATGGCAAAACAGATTGGAACGCAGATAAATATCCCCGTGATTGCAGTCGGGAAAATAAATGAAATAAAAGATATTGAAAAGATAAAAAATGAGAATATTTCTGACTATATTGCCATAGGCAGGGCGCTGGTAGCCGACCCCGATTTTGTCGGTAAATACCTTGGAGAAGTTAAGGGCGCAATAATCCCCTGTCTTGCCTGTGCGGAGGGATGCCTCGGAGGCGTAAAGTCGGGGCAGGGTCTCCAATGTCTGGTGAACCCGACCGTTGGGGGCGATGAAAATCCCATAGAACCCGCAAAGGAACATAAAAATTATGCCGTCGTTGGTGGAGGGCTTGCCGGGATGCAAGCCGCCATAACCCTGAAGGAAAGGGGACATAATATTGACCTTTATGAGAAAGATAAATTGGGGGGACAATTCAATTTTGCGCCCTTAACACCGAACAAAAAATCAATGGCAAAATTAGTTCCCTACTTTGAAGAGAAATTGAAAGCGACAGGTGTAAATATAATTTTCAAAGAGGCAACTGCCCCAGATTTGGTTTCAAAATATGACGGCGTAATTCTGGCAACCGGTTCGATACCATCCATGCCGCCTATCCCCGGACTCGATAAATTCTACTGGGCGGATATCTTGCTGGAGGGGAATCTGCCGGAAAATAAAATGGTGCTGATTGTCGGTGGCGGGCTTATTGGCGTTGACATTGCCACTGCCTTAATCCCCAGAAATAATCATATAACCATCGTCAAGCGAACAATAGATTTCGGCGAGGATATGGAGGCGATTGCCAAAGCTTTATCTCTTAAAATGATGAGAGAGAAAGATACGGTTTTCAGCGACCACACACATATCAAAAGAATTGAAGGCAGAACGGTTTATGCCAAAAGAAACGGAGAGAAAATTCGATTCGACGATATAGATGTGATTGTTGTATCAACTGGGATGAAGAGCTATAACCCGTTCGAAAAAGGACTGAAGGACAAAATTCCTGTTTATGTAATTGGTGACGCAAAAAGCGTGGGGAATGCACAGGACGCAATTAGAGATGGTTATGAAACCGCAAGGGAATTATAGGTGAGTGTGCGGCAGGTATTGACCGAGGCATCATCCAATTACTCTCTTCACGTAATCCCTACCGAATACAGTTACGATTTCTTCCTTCGATTTTTCTAAAGGAAATGGGCAAAGATGATTTGCATTTCCTCACGCAGGGCATTGCAATTCGCCGAATTCAAACATTGGAGGTCATTCATGATAAGTATCCGTCAAGGAGAAAAGGAGATTCTCCTGACGACTTTGGGTCTTTCTTTCCTTCCCGAAGCCGTTAATCTTTGCGTCTTGTTTCCACGTCTGGTTTTTTTATCTTTTGGGTCAATCGTCCTGACCAGTCATTCATTTGCTGTATCGGGCGCTTTTGCCCTTACAGAAGATTGAGT
>CAZGKP010000303.1:0-4023 GCA_964526215.1 uncultured Candidatus Sumerlaeota bacterium
AAAAGTCTTTTTTTTGGATTCAATCGTAGGAGAAATCAGGGAAAGATTCTATTGACACACCTGCCGCATTTCCCTTTCATCAATTCTGATGGTTTTCAATAGCGCCCCATTTCGCCGGGAGGGACATAATGGCAAGAAGACGCCAGGGTGATATCTCTACGACCGAGCCGGTGTTCGATTCGTCCCAAAAGGGCGTTATTCCCGGTTATACCATCCTTGACCGTATAGGGAAGGGTGCGAGTGGGATTGTATATTCCGCCCGTGATAACAAATCTGCCAAACAGGTCGCCATCAAGGTCTTTTATCTGCATTACTGTCGGAACAAGGAGTTTGTCCGGCGTCTTGTTCGCGAGGCGGAGACCATCAAAAAACTCAAGCATCCCAACATCGTTGCCGGGCTGGGTTACGGCACCTATCACGGCTATTACTACAGTATTATGGAGTTTGTGAAAGGGGAAACACTAAAAGCAATACTGAAGCGGGAGAAGCGTCTCGATGAGCACCGTGCCGCCGAGATTATGCTCGGGGTGGCAAAAGCACTGGATGCCGCAAATAAAAAAGGCATCATTCACCGCGACATCAAGCCATCAAACATTATCATCACGCCCAGGGACGGCGTGAAACTCGCCGACTTTGGTCTGGCAAGGGAAGAACTTGATACATCACTCACGCTGCCCGGCTTGATTCTTGGCACACCTTTGTATATATCGCCCGAACAGGGACGTGGTGAGAAAAAGATTGACATCCGTTCCGACCTTTATGCCCTCGGAATTACGTTTTTCCACCTCGTCGTGGGGCAACCGCCCTTTGTGGAACTCAACACCTCGCTGCTCTTGACAAAGAAAATAACAGACGATGTCCCCTCGCCCGCTCTTATGAATTCCGCCCTCTCGCCTGCGATTTGCGCAATTATTTTGAAGCTGTGCCAGTGCGACCCTGTGCGGCGATATGCAAATCCCTCTCAACTCATCTTTGATTTGAAACAATACCTCACCGGTGAGTTTGAGGTTGATGCTACGCGCATACTCGAACCTAAAAAGAAGAGGAAATTGCGGCGAGGGGAAATTGAGAAAATCCTCAAAACCGAAGTCAGGGATGAGACATTGCAGGGACTACTCCAGGATAAGCCCAGCCGCACCCGACCCCGGCTTCTGGGTCCATTTGAGATTCTTTTCTATGAGGATGGTAGATCTCGTGAGACATACGTTTTGCTCAAAGGTGAGATAGAGATACTGAAGGCGGGGCGTCGTGTTGCCGTAATCAATACTCCCGGCACATTTATCGGAGAGATGTCAACATTGCTCCAGACAAGAAGAACAGCCACCGTGCGCTCCCTCACGCGGGCTATCCTGCTCGAGGTCCCTGAAGAGACGTTTCAGCAATTCCTGCACTCCGCACCACAGATGGCATATAATCTGGCAAGGAGCCTCGCCTCACGCCTGAATAAAACCACAATAAAACTGAAAGAGATGCAAGGACATCTTGCCGCTATCCGAGAACACTACCGGCTAATAAAGGATGAACTGGAGGGAGATTAGGGGCGGGTTTGCTTCTGGATTCGTGCGAGGAAGTCATCTATTTGCTTTTTGTCCCCCGGATTGTGGCATTCCTCTCGAGCTCTTTTGAGAAACCACTCTGCCTTGTGATATTCCTTCCGCTTATAGAAGAAGAAACCATAATCCCTGAGCGCCTCGCCATAATCAGGCTCATATTTCAATGCCTCTTCATAGTTCTTGCGGATTTGTGCAGGCGAACCGCCCCCCTCCTCCAGCGCTTTTGCCCTTTTGTAATATCTGCGGGCGAGTTCCCATTTGCCTGGAGTAGGTGGAGGGATGCGGGTTGGCGTAGCGACTTTGCCCCCCTGGTTTTCCCCCCTGGAGAGATAGGTTCTAATACCAAATGCAATTGCAGCGACAATAATAATTCCAACCGGGATTATGATTCCCAGCGAGATTATGTATCGCAAATTCTTAAGAATATCTATCAGTATGGATTTTCGCTCCCCCGGTGGCGATACTGCAAAGTGATGACCACGGGTTATGGCGGTAGATTCTCCTCGGTGGGAGGGCGTAGGTGGCACGGTTGCACTACTTGCGGGCACCTCGCCGGATATTTCGCGTGCAATCGCCCCAAGAGCTGATGCCATTTCCATTGCACTCTCATATCGGTCTTCGGGGTTTTTCTGAATTGCTTTGAGAATCACCGCCTCAAGTGCGGGAAGAATTTCGGGAAAGAAGGAGGAAGGACGCGGCGGCGCACTCTGCTGCAAAAGGGCAAACTCGCCAATATTTCCCGCGTCGAAGGGGAAATGTCCCGTAACGAGGTTAAACAGAACCACGCCCAGGGAATAAATGTCTGTGCGGGCATCAACTTTTTTCCCCGTCGCCTGTTCAGGTGACATAAACTTCGGCGTGCCCATACTTACTCCGGCTTGCGTCTTTATCGAAGAACCGGCGCATCGAGCGATACCGAAATCCGTCACCTTGACCTCGTCATCCTCCATCACCATAATGTTGTCGGGTTTCACATCGCGGTGGATGATGCCCTTTGTGTGAGCGTAATGCAGCGCATCAGCGACCTGGAGCGCGAGATTGACTGCGCGCCCCTGTTCCATCCGTCCCGAACGTGCAAGTATCTTCTGGAGCGATTCCCCCTCGAGGAGCTCCATAATGATGCAGAATGTATTTTTGTATTTCTCGATGCCGATTACGTTTACGATATGAGAATAACTCAGGCGGGCAATAGTGCGGGCTTCCTGCATAAATCGCTGGTGGAACTCGGGGTTCTGGGCGAGGGCAGAGGCAAGAATCTTCACGGCGACATCGCGCTCCACATCTTTCTGATAGGCGCGATAAACAACGCCCATCGCCCCCTCGCCAATCTTCTCCAGAACCTCATACTTGTTGGCAATCAATTCACCATTTGAATACATCATTTTATCCACAAGGGCAATCGTGGGCAAAATCGCCTCTTTGGTCATACTCGCCATAAAAGTGTTATGGCAATTCCAAGTATAAATGAACTTGCAAAACAAGTTGGCTGAAACGTAGTGAAACTACTTATGCTGTGTTATCTGTTATCATCCAATAGAACTAAGTTCATACAACTCAGCCGTAAACTTACCAGATGGCTTGACCCTCCCATTTAAGATATCCTCTACGATTCTTGCTGATGACAAAGGCATTGATTCTTGCCCGCAGTCTGGACACACATATACGGTCAAGTCCGAAATAACAATAGATTCGCTGTTACGATGGAATATCTTTTCTACCTTGTTTTCCTCCATAGGGGATGAACAGCCATTTGGACACTGCATAATAATTACCTCCTACTCGCCGTAATAATAAATCCCGGTTTACAATCTTTTACTACAACCACGATATCACCTTTAGAAATTGTATACTTAGTGAATTTGCCATGAGAGCGTTTATCTTTCTCTTTTTTATTAACTGTGCCTGTTAGAATTGTCTCTAAAACCTGTTCGATTGATATGCTATTATCCCACATTCACTGAATCAAGTGCGGACCCAAAAGTAATCTGTTCAGAATAAATATCATCATAAATTGTTTCTATTGACACAAATCATATCCTTATGATGTTCGCTGAAGTATGGCAGAAGCGAATGTGGGCGGAGCCTCGAAACAAAGCGTAGCGATTACTGAACTTGCCAATAATAAACCGGGCGAATACGGTTCTCTGCTTGCTGGAATAAGTGTGTCACCAGAGAAGAGAATGCAAAATGCGAGTTTGGTAGGATCTAACACCTTCATGACAATAGTCCATGCAGCTCCACCATACCCCTCCTGCTCATCTATGTCAAAAAGGACGCCTACCTCTGCCTCCATAAGAACCTCCGCAATATCCCCTTGCTGGCAATTTCGCACAACGTCCGTATACTGAACCAAATGGTTCATATTAAATGTATCATTTATTGGTATATGCGAACTGGTTTACTAATACTCCCTACAAGCGGTCATTTGGCATACTTCTGTTTCCAGATTGGAATGCTAATATATATGAAG
>CAZGKP010000304.1:0-3938 GCA_964526215.1 uncultured Candidatus Sumerlaeota bacterium
AATAAAATAGCACACGGACGATGTGGATGCAAGCGTCCGGGTCAGTGGATGCAAGTATCCACGTTATCTGTGTTCCATTCTTAATTTCAGTCGTTACAGTTATTTATGTTATGACGGGGGATGATGGTGTAGTGAAAAGCACTGATTGATTTGGTAGCTTTGCAAAGATGCGCCCCGGCATTCCCGATGAATGGCTTTGTCTTGACATTGCCCCCAAAACAAATCATCATTATCGTTATTCTGGTCAATTACTCCAGGGATGTTGTTCAAGTTGGATGCGAATGTGAAACACTTTACTATTGAAACATTACCCGCCCGCCGTCTTATCCTCTTGCTTTGTTTGTTTAATCTTATACTGAAACTTGCCCTGCTTCCCACAAACCGTGCCGAATATACCGATGGCATTCTGCAGCTGACTCTTTTCTCACATTCCAATAAACTATATCCACCTCTCTTTACAATCATTGCGCTTTTCTTAAAACCGCTTTTTGGTAATGCCGAATTTGCGGGACGTTTTGTTTCGGCTGTTGCGAGCACCGCACTTGTTCTTCCGATATTCTTTCTCGCCCGGAGGCTCTTTGATAAACGCGCCGCATTTTTCGCAGGAGTGGTTTATACAATCTCGCCGGTTGCGCTGCGCTGGTCTATCCACGCGATGACCGATGCGCTATTTGCACTTATATTTTTTCTTGCTGCGGTGGAGTACCTTAAGGCACTGGTTACGCTCGATGAATCGTCTGATAAACATCTCGTATGGGCGACATTTCTTGTTGTCCTCGCCACATTGACGCGCTATCAGGGAGTTTTGCTCTTTCCGCCAATCGTCTTTTTAATCATAATTGTATGTGTGCGAAGGCGAACAATTCCGGTAAAGATAGTAGCGGTGCAGGTATTGTGGGCATTACCGATTTTATGGATGGTATTTTATGGTTTCAGACATCCGGCGCAATTTGCCGAGCGCGCTGGCGCATCGGGGTGGCAAACCATACTTAATATACTGAATCTCTTCGAGAGCTTTCTGGCATATAGCCCCTATTTTTTGACATTGCCTGTATGTTTTGCTTTCATCGCAGGGCTGTTTTATCTGGGATGGGGCGAGAGGAATCGGTGGATATTTGCCGCCCTTTTCGGTTATTTGCTTATCGCGTTATTACTTTTGCAATCCGCCTTCTCATCATTTCAGTCACGCTACCTATTACTACTGATTCCGTTTACGAGTATTTTTGCGGGATGGGGGATGGCAGCTTTGAAGGAACGCTGGAGGGTGCGCCCGCTCCTGTTCAGTGTGTTTTTCACTGTTACGGTCTTATACGGAATGGGTTTTGGTTTAACCTCGATTTTCCTGCAGCGCGAGACATTTAGCGATTTGAAAGATGCGGCTCTTTTCCTGCGTTCGCTCCCTGAGGACGCGCCTATTTATTCTAATGAGGCATACAAGGATTTGGGTCCGGTGAAGATGCGGTATTGGTCGGGGCGCGATGTGCGTCCCTATGAAGGCAGACAGAAATTACCTGCCGGTGCGGTGTTATGCTTAACGAGTGCGTATGGCGGCATCACGGCATTTGAGCAATATAAAATACGGCGTTTGCCCAGATACCAGCCCGAACTCCTCGCGGCTTTTGGTGCGCGGATTGTGCCGCTTCTCCCCGACGTAATGCAGGAACCGGGCACGCATCAGAACCCGCTTGCGCTGACTTTTCGATACACCCCGCAGCACTTCCGCACAGAAATCTACCTCATCAGGAAAGATGCACCGTGAACCTGTATTTGGTCGGGGTGCCGGAGGCACAAATCCAGATGCGCCCTTGTTATACGCAGTGCTTGTTAGACTACTCCTCTTTTGCTTGCGTTCAGTACGGTGATGCCCACAATTTGTCCTTTTTCGTATCGGATTATGATGTCATCATCCGTGAGTTCGGAATCATCAGCGTGGCTTGGTTTCTTAAAATTAACATAGAGTACATCCACTTCCTTATCGTATGTCATCCACATTCTCCTGTGGGGAATTTCCAATAACCGTGGCACAAGGTTTAACATTTTTTCTACTTCTATTGTTGCCATAGCTTTCGTCTCCTTTCGAGTTGCCTTTTTCTCCTTGTCAAAAAGGCAGTAATTATAAAGCCATCTTCTTTACTTGCCTCCCTGTATATTACCACAATATGTTTACCTTTTTCTATTTCTCTTACGGCAAGGCATTCGCCTGCTTTGCCTTCATAGACCGCTTCGGGTTCCTCCACTGTTTCAAGAACTTCAAAATAGTAACCTGCCATCTCTGAATGCTCTTCTGTGATATGAAACCATCTCTCCTCTGTCAATCTGATAGGCACATCGTTTTTAGACTTTACTATATCCATGTAAACAAACTCCACTTAGGCGCGGCACATAACATTCCCAGCATAAAAGAAGTTTTTGCGAAGCAATATTAAAGAGGTTAACCTCTGTATTGATTGTATTTATTACCCGACGTCATAATGAGCGATTTATGAAACTTATTCCCAATGATTAAGCATCACCATAGAGTTTGCCACCTCAACTTGCTGGATTCCCACAAATTTAGGTAATTGCTTTTTAGTCTCTACATCCACTTCCTCCAGGCACAATTCGACCACCTCTTTAAGATTTTTTTGAAGTTCATCTAAAGTTTCCGCCTGGTTATGAGCTCCGGGGATTCCCGGAACAACTGCTACGTATAATCCAGTTTCGGGGTCTTTTTCAACATACGCCATTATCCTATACATTTTACCCACCTCCAATTTAGCGATTCCCGATAATGCTTCCACTATATACGACGTTGCGAGCAAAGGGAGCAATGTGCCAGAGACAAGGGCGATAGCCCGTAGCGTATATGCTGTGTTATATGAAGTCAGGCGAAGCCATTATGATTATTTCATTCCAACAAGTTGTTTCCGAAGAATTTCACTTGCAAGTGCGCTATCAGGAATACCCTTCCTCTGGGCATTTTTGTGAAGGACTTTTGCAATGTCCTCATCTATTTCTATTAAATAGCGCCTTTTCTGGATATCAACTTTCATTTTCACTTCTTCAAGGACATCCTTGTATTCTGTGCTGTTATGAGTATCCCAGAACTCAGCAGCTTCTTCGTAAGTTTTAAATTCTTCAGGTATCTCCTCAACTTTTCTTCTTCCTGGCATTGTAATACCTCCTTTCTCGTGTGGTCATATCCCTTGCTGAAATAACACAAGTCTTAGCCACAGCCTCCAGTATATCCTCGGTGAACATCCTGTATGACCTCTTTGTTATGCGTAAACCACCTCTTTGAGGATTTTATCCTTTAGCTGGGGTTTCAAGGCTCTCACTGTAACCAGGTCTATTTCCTTGCCCAAAATCTCCTTTAGAAATTCCTTAAGGTCAACAAATTTCCATCCAATCGGAGCATAAAACTCCACCAGAACATCCACATCACTTTTTTCAGATTCCTCGCCACGGATATAAGAGCCAAAAATTCCTATATTTTTCACCTTAAACTTCTCCCCGAGGAAAGGCTTATGTTTTTTCAACGTTTCTTCCAACTCTTTTCGTGTTTTCATTTCCCTATTCCCCCAACGTAATCCTCTCTTAAAGTGGCGCCAGGCATTTCATTTAACGTTCCCAGCATATACGACGTTGCGACTGATAAGGAGCGGAACCCCAAACACGCTATTATGTGATGAATTACTCGGCATCTTTATTCATAATTCTTTGATAACTCTAACAATCTCAATAACAGGCTTCCCAAAGCTAAATATTCAATGGCCCTCATAGGATCGTCTAATATTACATTTTCGTGTGCTTTTCTATTGCGAATGCCAACTATGCCTTTAAAAAGATACATTATCCCTTTTTGCTCGTCTTTCTCTTCTCGGGAAGACAATTTATTAAATTTAAGGTAATTGACAAAGTATTGGCACCTGATTTAACAAGGTGCTATGAACTTAAAC
>CAZGKP010000305.1:0-3898 GCA_964526215.1 uncultured Candidatus Sumerlaeota bacterium
GCTACGGCGACCAGCGTTCCAACTGGGACTTCGACTTCCGCTACAATCCGTATGTTCATGGACACATCTTCGCAAATGGAGAAGTGGAGTCAAACCAACTGCCCGTTGACCCATTCAGTGGTACTCCGCCCTTTCGCGGTCCCGCAGGGGATGACCCGCTTACCTATTGCCACGTAGGTGTTCCCCGCGTCAATATGCCCAATCTTAAGGACCTTTCCTACTACGAGGCACACGCCGATGGAACAATCGTTCAAGATGGACAAACGATTGTAAATGGCGTACACGGTGATGACGAGGCAAAGCCCGGTATCTATCTTGAGGGAACTGCCAGCCATCCGCTGGAAATTGACGGAAATGTGGTGATTCGCGGCGATTGCATAGTCAAAGGTTACATCACAGGTCGGGGCACCCTTTATGTAGGCGACAACCTCTATCTCGCAGGGAATATTCAATACGCCGATGGTCCCAGCTTCGATCCCCCACCCGACACAATGAGTCCCGAAGACCTCGACGCCTGGGTGGACAACGCCATCTCGCAAGACAAAGACCTCATCGCTTTTGCCGTGCGCGAATCTATCTTTGGCGGCAGGGTTAATTCTTCTACCTGGCAGTATTACTCCTATGATGCAAGTGTTTACGGTTTGAAACACGTCGGGGATGAATCCCAGCTCGGCGCCGACGGTATCGCCAATACTCCCGACGATGGCATCCCTTACCTGGATACTAACGGCGATGGTATTCCCGATTCCGCCTGGTACGACGCCGATGAGGACGGTGTCGTTGACGGTAACTACAATTATGACACTGACATAAAAATGACCAACGCCCGGAGGGACAACATTGACAGATACCCCACTGATGCCTATGGAGACCCACTCGACTATAACACTGTAGCCTCCGACAGACCCACAATCTGGGAAGGTGTCTATTACACGAACCATGCCTGGGGGTCAACCTCACTGCAGGGACCAGACTACCTCCAGGGGTCGATTATCTGCCGGAACGAGGCGTGGGTCTTTTCCTACAGCCTTTACATCCGTTACGACCCCCGGATTCACAGCCGATACCAGCGGATATATTTCGACGGCAACCCGAATCGGATTATTGACCTTGCTCTCCCGACTTCGGAAGACGTGCGAATCCTCGACCGCTACGAGATGGCACCCCAGACCTAATCAGGAGGTTTGAGTGAAAAACTATTCCTCACTTGCAACCGGACTATTCGTAAGAGCCCTGACTATCGGGGTTCTTTTTCTTACAGGCAGTTTTGCATACCCTTATATGCTAAGTGTCCCGGAAAAGGTTTCCAAACTCCCCGAGAAAGAACAGGCAAAATGGATAAATAAGGAATTAGAGGACGCCCACGAACTGCAAAAAGAGGTGGCGAAGGAACGCTATGAGCGGCGTATGAAAGGTAAACAGCAGGTGGCTCTTGATATGGCGGCAGAGGCACAAAAACGCCGCAGGATTATCAAAAGTGCCCAAGAGGCTATGCGCAGGCGTGAAAGGGAAACAACGGCACGTTACCATATCGCATACATTATTACGCTCGTAATCATAATTGCGGGGGTCGGTTTTTACGTCTTCCGCAGGCGTCAGACAATTGAAATCCCGCCGCCCAGGCGGACAGTCCGCGGACCACGCCCGAAGAGAAAGCGAATCAGTTAAATTTAGAGCTTTTGCTCGCTGCGCTCGCGTCATTGGTCATTTAAGAGCTGGTATTTCTTTGCTGGGTCTATGTTTTCCTATGGGAGATAGCGGCGGGGATTTATGGGGACGGCATTTTCCCGTATCTCAAAATGCAGGTGATTGCCGGTCGAGCGCCCGGTGCTCCCCACGCGTGCAATCGCTGACCCACGCCCTACACGCTGCCCCACCTTCACAAGTAACTTACTGTTATGCGCGTAAACGCTGGAAAAACCACGCCCGTGGTCAATAATAATAAGCTTGCCATAACCCGGGATCCCGTCTCCGCCATAAATCACCTTGCCCACTTTTGCTGCGCGGACAACTCTGCCTCTGGGTGCAGCAATATCTATCCCCTTATGTGGCGATTTCTTGCTCCGTGAAAAACCCCTCGTTATTGTGCCTTGCAGAGGCCACATAAACCCCGAAGACGAAACACGCCTGTCCCCTCCCGAAGAGCCACCGGTTTGCCTTTGCACTGTGGATTTAATTTTATTCCCTTTCTTCGTGCGTGATGCAACCACCCACGATTGTGATTTTTCCTTCGACTCATTGCGTGAAGGAGTCTCCTTTACACCCGGAAATGGAGGGAGCGCAGGGATGGGCTTTGCAATGGATGCCCTTGAAGGAGTCTCTTTCCTCGGAGGCAATTTTACCTGTGGGAGTGAATTCGGTTTTGGTGTAAGAGCGGGTGATTTTGACTTGTTTACCCCGTGCGGCGAAGTTGAGCGGTTGCTGGATGGCGGGATGTATAGATACGTGCCTATCCTGAGAGGTTTTTGGGGATTCAATCTATTCAATCGGGCGAGTAATACCTCTGAACGATTGTATTTCCTTGCGATGCTTTTGAGAGTATCACCCTTCCGGACACGATGATACCAGCCTTTAGAGTAATTATAGTGTCCCTTGAGTTTTAAGGGGGTTGCCGACGCAGGCGTGAGCAGGACTCCCACCAGAAGGAGGGTAAGAAAGAAAACGAAAAGGCACAAAAATGTATATTTCCGGTTCACAGTCTCAGACAACAGGAGCTGGAGCTATAAAAGGACATCCGCACTATGAGAAAGATACTTTCCCTGAACTGATAAAAATATACTATAGGGTAAGCGTCAAGGGGCGTCAAGTAAAAAACCCGGAACTGGAGACTTCGCCGAAGGGGGTCAGATTCCGGCTTAAGTGCCTATCCGAAAACCTGTCTGATAGGCATAAAGGTGGAAAAGTCTCCGTCCGGGTTTTTGCCCCTTTCCACCATAGGGGAGAGGCAGAAAGGAGAAAAGAATACCGCGTTATTTGATTCGTGCCCTATAAATCGCCGGGAGAACCGAAGAAAGTCTGCCGGCTGAATAAACATTTATGGTCGGTATGGGACGCCTTTTTGGTTCCCCGTAACACGAATAATATCACCCCAGCTCACCGTGCCGTTAGTGGGGTCGTAAACACGGTCGTATCCAATTGTTCCTCCCTTGACATAATCCAGACCGAAAACCACCCATTCACCGCCGTCATCTCCCGCCCAGGGACCCCTGCCAGCATCCGGTCCAAAGGAAACAAGAATAGCTGCACGCAAGTAACCGGGGTCAGTGGGATTATATTGATACAACACATCTCCCCAATTGGGACAGCGTGCCCCGAGGGAAGGAGAGGGAATGGGATCGGCGCCACTTCTATCGGCATTATAATACTGATAACTATCTATTGCTCCCGCACTCAACTTTTTTGTTGGAATGAAAGGGTCGGTGAGATTCACTTTGGAAAAGTAAGCCTGGGGAGTGGTCAGCCACCATACATAGCTTAAAAGGTACTGAGGGTAGGGGGCATCGGGGGGATAGTGATTCCAGTCCACGCTGTAAGATTCGATAGCGGTAGCCAGGGAGCGGAAGTCAGCTTTGACGCGCGAGACCTTTGAGCGGATTTGCGCCTCTAAAAAGTTCGGCACCGCAATTGCCGCCAGAATCGCAATAATGGCAACCACAATTAGTAGTTCAATCAATGTAAAACCTTTTGGCTTTAACATTCTCATCACCCCTGATCCGCCGCAGACGGAAAAATTTGTCTTATTACGTGTATAAAGACAGGTATAAGATGTATAGTATATCCCATTTCCCCGTCAACAAAAAACAAAAAATTGCAACGCTCGGGCGCATCTTTGCAAAGCTACCAAATCAGGGCTTTTCACTACACCATCATCCCCCGTCATAACATAAATAACTGTAAC
>CAZGKP010000306.1:0-3889 GCA_964526215.1 uncultured Candidatus Sumerlaeota bacterium
ATAAAAGTTTAGGTAGAGAGGGGGGGTATGGGGGGGAGAGAACCCCCTTTTCAAAGGGGGGCGCTCCCACCCATCGCTTGTCGGTTTGTCATTCATACAATGCCCAGACCTCACCTGCTGCACTCACGACTCCCGGCGGTTTTGAGTGAATCGCCGCAATCGCATCGAGGTCAAAGCCGTTCACGGTCGGGTATGTCGAGCCGGGGATAATGTCGCCGTCTTTATCGGCGTCAATTCGGCGGCGGACGTCTTGAATCTTAATAAATCGAATGTTCTGCAAATCAATCCCGCGAGCCGCCGCATCTGCGGCAATATCTGAAAGGTCGAACGGGTCGCCTCCACTTACGGCGGGATTCAGCGGGTCAATGCCATTTTCAGGATTTGAAAAAACCGGGCAAGTCCCGGCAAAATTCACATAATGGTCAGGGTTATCATCTCCATCTGGCTGCGGCGGGTCTGGCGGTATGTAATTTACCGGGAAACTCGTAAAATTGTCCCCATCTGAACTCACAAATACATAGCCCGGTTCCAGAAAGACACGCGCATAATCCCCGCCGACATAAAACGGATTCTCAAATACAACGAAGTCTACACCCGGCGCATTGTAAATCACATTGTCGGTGAATTCAACTGTAACCGAGCCGTCAACGCCGATATTTAGAACGTCCAGAGAACCGCCAAGTCCCTCTGAATCATAAGCCCGCGGAGGTCCTGAAACCTTTGAAATATCGGCAAAATTGGCATCCCGTGGCGAACCGAAGTTCACCTCAACCACGCGGTCAACGAAAGGGTCAGCCCGGGCAGACTCCATAAAAAGCCCGCCCAGGGTAATTAAAACAAAAAACGCAATCCAGATTCTCATCATCAGTAGAGCTCCCAATCGCCGATCCGCGTGATGTCGTGCGGTGTGAGCGTGAGTAGATTTGTCGCGCTGGCATAGGTGGCGGTCATTCCGCCCATCAGCATAGTTGCGCCGCCGCCTAAAAGGTTTGGCTCAAACGGTAGCGACTTACTATTTATGATAACGGCACTCATCCAGCCGGCATCTGTCTTCGCGAAATCTGTCAGGGTTGCGTGCTGCGTAAGCGGGTCAGCAGGGATGTCGAAAGTCTGGATTTGATATCCGCCCCACGGATTTGTTACAACAAAGACATCATCCTCTTTGTCAATGATGATGTCGGTGATGCTGCCGGGGAGGGATGTAGACGTAACAACATCATTTGATTCTCCGGCGTCAATATCCTCATCGCCATTAGTATTAACGAGGGCAAAGACCTCGCCTGTCCAGGAGGAATTCCCCGCACCCATAAATATGCGCCCGGCAGAATCAGAATCGAAACCACCATTATAGTCAAAGCCTGTGAAATATGCTGCACCGCTGGGGCGATACGCCGCCGTTGTGTTTGACGTTGGGTCGGTTACGACAAACAGGTCGGCTTTTGTGCCCCCGTCGGCATTCTGAAAAAGGAGCGAGCCGGAAGGAATATTGGACGGGTCTCCCGAAGGGGCGATGCGTGCCTGTGCACCCGTGAATGATGTCCAATCAACCAGTATGGGCGAAATGAGTTCTTCAATCTCGCCAGGGTCGTCAAAGTCGCCGTCCGTGTTTTTGTCGGTACAGATGAGGAAAGTTTCGCCGGGGATGGCATTTGTCGTGTAGTCATCGTTGTCCACGATGATGAGCTGGTGAGGGGCGGGGATGGCAAGTCCGCCGATTGAACCGAACCAACCCGATGCCACGGTCGTAACCGACGAATCCGAGAGGTCAACCTTCACCACATAGTTGTGTTGGTAGTAGCCGACGGATGCATAGATGATGTCGGGATTTGCGGGGTCTGCGGCAAGGGCTCCCGTAAACCCATCGCCGAGGTCAATAGAGCCGGCTTCATAGCCGGGAGGCACCTCCACAAACGAGATGGTTTGCGCCGATGCCGTTGCGATGGCGAGCACCGCCATCAATAGAGCGAGAGACACTTTGTGCTTTATAATAGCACCTCCATAAAGATATTATGGAAAAAAAAGAGGCAACGGCGTCCTTCCCGCCAGCCAAGAGGGGATAAAAAAATCCCCTCTTCGCCTAAAAGAGGGGAGGTTGCCCGTAAAACCTTCACCTTCTTACCACCGAAGAAGTGAATGTGAAGTCCCTCCCGGATCGGTCTTCTGGCTTACGGATCGCCCTACTCACCCCGCCTTCCCATCCACGTGTAGCGAACAGTGGCATATCTGGGGTTTTCGTCCCCGTTTACAGCGACGGGTTCGCATCGGCTTCGCACCGATTTCCCGGCATCCAAGGGGAATTTCTTTTTATAGTATTTTCCCAATCACAATAAATAAATCGAAACTAATTATGTTGCACACCCCGCAGAAGTCAAGAATAATTTTCCCAAATCACTAAATAACTTACAGTAATTGAACGGCACCAAAACTCTTATTCGTTTGACAAATCTGAATAATATTATATTAGTAAAGGTGGCTTCTTTGATGTGTCAATCCGAAAGGCAAATGTAAAAAAAGTCATAATCTACGGGATTGGAAAAACGATGGTTCTGGTTTGCCCGTTGTGTCGGTTAAAAAATTGGACGTTCTATGTTTATCCACTACCGGCATATTTCTGGATTCATAGCGGCAAATCATAATTTCCTGTTAAGGTGATTGAAGTTGAAGATTTTGTTTTTACTGAATGCATACGAGGAAGATGGCCCAGGTTTGCTCACTGCACAGATAGCTTCGCGTATGTCGTTGCAACCGGGTATGGAGGTCGCCAGCACTGCACTCTCGCGGGGCGGTCCCCTCGAGGAACGTTTCACCTCCGCGAACATCCCCACGCACCTCATCGCTATGCGCAGCGCACTCGACCTGCCACGTTATATCGCCCTCAAGAAATTCATAACTGATAGAGGCTTTGACGTTATTCACACAAATATCCTGCGTGCAGACTTAATTGGTCGCATCGCTGCACGCGCCGCGCACACTCCGGTTATTGTTTCCACAGAGCACGGAATCCACGCCTGGGAACACCGAGGCAAACTCGTGAGGCAACTGGTAAAGTGGCTTTATCTACACACCACCCATTATACAGCCGCCATAATCGCTGTGTCTGACTTTGTAAAAAAATCCCTGATTGAAAATGGAGTCCCAGCGCAGAAAATAGTCCGCATATATAATGGCGTTGACACCGAATACTTTGTCCCTGTCACGGGTTTTGAGCGGGATAAATTGCGCAGTTACATCACAGATAAACCGGTGCGCTTCGCGATAGGTCTCGTCGGCAATCTAATCGAGATGAAGGGATTGCGTTACTTCATAAAGGCATTGCCATTTGTCTTCGAGAAGTATCCAGAGACACTGGTGGTTGTCGTGGGTGAGGGGGCACTCCGCCAGGAGATGGAGGCGGAGGTGAAACAGATGCGTTATGCTGGACGCGTGAAGTTTCTGGGGCGACTTACCGCACTCACACGCCGCATCGTGGCGGCTATGGATGTGCTGGTTCAACCCAGCCTGACCGAATCGTTCGGGCTAACAGCGGCAGAGGCACTATCCTGTGAGGTGCCGGTTGTAGCCAGCAATGTGGGTGGACTCCCTGAACTGGTGCGGGATGGTGAGTGCGGTTATCTCGTTCCGCCGCGAGACCCACGTGCGCTTGCCAATAAGATAATCGCTCTCTTTGATGACCCCGAAAAGCGCCGCTCATTCGGTAAGGCAGGACGCAAGCGTGTAAAAAAATACTTTGACCTCACCAATACCACTGAACAATATCTTACATTATACGGGCGACTTCTGGGACAGCGGGAAATGGGAATTGGGAATAGTGAATTATGAATAGTGAATTAAGAATGATGAATTGAGAATGGCGAATAGAAAAGTTCGGCTGCGGCAATAGTTTCTTGCA
>CAZGKP010000307.1:0-3887 GCA_964526215.1 uncultured Candidatus Sumerlaeota bacterium
CACACCTTCAGGCAATTCGGCTCAGAAACGTCCCGGGTGAAATGCTGGGAGACTATCCGGTAAGACGCACCGCCACGGATGAGTTCGGCTTTTACCGATTTGACTATCTCCACCCGGGGCATTATCTGGTCATAGCACAGGCGCGCGGATTCTACCCGGGACACGATGAGGGTGACGTGCGACCTTTTCAGACCACGAGGATTGATTTCATCCTTGAGCGGCGTGATAGCCCAACTACTGGCATTATCTTTGGACGTGTGATGACGGTGGATAGACCCACGACCGCTGGCGAGCGTCCTGTTCTCAGGCCACTCGGAGACGCCCATATCGTTGTATTCCGCATCCGCCACATCCTTACCGATGAAGAAATCCTCATTCCTGCTGGCAGGGCAGTAACCGATGACACCGGCAGATATGTCGTGGACAATCTTGCGCCCGGTTTATACGTTGTCGCTGCGCACAAAGAAGGTTACTCCAGTGGCATAAAGCGTGCACGCGTCCGTCCGTTGAGCGAAACAAGGGTCTCCTTCATCCTCGTCCCGCTCGGACAACCTGAACCTGAACCCGAAGAAGGGATTATGTTCCAGGGCGATTTCGATTCAAGCGATGAAAACTGGGAGTCCGCAGGTGCACCCGGCGTATACAATGAGCCTGTAGCATCCCGCATAAATGGACGCATCGGGCTTACGTGCTATGACAACACAAATACATTCGGTTACTGGCACAGCCCCGGAGACGCTGTCCCGGTTGAAGCCGGCGTGATTTACAAAGCCACCTTTGCAGTCTCCAGCGACGTAACCGATCCATCTACGGTCCCCTCCATCCGCCTCCGCATAAACAGTCAGAATGAGCAACAATGCGATGCACTCGTTATCCATAGCTCGGGAGGAGGAGAGGTCTCTCCGGGACCTGATGGACGTATTTACACGCTCTATTTCACCCTGCCTGCGCAGGAGAGTTGTCTCCCCGAAGGTGAAGATGACCTCTACGTTTCTTTCGACCTCGTCAACCTCGACACTGGTGATGAGTCAAATGCGACCGTCAGCCTCGACTGGACAAAGATAGAGGCACTACCGGAGGGAAGCCTCCCGGAGGCTACGCAGGTGGTATCCTTTGACTTTACAAGCGGCGACCAGGGCTGGATAACTCAATTCATCTCTGATTACTTCACTCCACCACAGGCAATTGCTTCACCTGAAGTGGATGCCCTCGCCCTCAAGGCAACCAATAATAGCGATACTTATGGTTCCTGGATTTCGCCCGGTGGCGTTGTGCCTATGGAGGCTGATACGGTTTATGCCATCACCTGGGAAATCTATTCAGACCAGGCAGACACCGCCAGTGTGCCGGGCATCCGCATCCGTGCCGCTGACGACGCCTCTCGCCTGATTGTCGTGAAGAGGATTTCCAGCAATACAGAAGGCGATAATTCGCCCGATGGTCTCGGCAAGACATATACCCTCTATTACGTCTCGCCACCAGAATTAGCCGGTTCTGGTTTGAACCTCGCCTTCGACATTGTCAACTTTGCCGATACCGATTCGCCCGACGGCACAATTGGACTGTGCTCTGTATCAGTCGGCGCAATCCCTGCCGACCAGATGCCCTGAGCGATATAACATATTGGAAAACGCGAAAAAGGGGGGCAAAAATGCCCCCCTATTTTTTATCCCCCACCCGAGGCGGCGCTCTTTAACTTATGGTGAGCACCTCACTCCACTTTTTTCACTTCCCTTCAGGCGATGCTTTCGGAGAGACAGTTATGTCTTTGATGATGCCTAAAGGGTATTCCTTCATCACAATTTCTTCGATGTGGCGATTTGCCTCAACGGGGGAGAGCCGCCAGTTAATCGGGCAGGCGGCGAGAATCTCCACTAACGAAAATCCACGCCTCTCTTGTTGAATTTGAAATGCCTTCTTTATGTAACGTTTCGTGATGCGGATATTTTTGGGTGAGTTCACCGCGCCTCGCGCAAGAAATGCACTGCCCAGGGGAATTGCAAGCATCTCGGTGATCTTCAACGGATAACCGGCGAAGGCAGCTTCACGCCCATCCACTGTGGTAGTACTGCGCTGATGAAGCAAAGTTGTGGGAGCCATCTGTCCGCCTGTCATTCCGTAAATACCATTATTGACGAATATGACAGTTATGTTTTCGCCCCGATTGGCACAATGGATAATCTCTGCCGTGCCGATTGCGGCAAGGTCGCCATCACCCTGATAGGAAAATACCAGATGCCCCGGATGAACCCGCTTCATACCGGTTGCCACTGCGGGTGTCCGTCCGTGTGGCGCCTCCGAGCAATCAAAATTGAAATAATTGTATGCGAAGACCGCACATCCAACCGGAGCGACTGCAAGGGTGCGTTCGCGCGCACCCAGGTCGTCTATCACCTCCGCAACGAGTCTGTGAACGATACTGTGCCCGCAACCGGGACAGTAATGGAATGGCGTAGACGTAAGACTCTCGGCTCTCTTGAATAGAACCTTTGTTTTCATCTGACTTCCCCTATCCTATAATTATGGTAATAGTGTTGCCACTTGAAAGAGTTATATGTGGCAGTGGAAAAATCTAAATCCGACACAGGCGGAAACATCGAACTTTGAACTCCCAACGGGCTAACGGGCTCAACGGGTCAACCTCTCTCAGCGCACTTATGTGCAATCTTTCTTACCTCTCGGAAAATCTCTTCGGGTGAAAAGACTACTCCCCCTACTCTCCCTTTGAAATGAACCGGCACGTTATCGCCGACAATCCGACGCACATCCTCCACTAACTGCCCCATACTAAGCTCGGCAACGAGGACGGCTTTTGCCTGCCTTGCCAATCTTCGCAGCGCCTTCTCTGCAAACGGATAAAGTGCTATGGGGCGGAAAAGTCCGACCTTGATACCCTCGGCGCGTCCCATCTCAACTACCGCCTTGCATATCCTGCCGGACGTCCCATAAGCTACGAGGAGGATGTCTGCACTGCGCGTTTTGAAGGTCTCAAAACGCGCCTCATTTCGCTCCATATCGGCATATTTCTTTGCCAGATGAATGTTGTGTTGTTCGAGTTGTTCAGGGTCGAGGAGGAGTGATTTTATCTGTCGTGGTGGTCGCCCCTTGCAACCATCAAGTGCCCAATCCTTTTTCACGAGCCGGGGTTTGTAATCAACCGGGACATTTACGGCTTCAGACATCTGCCCCAGAAGTCCATCGGCAAGGACGAGAGCCGGATTGCGGTATTTATCGGCGAGGTCGAATGCAAGGATAGTGAATTCCAGCATCTCCTGAACGGTATGTGGTGCGAGCACGATTGTGCGATAGTCGCCATGCCCGCCTCCTTTGACTGCCTGAAAGTAATCCGATTGTGCCGGACCAATGCCCCCCAGACCCGGTCCGCCCCGCACTACATTCACAATGACCACGGGCAGTTCCATCCCTGCGATGTATGAAATCCCCTCCTGCATAAGGCTGATGCCGGGAGAAGAGGATGTAGTCATAGCGCGTGCACCGGCAGCTGCTGCACCAAGCACCATATTGATTGCGGCGAGCTCGCTTTCGCTCTGGATGAAAGTGCCGCCACTTGCAGGCATATTGCGCGACATATATTCAGTAAGTTCATTCTGCGGCGTTATGGGATAACCAAAATAGTAACGGCATCCGGCGAGAATTGCACCCTCCCCCACCGCCTCATTTCCCTTAAGAAGTTTTGTTACAAATTTCATAAATTTTCCCTTTTGCCAGTTTGACTCAAACCTCAACCGTTAAAACGATATTTCCTGTCGGGAACAGTGTCAATAAAAGAAGAGGGGTGAGGGGGAGAAAGGGCGCACCTTTGCAAAGCTATCAAATCAATCAGGGCTTTTCACTACACCATCATCCCCCGTCATAACATAAATAAC
>CAZGKP010000308.1:0-3881 GCA_964526215.1 uncultured Candidatus Sumerlaeota bacterium
CCCCCCACCACCGCACCCTCCGCCTCCCACTCCCACCCCAGCCACATTCAACCTCAGGGATTACTTCATCCTCACCCATAACTCCTGGTGGCACTACATCGCCATTGAAAATGGCTCGCCGGAAGATAATTTCAAATGGACTGTCCTGGATGGCACCATAACTGTGGATGGAGGAAAAGAGGCAACGAAGATTAAAACCGATACTGATGAGCCTGACGATGAACGGAATCAGGACGTGGACTTCTGGCTCCTCGAGCCCAACGGCGAGCTCTATTTCTATGGATACCACGAGGGCGGAATCCCTGAAAAAGACCCACCGTATATACCAGAGCAGGACGTCATCTTGACAAATCCCATCCTCTTTGGCACAGATGGTTTGACGACTGGTCAGGAGATTACGGACACCGGAGCAGGAACTATCAAAGTAGTGTTCCCATTCCCAATAGGTGAGCAAACAGTACCTGTGTCCATAACCTCAACCCTTAGATATGTAGATTTCGTTCCGGAAGTCTCCACACCCTTAGGGACATTTACCAAAGTGCTCCGAGTTACGGTTGACATCACCGCCACAGCAGCGGGGCAAACAATCACAATGGCAAATAATACATTCTTTCTCAAAAAGGGTGTAGGGATGATTGTCCAGAATCAGAAACCCGACCCAAACGATGCCGAAAAGCAAGCCCTCGACTCGGGAGCGGTGAACGGCGTGCCCATCGAACCCGATATTGCACCTTAAAAAGATTGAAATAATATCAATAAATCATAATCATAATCGTAATTGTTCTATCTTGTTTCTTGAAATAATGGATTTTATGAAGGAGCGGTAAGATATGGATTATAAAGGCACAGCCAAAGGTAAGGTGATTGAACTGGATGAGACACTCCCCTTTGCAGAGGGGACAAGGGTGGAAGTAACGATTATGCCGGAGACTACACCGCATAAGAATTCTCCTGAGGCGTGGCTTCAACTGGCAGGAACTTTGAGCGAAGAGGAGGCAGAGGCAATCTTGAGAGTTGTTCGGGGTAAGGTACGCAGGATTGATTGGGATATGTGGGAGCAAAAGCAGTTATGAGATACCTATTGGATACAGACCATTGCAGCTATCTTCAACGCAGGCATCCCGAGGTTGTAAGACGTTTTCGAAGTCTTCCCGCTGGCTCAGAGGTGCTAACTTCGGCAATTACACAGGGAGAATTATTGGCAGGCATCCTCCAGGCTACTGGTGAACGTCGCCAGAGAGAACTCCGAACCCTTTACCAACAATTTCTGCTTAATATTGCTGAAATACTACCTGTAACTTCAGAGGTTGCCAGGGAATATGCCGCGATCCTTACTATCCTCGTCCAGAAGGGCAAACCGATTCCTGCCAATGACATCTGGATTGCGGCTGTTGCACGAGCGTATTGTTTGATTCTCGTGAGCGGTGATGTGCATTTTCAGTATGTTGATGGCCTCCAGATAGAGGATTGGACAAAACCTGCCAGGACAAAGTCTGAGCTGCGGTGACCGTTTTTGATTGATTAACACACCGTTGCCTCGATATACTTCGATATGTGATGTGAGAGGACGTCGTAAGGAGGCGTCTCTGAATGGTGGAAAAACCTGATAAGGACTTCATCGCCCGCTTCAAGGATGTCAGTGTGATTATACTTTGCTGGGCGGTGATTGTTTTCCTTGCCCTTGTTTTCTATAACAATGTGCGACCCGCTAAAAAAGTTGTCGAGCGCACCAGGAAGAAAAGCCTTCCACACCTCGATGAAGTCCTTAATCACCTTGTTCAGATTGAGAAGAATATCGAGGCGATTACGTCGCCGGAACGGATTGATGAACGCATCTTCGCTCCTTTAAGTCGCATACAGGCAAGCATAGCCGAAGCCGCAGTGAATATGGTTGAATTTTCCGGGCGTCTCACATCCGCCACAGCCGAGCTCCAGCGCACCGTTGCGGGCTTTCAGGCTGTTGGGCGGAATCTTGACGCCGCAACCCGAACCGAACTCATCGAGGCTAAATTGTATGAACCCGTGAATGATGCAATGTCCAATCTATCTACGCTTTTGAAGGAGTTACGCGGAATTGCTCACCGCCTTCAAACATTTCAGGATGAACTTGCCGAATCAATCTCTCCTGCCCTTTCCCATATCAGCAAGAGTATGGATGACATAACAACCGGCATCCAGAGCCTCACGCAGACATATGGAAAGGTGGGCGAGAATCTCTCCATCTTTACCCAGCCGCAGAATTTGAATAAAGTGCTTTCTTTAAGAGAGGCAGCAAAATTCATCAGTATGCCGCTTTCAAAGAGTGCCGCCGAGGTTGAACACAAACGCCTCATCGTCCGCATTGACAGAATCCTCGATGAGGATATGCTTAAAGAGGGCTTTAATGTGGAACTCGAGAGAAAGGCGATTGTGCTGGATGACTTCAATGCCTTCCAGCGCGTGCGCATAGATGCAATCTCGCTCACCGGCAAGAGGGGAAAACTACTTGAGGGGCGCTGGAAAAAACTCTCGGCTGAAAATCTACGCGAGAGATTCGCGCCCTCTGACTATGTCCGCTGGGCATATTGCATTACGGCGCTCCAGCACCTCTCGCAAAATCAAATTCAGATGACCGAAGACCTCGAACAGATACTTGTGCGTTTGCCAAAGATTGCCAACATCGCCGGGATTATAGATGCTGGGATGCTGCGGACTATTGTAGATGACGCGGATTCACGGCGGCTCAAAAAACGCATTGCTATCCGGAAAATCTACCCCAGGGTTCGTAAGAGCGATTTACCTCTGCCCCTGAAAATCCCATTAACCCCATTCGGGATTTTGAGTAAAGAGATTCCGCTGACGGGTATTCCGTTGAAATGAATGTCTCCGCCGACCTGATTGTTTCCATTCTGACGCTGGGCGCGGTTGTTGCCCTTATCATCGGGACGATTGTGTGGGTGATGCGGGGGATTCGAGAGCAGAAACGCCAGGAGACACAGGCACTTCAGGCATTCGAGCAGGAATTCCGGCTTGAATTTACCAAAAATCTAACTGCCGAAAAACACACCGATGAGAGAAAAAAGGATATCGCCCAGAAGCCGAGCCAGGCAGCACCCGCATCAAAGGTGCCAGAAATTATGGGTAAGAAATTCGACATTAACCCCGCCAGTTCGCTCCTGCCTCAAGAGCAGCTCATCGCACTCTTGCGGGAGGCGGAATTGTATGAAGCAACGGAAGGTCCCTATCGCATCCTCGACCCCTCGGGAGAATCTATCCTCATCCGCCTGAAGCAGAATAAAACCGCCCTCATAGTCCCGCGCTTTGAGTCCGAGCATTTTGTATTGCAGGCACTGAAGCGTTTTGACTATGTATTTCTCGTGGCGGTGGGACATCACGTCATTGTGCTCAATAAATATTCAGATTTTATCGCCGCACAATTCAATGTAACCTGACTTTTATAGAGAGGAGAATCACTTATGAAGCGAAAATTTTTGTGGATGCTTTTGGGGAATTTATTTGTTGGGGCATTTGCAACAATAGGAGCAGAGCAAGAGGTAAAGACCGAGGGGCGTGCTATCTGGGTTACGCGCTTTGATTACAAATCGCCAGAAGATGTGAAGAAAATTATCAGCAACGTAGCGCGGTATGGGTTCAACCAGATACTCTTTCAGGTGCGTGGGAACGGGACGGTTTTCTATAAGTCAAAGATCGAGCCCTGGGCTTTTGAGCTGACGAGCAATTCGCCTGAAACCACCGGCGAAGACCCGGGCTGGGACCCACTCCAGACCGCCATCGATGCGGCTCATACCACCGGCGTGCAGATTCACGCCTATATGAATGTCTTCCCCGCCTGGCGCACTCAAAAATTCCCACCTAAAAATGTCAAACAACTCTGGTGGACG
>CAZGKP010000309.1:0-3865 GCA_964526215.1 uncultured Candidatus Sumerlaeota bacterium
CTCCTTTGAGAGTAAGCATTTCTTGAGCGGTGAAACGGTTTTCATTAACGCCACCGTGAAGAATATAGGTGGACAGGTGGCGAGGAACTTTATGGTCCAGGCGTTCAGGGACGAGCCCTGGAAACCTGAAAAACTTCTGAAGCCATTCTTCACCACCGATAATGTGAGGGTGAAATTACTTCGTCCGGGTAAGGAAAAGAGGGTCAGGATACGCTGGGACTACGACCGGTTTCCGGGTAAGAAAATGATTTACGTCGTGGCAAATAGCACACGCGCCTTCAATGAGGCGGATTTCAATAACAATGTGGCAAAGGCTCCCCTCGTAATCCACAAACACACCAATCTCGTTCTTGACAAAGAGTCGGTCAAATTTTCCCGCAAGACCCTTCGCAAGGGAGACATAATTGACATCTCCTTTTCGGTGAAAAACACCACCGACCTTGCCGCTGGCGCATTTGATATTGCCTTTGAGGAGTGGGGCATTAACCTGCGTCCTCAATCCTGCTGTGAAGCAATCAGGGTCGCCGCCCTTGCCCCCCACCAATCTGTTGACCTCAAAACGAAATGGCGAGTCCGTCCGGGGCGCAATCACTTCCGCATCAAGGTCAACTCCACTTACCTCGTCGAGGAAAACTATCGGGGTGATAATGAAGCCGAATTTACATTTGATACGGTTGATTATCTACAGAATCTCACCCCGGCTGGTAAACAGGCTTATTCCTTCCGAAATATCTTTGCGCGAGGCACACAGCACGAACTCGAGCTCAATCCACTCCTCCGGCTCCGTCCTACCAATTTTGACGACTCTCACGGTTATCGCTTTGACGTGGATTCAAAGTATGTGGTTGACGGTGCTCCCCAGGAGCGACCGGGAGTCCCCGAAAAGCGCAACAATCAGTGGACGCTTCGCAAAAAGTGGCTCGCATCTTCCCCCTTCGAGAACGCACCCCCCATCCGCTTCAGCTTCCCACTGCCCCCTGAGGTCAATACCACTATGTGCGACGTCTACGTATATGTCCAGACCATCGGAGACTACTTTGACTTCCCCGCTTCTAAAGTCCGACTAAAAGTAGAAAATGAGTCTCAATTTGAGACATACGATTTCTCGAAGAAGAAAAGCCCCTTCATAACTCTTCGTTACCTCCTTGGTCGCTACGACCTGATTGACCGATTCCTCGATGTTACGGTTGATGACGTTAGCGAGCACTTCTGGACCATCGTCAATCACCTTGAGATAGTCCCCATCCAAAGCCAGTATAAATCAGCGATACTCCAGATCCCCAGGCACTATGTCAGCAAAAAATTCTCCCTCGATTTCAACACAACTCTTGAAAGGTTCACAAGGATGGAATATGCATATCGCTTTGGCACGCCGGATAAAAAAGGCGGTTTCACCTGGGGAGATTGGCACACAATCAACCCCGGTGATAAGAGCGATATATGGAAAATTCAGACCAGATACCTCCAGTGGCGCGCCGATTTTTACGGCTGGGAAAAATATAAACCCATCTTGAAAGATGCGCAGATTCGCTTCGATTAAGCAACAGGGGCAGAAGTAGAGGTAAGAGGTAGGAAATTACCTATTGTGTAATTTTTTACCAGGTTTTTGATTCTGACAATCAGACTCAGTCACAAAATACATTTTAAGAGACCCATCCCAGAAAATCGGGAGCACAGGCTATTGACGGAAGCAAAACATCACCAGAGCCCAAATATGCCTTCATCAGCCCCCGGGAGCCCGCTCCGAAAAATCCTTCCGTTCTGGCTCGCAGCAGTCGCGGTGGCTGCCGCAGGCATTATGCTCTTGCACATAAATAGTGTCCGTATAATAAACTTTATCGAATACCCGGAAACAAATCCCGCCCTTCTTGCCGAGACCTACCGCCGCGAGGCAGAAAAGGCGTATCATCGGGCAGCAAGGCATTTCGCCGCACGTAAAGACGACCCGATGCGTGCACAAAAATTGAAAAATGACCCCGCACTCAAAAAGGCTCGCCAGATCTTCCTTAAGAGTCTGAAACTAAAACCCGATGTCCCGCTGATTTACACTTACCTATCCGACCTCGCAAACTTCGAGGGCGACCTGGCGGCTATGCATTATTACGACGGTATGCGTGCCCTGGCAGAAGGACAGAACATTGCCGCTATTGATGCCTTTAATCGCTCCCTTTCTGTGAAGGCTGATTTCCGTGATGCCCTCGAGGAAAAAACAGTAGCATTGATAGATTCAGGCACACTTGAAGAGGCTCAAAAATCCCTTGCCCATCTTTTTGAATTGTCAAAGCCAGACTCCCGGGCATATTTCATAAAAGCCCTTTTTGCAGCCCGCAAAGGCAAAACCCGCGAATATGAATCCGCCCTCGAAGAGGCTATCAGGATTGACCCCACCAACGTAAAAGCCGCAAAGCGCCTTGCCAGTCTTTTTGCCTCGCGAAAAGAATACGGGCGTGCCATTCACCTCCTCGAGCAGGCACGACCCTCCACCCCGCTTGATGCCAATCTCTTGCATCGCCTCGGTCAGATTTATCTACTCAAGGGCGATTTCCCGGATGCCGCAAAATCCCTTGAGAATGCCCTTAAGCTGGAGAAGCACAGCGCACCTCTGTATTTTGACCTCGCCAGGGTCTACGAAAAACTCGGCAAGAAGTCCCTCTCCACAGTTATGCTTAAGAAGGCAATAGAGATTGCCCCCCGTTTCAAAAAGCGAATCCTTTTTCCCGATGAAGAATAACGCCCCGCTGCACCCACAATTCCGGGATTATTCAGGATATTTTCCCCCTAATCTTTCACCCCAGAGTAAAACATTCTAAACAGTTTTCATGAGGCTATCGCCTCTCCCAGAAGGATGGAAAAGGTTTTAATCGTTAGACAGGATTGCACGGATTTCACGGATAAAAGACATCTGTGTCAATCTGCGTCATCCTGTCAAAAATAAATTTTCGGGATATTTATTTGTAGAATTACTCCATCTCGACTTCAATTTTATTCTTCGAGAGGGATTTTCTGCCGGAAAGCACCCGGAGGGTGAAGGAAAAACTTCTCTGTCCGGGAGAGAGCCGGGGCGTGCCCGTAATCCGCCCCGTTTTCTCATTCAACCGGATGCCGGCTGGGAGATTCTGTGCCTCAAAATGATACTCCGGCTTTTTCCACAGCCCGATAAAATAAGGCATCTTTGTCGAGATTTTCCCAAGCGAGCACAAGATTCGAGGCTGATAATTGAAAGGTTTCCCCTTGATATATTTGATCTTTCGCGAAGAGACGAGAAAGCCCTCCGGCAGCGTGATAAATTCCGAGGGTGCGCTCCTTGCCCCATATTTATCCACGGCAATCACGCGGTAATAACGGCAATTCAGGTTTGGCGCATCGGGGTCGGGTGTTACAACGAGGAATATTTCGGTTTGAAGAATGTCGGTTTGCCGCGAGGACCGGGTAGGTGATACATAGCCGCCACCTTTTCGGGACGTGACCACCAACTTATGAATGGATTCTCATACATCGGTGAATCATAAGCGCTGTAGTGAACAGTGCGCTTTATAAGATATGGGTCACGGCGTATTGCCTGACTATCAACAACGGTTTCGTTATCCCTGTCGAGGTAATATACTTGAATATCAGAATCGAGGTGATGGAATTCCCCCTCAAAGAAATATTCGCCGACACAGTGGTTAAAGGCAGCAGAATTTCTGAACCCCCAGCCAGCGAATGCCGCAGTAGCTCGAAATACCTTTGTTTGATATACACAATCCCCGACGCCGTAAGAGTTGAAGAACGTAATAGGGTCGGCGGTTTCGGGTGGTCGGGGATACTTGTGTCGGCTGTGTCTGACGAAGAACCAGAAAAATGCGAGGGCTTTCTCTGTCTCCGT
>CAZGKP010000310.1:0-3854 GCA_964526215.1 uncultured Candidatus Sumerlaeota bacterium
TAATCGGGGGCGCTGGTGATAATTGCATAACATAACGATGCGGATTTGCCGTCCTCCCTCGGCGCGCCTGCTGGCGAACCATAAAATGGAGGCTGCATCGTTGTGCGGAAAATGAATCTGTGCCCCGCAATATCATTGTATGCACCGAACTCCCCCGGGGCGGGCGGGTGGTCTATCTCGGGCAAAATTTCCCACTCACCGAATGCACGCTGGCTGTTCTTTTTCGTTGCGCAGATGGGCACACCGATTGGCTCAATCGGTCTCGCAACGCATAAACGCAAACTTTGCGTTGATGAACATATCCTATCGGTCATTTCGTTTGTATAAGAGATAGAGACGAGAGTGCCGGTAGTTTGAGCGGCGTACACATCGGGGGGACGGTCGGTTTTTATCTCCCATAGGACATCACTTGCAAGGATATTAGAAGTCGGGTTATCGCGCACCATATCGGGTGCAGAACCATCCTGAGTTTTGACAACGATAATGCGAGACCATTTCGTAGAGGAAGTAAAGGCGCAATCCACGCCGGTATCGCCCCAGGTTCGCAATTCGCAACCTTCCTGCATCACATTCCGCCGACTATAAGTTTGTGTCGTAGCATCGTCTTCCAAATCCCAGAGCTGGAGGACGAATTTGCCCGGGTGTAGTGCTCGCAATAAAGTTACATGACCATGCGCGGTATCATATACAATCTGTGGGCGATAAGCGGAGGGGATAGACCCCACATGGTCGGTCAAATTTGTCCATCGTTTTCCATCATATTCCCACGTTTCACCGAGGATGTGCACCAGGACGACAACACCTCTTGCTTCGTCGTAAACCATTCGTTGCATACACTTAGGTGGATGCGGTTCGGGGATATCGAGCCGCAGGGTCCACGTGGTGCCGTCCCATTCGCGAAGACGGCTGTCTCCGGTATCATAATAACAGTCCTCAATATAATCAAAATAATCCACGCCAAAATCTCCCTCGCCGTATTTCACAACGACATTACGTCTTTCATCCCACACCATTGGCGCCGCAGACCAATCGCTTTCCCAAAGACAGTCAACATCCGACATCTTATATCCATCAAACGATATTAAATGAGAATCTGGTTGTGAATGACAGCCTATAACAATTTCTTCAGCAGTATTATATGTGACTATGAAATGCCCTGGTTGAAGATTAACTGTCATATAGAATACCTCAGACCAGATATGAGAGTCTTTTGATTTCTGGCTCACTATATTATTTTCCATATAATTCATTATATCTGGGCTAACAAATGGAAATCCTCCCATACCTTCTTCCTCATTAAATAGAGTCCCAGAATCAAGTGGTATAAATTGTTCTTCATCCGTATGAAGAGTTCTTTTCTCCCAAAAGTCACTTATCAATCTATAAAGGTGAATATAATGTGATTCTTTTACAATCTTATATATCCTATCTTTTATTGGGTTATAATATGCGTCAATTTGACTCCAGCATATGGGAGAATTTTTTATGTCTGAGTCAATGCATTCCCATTTCAATTCTGAATACGAATTAAATGATAAATACAAATAAATTAATGAAAATAATAATATCAAATCCCCTTTTTTCATACGTTTTATCCTTTTATTTTATAGTACTTTTTCAAAAAGTGCTCCCTTCATATAAAGGTTTCCCCACTGGTCAACCATTAAGATAGCCGACCCTTCGTCAGATGAAATTCTTATTATGAATTTTCTGATATCTTGATTATTCAAGACTGAATCATTCCAAGATTTATATTCTCCCGATATTCTAATATTGCCTGTTTGGTAGTCCAGCATCATAATTATATTTCCAGACGAGTCTTTTAATATCCATTCTTTATTTTGAGGATTTTGCTGGATTGGAGTTGATGTAGGTATTGGGGTGGCTTCAGGTAGGGGCTCCAATAACCAATCACCGGGGCCGTCAAACCATTCAGTTACATAAGATTCTTCTTCAGGATCGTAATATACATGTTTATATATACTTTTTGCACCGACATCTACATTGGGTGGTAATTCTTCTTTATCATTTTGCAGGATTGGTTTACTTGCGATTAGTCTTCCTTTAAGGTAGAGGCTACCGTCTTTTGTTATCATCGCGACGGTTGTTTCCTGGGAGTTGTTAAAGACCACAGCAGGGCTATCTTGCGTCGGGGCAAAATATATCTCATCTGATTTCTCAATGACTTTACCGGTGCGAAAGATGCGCCCCACGCCTCTGGGGTAATTTGAGCGATTACTTTCACCAAAACCGCCCTTCGGCGCAGGATAATTCCATAATTGCGTATCCGAGGCACACACTCTGGATTCCCAGTAATCATTATCGGGGATTTCGCACTGATAACCACTCTTGGAAGTATGATAATCATACGGGATTTCTGGAGGATAGACAGGATTTTCAAAGTAATCTACAACAACACTAAATGTCTGCCAGCTGCTTATCAATTCCCTGCAAAAAATAGTTACCTCAAATTTATCCTGTGTCCAATCTCCTAGTTTAACCGGAACGACCTCAACATTGTCAGATGGATTTCTGTTTTCCCGATATGTCTCATCAAAAGTCACATTGTCATTTATCACAACCTTTTGCCAAAAGGATTCCCAGTCATCCTTAGAGACTGTGATTGTTTTACTTCCCGGGTGATGGGAGCAATCCCACATTCTTGGATATGCCAGGTTTGGGTGCTGTATATATGGCAGATAACATTTTCTGGGTTTATCTGGTAAGGTTCTTGTTACTACCACATCCAGGTCATTATTAGTGCCGCCCATATTTTCATAATTTGTATAATATGCAGTGTAATCATCCCAGACAAGGGTTATGTGGAAGATTAAATCCATATTTTCATCGGGTAGTAAATCATCTTCCTTAATTGGATTGCCCACAATCAGAGGTATGGTAACTTTTTGTCCTTCCTGAACAAAAATTCCTTCAATTACTTTCCTTCCCAGATATTGCGGGTCAGTTTTCAATGCAAGGTCTCTTCTTATCATATCTATAGAACGATGGACCATCGGAACGCCATATCCATTTGCAAAAGTAGGTCCTTCATTAAACTCATTATAGTGTCTGCTCCCCAAAGCCTTTTCATTTGCCAGTATTTTTTGTCAACTTCCGACAAAATTCGTAAGGTGAAACATAAAACCTCGTCCCTTTGTTCTTCCTTTACGCTCCTACCAGATGATGTCGTCGCCTCTGATAATCTCAATCGTTGCTTTTTGTTTTTCTATCGTAATTCCGGCATAAACCGTAGCTGCCGTCTGAAAGAAAATTGGGTTCCGGTTTGTGTCTGCCAGCCCCCATATATGCCAGGGTGGCGAGGGATACAGCTGGGTGGATGTCCCTTTGCTTGAAATCAATCTACCGCTTGAAAGATTGCCGAAAAAATAGTACGGGTCGCCATTTCCGGCTAACTTTCCCGGACTGTCCCTGTTTATCCTGCCATCTGTCGCATCGGCTGGAATCCAGCCATAACCGGGGAGATAAAACTCATTCCAGACATGATAATTCTTCTTGGCTTTGCAGCACCAGTGTCCATTTACGACCCTTGCAGGTATTCCCACCGCTCTTAACAAACTGACAAAAATGAGACTGTATGACCCGCAATCTCCGGTTCTCCTCGGTAGACAGAATCTTATGCCTCTGTCAGGAGGATAGACGTAATCAATATTATTCATACACCAGCCGTAAATAGCCCTTGCCTTCAAATAAGGATTCTTTTCATTTCCAACTATCTTGCTGGCAAGTTTAATGACTTCCGGTGTCAATTCGATGAATTCCTGAGTCCTCGTGTAATATCTATACACAGGATCTTCGGTGTCGTATTCGCCGACAGCGGCAGGGTCAATCTTAAA
>CAZGKP010000311.1:0-3852 GCA_964526215.1 uncultured Candidatus Sumerlaeota bacterium
CAGGGTGGTTTATCTTTTTTGTATTTATTCTGACATTGTTCGGGTTCGGTCTGTATCGGTTGAGAAAAGAGACGCAACTCTTCAGGTTAACGGTGGCGGTGCTGGGAGCGGGTTTTTTGCTAACGGCGTGGCATCTCGCTAACGGTGGGCGATTCTATTCGCGATTCCTCATCGTATATCTGCCGCTTATATTTTACATTCTGGCACGGGGAATTGTGGATATGCGTTTGTGCATTTTGCGAAACGCCTGCATCGTGTATCTTGCATTGTGCCTGCTTGTCTCGACGATATTTTATCTCTCGGTGGATATGAGGGATGTAACGATTCCCTTGAGCCGGTATCTAAAAGAGGCAATGAGGAGGGGGGATGTCGTTATTCACACGGGGAAATTTTCATATTTCCCGATGCGGCTTTACCTCCCGCCGACGTATCCGCAATATCTGCTCGATACGCCGAGGCTTTCTCTGGCGTATAGGAGATTGGCGGGAAGGCGCCTCATTCGCAGCACCGATTCCCCGCCACCGAGCAGGCGAGTATGGCTTGTCGTTGAATACTGGGGCACACCCGGCAGATGGGATGACGTGCGGGTGTGGCAGGATTTCTGGCTTGGTCCAAACTGGCGCACCACCCCGGTAGCTTATTTCAGAATGGGCGTAAAGAAATGCACGCTTGTAAAATGCGAAAGATTGAAAAATAACGATACATATTGATGCTTGATTCTTTTGCAAGGGTATGATTATTACAGAAATATATTTTATCGAGGATTCGGGAGAGAGATTGGAGAGCATAATATTATGAGAAGTATAATTCTACAAATGGCTACCTTGCTTGGATTGCCGATTTTGATTTTCACATTCTCAAACAGATTAACCTATGCTTCCACTAAATTAAGCACAATACAAAAGGCTACTGGCTATGTCTCTAAACAACCATTTGCCGTCCGCTATAAGATTTCGGATAGGAACTTCTTTGCTGAAAATCTTCGTAAAGCATACTTTGATGGCACATACGATGGGAAATCAGACGTTGGGTTACCTCGTGACTATAACGTAGCTCGTGATTTTGGAAAGGATTGCCTTATTAACGAGTGCCTGTATGTCTCGGATGGGCAGGGTAACGAGCGATTCCAGAGCACTCGGCTGACTGAACCCGTTGATGTCGGACTATACCCCGATTTGATTAGCACTACAACCGTGTCGGTGACGCTCTTGTCTGATTATACCATTTTACGTGAGCAAAAACGGAATGGGCAGTGGTATCGAGGCATCCAAATCCAGGACCCAAACTATCGAGTAATGGCTCTGGGAGGGGCATTCAGGTTTCCGCTATTTGGGCTGGCTATTATGATGTGGGAAGGACTCAGCGGTATGAAGAGTGTTTCGGAGGCGATTCCTCCTATTCTTCAGAAAAGAGGGCAGACTGCCGCTGCTCCCTTTGACTGCCTTGAAATTGAATCCGAGCCGGGGGGGATGGTTACAACAATTGAATGGAATGATTCCCCCATCCCTTCTCAGATTCGATGCGACTCAAAGAGTGGACAAAGTTCAACATTCTATTCTGTCCTGGAAGTCGGGAAGACCACTGAAGGATATGTATACCCGAAAAAAGCCAAGAGGCAAATGTTTGTTCATAATTCCCTCTGGCGTGAAACGACAATAGACGTAACCGACATAATTATTGGTCCCGAAGCGCTCAAGAAATATCCGTTGCTAATTCCCGCCCCGGCTAATGCAGTGGTATCCGATGAGCGCACCGATAAGTCCAAAGAGGTTGACCCGAAGGTCTTGTACTGGCGTGGGGAATAACAGGTTTTCCTTTACCCATTATGAGTATTGTCACAGCAGGTCGCCAGAGAGCGGAATGCTCAATTCGTTTGCCTTCGGGCATCGAGGTAGGTTTGCAGTATAAGTGTTGCGGCGATAACGTCGCGTTTTTTTCGGCGCTTCTCTCGCCGGACACCCGCCTTTATAAGTAACTTTTCCGATGCAACTGTCGTCAAGCGTTCATCCTGAAAAATCACTGCTACACTGGGGAATTTTCTGGAGAAGGTTCGGGCAAAGAGACGTGCTGCCTCTGCCTGCTTGCCCTCGGTGCCATTCATATTAACCGGTAGTCCCACAATTGCCCTTACAGGTTGATATTGCTTGATAACAGCCTCGAGGCGTTTCCACTCCGAGCCTTGCCCGTCCCGGCGAACCACCTCCAGGGGTTGCGCCGTAATACCCAGCGGGTCGCTCACCGCAACGCCGATGCGCCTCTCGCCCACGTCAAGCCCTATATATCGCTCCATTATTTTCTCCCGAAATTTATATTTTCAAAAGATGCCTATCTATCCACAGCGTCTTATGTTTCGCTTAAAATCTTCATCTCCATCTTCATCTTCGTCTTCATCTTCATTTTAGACTTTACCTGCGCAACAAATATGTTCTTTTCGCATAAAAAACTCGAGGCTTACAAACGGGCAATTGAATTCGTCGCGTGGCACAGGAAAAAGGAAGATACGAAGATGAAGATGGAGACGAAGATGAAGACGAAGATGAAGATGAAGAGTGAAGAAGATATGTGCACAATTTATGTCGTTGTATATAATTGCAATTTCGAATACGAGTGCACGGATATGGGCGTTGGAGATTTCTATTCATATCTTAACTGCAATTAGCCAGTTTTGAAGATGTGCTCAAATAGTCGGCGATAATGCGAGATAGGGTCTGAAAGCGATGTTAGCTCCTCTTGGTGAAGTAAGTTAGATACTTTTGCCTCATTGAGCAAATGCGCTGCATCGTCAATAGCCTTGCGGCTCTCTTCGGGATTTGCCTCGGTCAGCATCCCGCAGTTTATGCAATATTCGGGAGGGTCGCCCTCAAGCAATCGGCGGCGCAAGGAATTATTCGCCTCATTGTTTATCACATCGGGCAGTGGCTGGGTAAAAACATTGCCGGTATTTTGCGGGTAGTAGCAACAAGGTTTCATCTCGCCGGAGCAGTTAAGTATACAAGTGCGCCAGGCGTCCGCACAGGTGTATCGTCTGCCTTTTGCGGCGGGCGGATGCGGCTCCTTTTTCCACGGAAATGGGTTCTGGTAAAAGTAAAGAATCTCGATGCCATATCTTTCAGCGAGCGCTTCTGCGCGGTGATAATTCTCTTGGAAGACGTCCGTTTTTGAAACGGAGAGCACAGCGTTTTCGGGATTCACAAGGATGAGGTCTGTGAAAACAATACGTGCGGCGCCGAGTTTTTTCGCCAGTTTTACCATTGCGCCGAGTTCTTTTACATTGTGTGCCGAGACGGCGGTGGCGATGTGGATTACGGGTTTATGCAGCCCGCGTTCTTGTTTCAATTTCTGGAGGGCTAATACATTCGCAGTCACCTCTTCAAATCGTGCACCGGCTCTTAAAAAATCAAACGTCTCTTTCTTTGCGCCATCAATAGAGATGACGAGTTCATCTATGCCAATCTCAACGAGTCTTTCGCGCACGTCGGGCTTAAGGTTCATACCGTGTGTGCTTGTGGAGATTTTTATGCCCTTTTCTTTAGCCACACGAAGGAAGTCGAAAAATTGCGGGTGAAGGAAAGGTTCGCCCAGCCCGAAGAATGAAGCCATTTCACCGTATTTCAAATAGTCCGCCATTTTCATAAAGCCATCGAAATCCATAAAGCCATTGTCAATCTCGCTCGTGTAGAACTGTCGGGGGCAATACGGGCAATGGATGTCGCAGACGGTTGAAATGCCGATGTAGTATGTGGAGGGGAGGGCGAGGAGATGCTCGGAAAGGTATGCAGAATCGAGGCGCGCACGGATTCGGTTAGCCAGCTGTGTTGGGGAGATATTTCTCCGGCTCATTTTGCCTTCCTT
>CAZGKP010000312.1:0-3576 GCA_964526215.1 uncultured Candidatus Sumerlaeota bacterium
GCGATGCCTATAAATCGTGGCGTGTTCGCTTCCCCAGGAATAACTTATTTCACGGTATACGGGCGTTGAATTTCATCGTTACTTACGACAGAGCCTTTTATATGGAGGCACTGGGTTTTCATCTTGCCCGAAGCGAGGGATTATTAGCATTCCGAGACGGCTTCGCCCGTCTATCCTTAAACGATAGCAAAATCTGGCGTCTGTATTACATAGCAGAGGCGCCATCGAAGGAATTCCTGGAGGCGAGCGCCCGCCCGCAATCGGCGATGTTTCGTTCACGCGATATTTCTTTTGAAGCCACCTTCCGTCACAAAAAAAACTATCAATACGGTAAACTATCTTCCCCTGAGATTTTTAAGGATTATATCAAGAACAAAGAGCGGGAACCGTTTTATCGGGCTGCACTCAGCCGGCTTCTGGAGGCAAAATCCTTTAAGAATTTGAAGACAATCTTGAATGTAAAAAAATATGCCGTGGCAGAAGCAGTGGCAATATTGGCGGGTACACGTCATTGCATTGATTTTAACAATCTGTTTTTGTATTATGATGAGACCACAGGATTATTTGAACCCATTATCTGGGACGTAAATATTGAAAAAATATCTAATGATATTTCCAGAGGTATAGAAGTAAGTGGACGATACCCGGGGCAATGGCTTCAGGTTTACCTTACGAAAAGTCCCGAATACAGGGCTATGAGGGATAAGGTCTTATGGAACTGGGTTAAAGACGATGGAAAGAGAATCCTGAGGATTTATGATTACGTTGATGCCCAGTATACCCGATGGTTTAAACAAAACGATAAAAAGGTTCAGGACATTAGAAACTTTGAATCGCGCATAAGGGGTATCCGAGACACGTTAGCCCATAACATAAAATTGCTCAAAAGGGAATTAACCTATACTAAATCTTTCGCCAGGGTTTTTATGGTAGACGAGAAAGCCCCGGAGAAAATCAATATGATGATTATGCGGAATGCCTCTTTTGCCCCTGTGGCACTGGAGGAAATTCAAATTGACGCCTCTTATAAAAAAGGTTCACCCCCTTATCGGTTCTACTGGGATAAAAATAAAAATCAACGCCTTGATGATGACGACGTGCTATGTGGTAGTTTTGAGGAGAACAAACGGATTGCGCGCCTCGTCTTTTCACCTGATCGGGACGTATTGATTTATTCAAAACTTAATAAGAAGTCCGAAACGGTGGCAGACGAAGAAACCTTCTTTTTTACCGGGGCAAGATTGCAAAAACAACCCGAGAAATTCCATTTCAGCTTTGTCAACAAAGTAACAGGGCAACCAGTGGCATGGGATGGAATCATGGATTCCTTCGCTAATATCAAGGAAGTAGACCAGTATGCCTTGCGTGTGAGAACGCAACGGGAATTTCTCGAAGCCAATCCTCAATTTAAGACCGTGCCTGGTGATAATGGAGGTGTCTTGCTCCCTTCGGGGAATTACGAATTTAACAATAATGTGGTCGTGCCCGCGGGACTGCATGTGGCTATTGAATCAGGGACAACTTTGCGCTTCGCGCCTCAAACATCACTAATCAGCTATTCCCTGCTTCAAGTTAATGGAACGGAGAAAAACCCCGTTTCTTTCTTCCCGCTGGATAAAGCCAGGGGGTGGGGTGGGGTGGCAGTGGTGGGACCCCTAAAGAAAAAAAGCATTTTTCGCCGGGCGAAATTTACCGGACACAGTGAGGCAACCTTCGCCAATACTTTCTTTTCCGGCGGGTTAAGTGTCCATAGTGCGCCCGCAGATGTGATTCATTGCGAATTTTCTGACGGCAAGGGCGAGGACGCCCTGAATCTGAAAAATTCAAACGGCATAATCCAGGATTGTGTTTTCAAACATAATCCCTCCGATGCCATTGACCTGGATTGGAGTAACATCCCTGTTTTGCGTTGTCGCTTTGATGAAAACGGAGGCGACGGAATCGACCTGTCGGGAAGCAGAACTGTCTTGATGGGGAACGTTATCGTAAACTGCGGAGACAAAGGTATCAGTATCGGAGAGAATTCTAACTCCCTGGTCATTGATACCTATATTCAGGGCTGTGTGATGGGGATAGCCGTAAAAGACCTCTCCGATGCGACCATCCTCTCAACGACTTTGATAAATAATAAAACCGCTATTGCGGCTTATCAAAAGAAAGCCCTCTTTGGCGGAGGAAAGGCAAAAGTTTATTACAGTGTGGTGTGGGACAATAAGATACAGACTTCCCTTGACCCCTGGTCGGAGATTGAATTTGAGAACTGTCTGTTGGAAAAACTCCCGGATGTGAAAACCAACAATTTTAAGTTCAAGCCCCGATTCCACAAAGGGAAGGCTGGTGCGTTAATTCTTGCTACCAGTCTAGAGCGGAAGCCTCAATTGAAATTGGAAAATGCACCTCACAGACTCTTCAACGAATTGATGAAATCAGAAAAGGAAGTGCTCAATTCCCTGACCCTGGGCTATTCGGGGCAAATTCCCGTCAGCCCGTTAGCGCGGTGACGCTGTTTGCCCGAATGTGGCAAAGCTGTCTTAAATCCTCATAGCGAATATAACACTGAACTCTGATGAGAAATCCTGCTCAATCCAGATTTGAAGTTAAGTATCTTGTGCCGGCAGCCCTGAAAGTGGCAGTGTTTAAAGACGTTGCCGTAATGACGCACTATGATGAACACGCAGTGGGGAAACGAAATGTTTACTCAGTCAGGACCCTTTATTTTGATTCTCCGTATTATGTGGCTTACTATGAAAAGATGGCGGGTGTGCTGAGAAGATTGAAGTTCAGAATTCGAACCTATACAGAAACCCCGGAGGTTAAATTTTTAGAGATTAAGGAACGATTCAATAACAGAATCCTCAAACGCAAGGTTCGTCTGTCAAGCGAGGCATACAGCGCAATTGTTTGTTCACGCAATCCACTTCTCCTGAACGGTATCAAGAAATCTCCGGTGATGGGTGAGTTCTTCCACTATCAAATGCTACTCGGGCTCTCACCACTTCTTGTTATCGAATACAAACGTCAACCCCTAGTGGGGAGAACCGATAGGGGATTGCGCATTACGTTTGACTTTGACATCGCAGTGAGTCCCGCTAAAGACCTGGAGGAAAGGCGGGGAACTTATCGCGTTTTGCCAAACGGTTTCTGTGTTCTGGAAGTTAAATTTAACCAGTATATGCCGCACTGGGTTCATACTCTCGTGGGGAAGTTTTCTCTGCAAGACCTGGCATATAGCAAGTTTTGCCTCGGTCTGGAGGAGCTTGCTAAAAAGGGGGTTGTGCACCTTGGGTAAGAGACTTCTCAGACTCAATCACAGGGCGCTTCGAAAATTACGCCTCTTGTTATACATTATGCTGATTCTGCCTGTGGGCGTTCTAACCTTTGGCCAGATAAAGCAACAATGGGGAAGCCGGGATGTCAGGCAGAAAGATGTTCAGGTTGTTATGGAGTGTGTGCGGCAGGGGAAATCGGTGCCGACCAAGTACCAGGGTATATGGAAGAAACTCCGACCGGCACAGATTGCCTTTGAACGCATTGCCCTCGACCTCCAAACGCGCCTGAACGTAAACAGGCGTTATT
>CAZGKP010000312.1:3586-3842 GCA_964526215.1 uncultured Candidatus Sumerlaeota bacterium
TTTGACAGGGCTTATATTGAAGGAATGATAGTCCGGCTGGAGGAAAATATTGCGAAGAATCCAAGGGGCGTGTTCTATTTACTGGGCTATTATGCGCTGAATGGAGAAACACCTCTGAAAAAAGCCCTTGCGCTGATAGCCATTCGAGAACGCTATCCCAAGAAATATTGCGTTTATTATGCCAATCGCCTGATCAATTCCTCCGACCCGATGCTTGCCAGCCTTTCCCGCGACATTGTCAGCAACCGCTATCAGG
>CAZGKP010000313.1:0-3838 GCA_964526215.1 uncultured Candidatus Sumerlaeota bacterium
TATTCGCCCAGCCGCACAAAGGCTCGCTTATCTGGGAGGGGGACAGTTTCCAGCTCGCCTTTGACGCCGTAAACAAAAGGGAACGCCTCAAAAGCGGCGAGGGGCAATATCTCTACGGTCTGGCAAAGACCTCAAAAGGGCTTGAGACCTGGTCGTGGGATGTGGGGATGCGGAAAGAAAATCGCCCTGTGCCCGAAATCCGCTTCGCATTCTCAAACCCCAAAAAAGACAAATACATTTATGAGGCGGCAATACCGAAAACCCTCCTTTCGCCTCTTAAAATGAAGAGCGGTTCACGGTTCGGTTTTACGCTTCTGTTAAACGACAATGATGGCGGTGGACGACGTGGCTGGCTTGAATGGACGCCCGGCATCGGCACCGGTTTTGCCCCCCGCCACTTCACACAATGGACACTTGTGAAATAAGCCAGATACGTATGCATTTAGCTCTTTGAAAAAAATAGCGTAATTAAGGCAAAGCCTGCATTTGGTTTAATCCGCCTGTGGCGGATAAGTGGGCTAAATTCCCCTCAGGAGAAAACGTCGAACATCGAACGTCCAACTTTGAACTTTGAACGGGCAAACGGGCTCAACAGGCAAACCAGATTCATTGTTCTTTCAAAGAGCTAAACTGTTACCCATTTTACAATCATATTATCTATGGTATGCCCGAAAAGAATAAATCTGTCCTATTGCCTTTATCATGTTTTCTCTCATACGAGGCGCAGAGATTGAAGACATAATCTCGTGTATGGAGACATAATCTCATGTATGAAGACATAATCTCACGCATAGGCGTAGGTATTTCAGTATTTCAGCCCGGACAGCGTGATGCCTTGCATTATGTGTCTCTGGAATATCAGAAAGAGGATGATGGGAGGTATGGTTGCCATAATCAGTGCAGCTAAAATGATGCTTTGTGAAACCGCCGACATTGAGAAGGTATACATCTTGAGCATTATGGTGTAGAACTTTTCGTTCTGTATCACTATCAGGGGCCAGAAGAAATCGTTCCACGTGCCCATAAATGAAAAGATGGTCAGGACGGCTATAATGGATTGCGACAGCGGGATGACAATCCAGAAGAAAATCTTTAGCTCGCCCGCACCATCTATTCTGGCTGCCTCAATGAGGTCTGTGGGTATCTCGTCGAAAAAGCTCTTGAAGACAAATATATTGAAGGCATTGACGCCCGCAGGCAGCATAATGGCTAAATAACCCCCGCCCCATTTCCCGGCAAGCAGGTTAATGCCTAAAATAGGCAGATTCTTTACCGTGAGAAATAGAGGAATCATTATTGCCTCGAACGGCACCATAAGCGTTACAAAGAACAAGAAAGCGATTGCCCTGAACAGGCGCGAGCGGAATTTACTTATGGCGTAACCTGCCAGTGCCGATGGGAGAATCTGAAAAAACCATACACCTATCGCCAGGATACCGGTGTTCATGAAATATTTCAGGAAATTTACGCGTCCCCAGGCTTCGGCATAATTCGACCACTCCCATTTCAGGGGATTGGAGAGCGGTTTGGGGAAAATCTTCGGCGGAAATGCGAAAATCTCCCTGGGTGTCTTAAGGGCGTTAAGGACTCCCCATAAAAACGGTATAAGGGTCGTCGTGGCACCCAGGAGAAGGCAAACGAACACCACCCAGTAGAGAATCTTTACAGACGGTCTCTTCAGGTCAGCATTCGATAAAAGAGTTCTGCCGGTTGTATCCTTTTTAGCCATAAGCCACTGCCAGTTGTCTTGCAATCAGGCATCATCGGTCCGTGCCCGAAAGCCGTCGGCGTCCCCCTGCTTTCACTTATCTCTGCATTATTTCCGGAAACCCAGTTCTTTTGATTTCTCGATGATTTCGGGATTCATCCTTCCCACAATCCTGAGAGGCGTTCCAAAGGGAATAAGGTCGTAGAGTTCCTCAACATCCTCTCTATACATACCGATACAACCGTTAGAGGCATAGTAGCCCACCGTTTCAGGTTTGATTGTACTGTGTATGCCGAGCATATCTCGCTCAAAGGACATCCAGCGCGTGCCGAGTTCATTTTCCGGGTCTCCGGGGGGATATACCTTATGGTTTTGGGGATTCACCCATCGGGGATTTTTCTTTTTGTTCTGGATTTTGAAATCACCAATAGGAGTCTGACCACCATAAGCGCCAGTCCTCACAGGGTATTTCCTGAAGAATTTTCCGTTCGAGAGCAGGGTGAGGGTATTATCGTATCTATTCACCAGGAGGCTAAATGAGACGTGGGGGATTTTGATGCGTTGTCCGATGCTTATGCGTTTGGGGTCGGAGATGTTGTTGCACCGCATAAGGAGTTCGGGGGTCAGTTTGTATTTCTGTGCAAGTTTGTATATATAGTCTCCCTTTTTTATGGTGTAATATTCATCGCTATCGTAAGCCTCGGGAGAGAAGAGGATACGGAAATTGAGGCCACCGAGCGTATCTTCGAGGCGTGAGCGGATTTCATCAGGGAGGAGGCGTTCAAGTAGTGCATCCATTTTATTTTTAGCCTCGAGGAGATTTCCGCTTTCAAGGTCATCCAGTGCGAGGGCAAAGCGGGCAACGTAAGCCGTTTGCGTCCCGGGCAATTTTCTGATAATGTCTTTGAAGAAAGCCTCGGTATCTTCAGTGTATGGTCTTTTATCAAGGAAGCCAAGTGCCTTGAAGTATAGGGCTTTTCTGGCGTAGGGTGACTGAGGGTATTGCTTTAATATGCGTTCAAAGAGAGAAGCCGCCTCGTGGGAATCGGTTTTTTGTTCGCGCAGGGTTGTGGCGAGCAAGAATGTCGCCTCGGGCGCAGATACTGTTTTGGCATAATTAGCGACAATGTCCCGCAAGAGTTCAAGCCCGTCATCAATTTTATTATTAGCCAGGAGGTTTTTCGCCTGCTTTAACCGGGCAGACGCCCTTTTTTGTTTTGCCGAGGTTGCCAGATATGCCCCGCCGACCGCCAGCACCGCTACAACTATCACCGCCACAACTACTATCACAATCCCTTTTGCCTTACTCATATCGCATCAACCCCTCGAAAAAGAAATAGCCGTTCTTATCCCGCCGGCATCTCAACGTCACACTACTTGTAACTCTGACATTTAAGTGCGTGTTGTCAACAGGGAAAGTTTCACTTTTGCCCAGAAGGGGGCATCTCCCGAAATCGAGTGCTACTTATATCAAGCCGAGTTTTTCCATCTCTTCGCGTAAGATGGGACGCGCTTTCTCGGATAATGGCGTGAGGGGCATTCGTATCTCGCCACTTATCATACCCATCATCTCTAATGCACCTTTTACGGGAATCGGATTTGTCTCGATGAAGAGCGCCTTTACAAGGGGAAATATTTTTTTGTGAATCTCCTCGGCTCTTTCGGTATCTCCTGCGAGAAATGAATCAATCATCTCGGATGCCAGTTTCGGAACCACATTCGCTGCAACGGAGATGGAGCCTTTTGCTCCGATGGAGAGGAGCGGGAGATTGAGCGAATCGTTGCCGGACAGGAGGGTGATGTCGCAGCGCGAACGAACCTCGCTGGCGTAATCGAGGCTGCCGGTGGCGTCCTTTAAGGCGACAATATTGGTAAAACCGGCTTGATATGGAGAGATTAAATCAAACTCCCCTTCAACAATAATAGCCTGATCTTTGTCTCTGATATTTTTTTTGGTTAGATTAAGACCAAAAAACATACTGCCTTTATGATAAACAGGAGTTTCCGGTGAATTGATATATTTGGCTAGATTGTTGTTGGTATTATTGGGTAAAACCCTGCCTGAAAAACCAACAATACGATCACGATGATCGATAAGAGGAAAAGTGAGTCTTTGACGGAAACGATCGT
>CAZGKP010000314.1:0-3785 GCA_964526215.1 uncultured Candidatus Sumerlaeota bacterium
TTAAGTTCATAGCACCTTGTTAAATCAGGTGCCAATACTTTGTCAATTACCTTTTTTAATTGTCAGTTGTCTCCGCCGCGGCGGATTAGATTTTAACTTGATACTAAATCAACATATCCAAAGGTTGTAGATGTGGGTGCCTTAAGAGCCTATGTCCTTATCTGTCCTTCGCCAAGGACGATAAATTTTGCCGTTGTGAGTTCTTTCAGCCCCATAGGTCCGCGTGCGTGGAGTTTATCTGTGCTGATGCCAATCTCCGCGCCCATCCCGAACTCCCCACCGTCGGAAAAACGTGTGGAACAATTCACAAAAACGCAGGCGGAATCAACCGCCCTTAGAAACCGCATCGCCCGATCATAATCCCGCGTCAGAATAGCATCGGTGTGGTGCGACCCGTGCTCGTTTATGAATCGGATTGCCTCATCGGGTGAATCCACAATCTTCAGGGCAAGGATGAGGTCGAGATACTCTGTATCCCAGTCGGTGTCTTTAGCGGATTTTGCCGTAGGGACAAAGCTACATACATCGGTGTCGCCGCGTAATTCCACACCTTTATCTATCAGGGCAGGAGCGAGGGCTTTGAGGAGCGCCGGGGCGATTTTCCTGTGAATGAGCAATGTCTCAAGGGCATTGCAGACACCGGGGCGTTGCGTCTTTGCATTCACAATTATGTTTACCGCCCGTTCGATGTCAGCCGTTTCATCGGCATAAATAAAGCAATTCCCGCTGTAATGTTTAATAACGGGGATTGTAGAGTCGCGAGTGACTTTTTCTATGAGACCCTTGCCTCCGCGCGGGATGATGAGGTCAATGAACTTATTCGCCTTGAGCATCGCATCCACTGCGGCGCGCTCGGTTGTGGGTATTATCTGCAAGACGCCATCGGGGAGACCGGTGGACATCCCCGCCTCCGACATCAGGCGTGCAATGGTGCGGTTGGAATGAATAGCCTCTGAGCCGCCCCGCAAAATCACCGCATTGCCCGATTTTATGCACAGTCCCCCTGCATCGGCAGTTACATTCGGGCGAGATTCATAGATAATGCCTATTATGCCGATGGGGCAACGCATTCGTCCAACTTTAAGCCCATTGGGGCGCACGTGGACGTCAAATATCTCACCCACCGGGTCATCAAGCGCCGCCACTTTCCGAAGTGCGCAAGCCATTCCCTCTATCCGCTTATCATTAAGCAACAGGCGGTCGAGCATCGCCTTCGATAGACCTTTCTGTTCACCCGCCTTCATATCCTTTCCGTTTTCATTCTTTAATTCATCGCGATGGGAAAGGATAGCGTTAGCCATAGATTCCAGTGCAGCATTTTTAATTTCCGGTTTCAAAACAGCCAGCCGGGCGGCGGCGGCGCGAGCCTTTTTTCCGATGCTCTCAATCATCTCATTCACATCCATTTTGTTCTCACCATACTTTCAAAAACTATAGCTGTTTTGCCGTCTAAAAATAAGAGAAATAAATATATTTTTGACAGGATATTTCCTAAAGGGAAGTCAAGTATTTTTTTCATATGCCAGAATCTTAACTGCCGTGGAGTTATGCATGTTTCAGGTCATCTATCTCGACCTTAAATTTAGACCGTATAGCCTGGGGATTGTGGATGTCAAGCAGATGACAGTTCCGGCAGTCATCGGGTATTTCGCCCTTCGCCAAGCGTGTGCGCAATGACTGAAAATCGGGGTGATTCCATAGCTCGGGTATTGTTTGTTCGGCGAGGTTCCCCAGGTGCCGTCCCGTCCAGAAGCAACAAAATCGCACATCGCCATCCACACCGACGTGGAGCGTCTGCCATACATTCTCGCAAAAGAGCCGGGTGCCTGGCTTCAGCTCGTGATGCTCGAATCGTAGACGTTCCTTTATGCCGAATCCTATCGGCGAGAGAGTTGCCATTATGCCGAGTTCCCTCGTCCTATTCATAGCTGGGGCAGTCACCTCGTGAACCTCTTTTAGTTCCTGAATCACACTCTTGCGGGCATCTTGGGTGAATGGATAAATGGTCTGGAAATCCACCTTTGAGACGCCCAGCGTCTTTGCGAGATTTACAACCTCCACCAGCTCTCCTTTGTTTTCCTGCATAACGCATACAAGGAAATTAAGGATGGGATAAGGAGAGCGATGCTTGCTTTTAAGGGCGGCAAGGTGTTTCAGGTTACCGACAATCGCGTTGAAATCCGCACCTACCCTGATTGTCTCAAAGGTCTGTTTGGTTGCGCCATCAAAGGAGACATCGAGTATAGAGGGACCGAGCTGAATAAGGCGCCCGAGGCATTCATCACTCAAAAGGGTTCCATTTGTCACAATAGAGGGCACACTGCCTGCGCCGCGTATTATGTCAAGAATCTCGAAGAGTTTCGGGTGAAGGAATGGTTCGCCATTACCCGCCAGTCCGACGTAATTTGCAAAGGAGAGCCAGGGTGAGATGCGGTGGACAATGGCGGGGTCAAGGTCGCCGGTATCTTTAGGGATATTTTCGCTACGGCGAGCGCACATTATGCAATTAAGGTTACAGCGGTCATTCACCTCAAGGTGCACCCGCAGGGGCATTGAGCGCAAGAGGGAGCGCTCCTTCAACTGGTCGCCAAGTGCGCGTTTAAGATTTAGATATTTCTTCAATCTCAAAAACATAAAAAACCAAAGGAGCAAATTTTTTTCCACATAACTTTGCAAGGGAAAATCGGTGTATATCTTCCAAGAGTCAAACAGGAATTTCATTGAAAATTCGCCCGCCTTATTAAAACGGTGATTGACACGCACCATATTGTTCAATAATTAAGCATTGTATTTGGTGGTCGTGGTGAGTGCCCTCAATTGCGTAATCCTCTAATATGATGAAGAAGTGGAAACATCCCGGTGGGAAGTTGAGAGAGTGTGGGGCAGAAACCCTCACAGACACCGAACTGTTATCCATTCTTATATCTCCGGGTATTAAGGGGAGACCGGCAGAGACTATCGCCGAGGAAATTCTTAATGAGTTCGGTTCATTTGAAGGAATGGCAAATCAACCGCTGGAGAAGTTTCTTAAATTCAAAGGTCTATCGGATGTCAAAATTATACGAATCGCCGCTGCATTTGAGATAGCCAGACGCGTCTCAAAGAAAGGTCAGTCGAATGGAGAAAAAGACAAAATTGACTGAAAAGGCAACACGTATCCCCGACATTCGGGAAACAGCGTGGGCTAAAATTATTCCGAATTATTTTAAGTATGTGAGGAAACTAAACACCGAACAAGCCCGCTCTCACCGCTTTTCCCTTATGCTTAATGACCTTTTCGGCGTCCAGCCTGGGTTTATAGAAGATTACGTCTCTGGAATTGAAAAATACACCAGCGTTCGGCAGAGAGACCGGATACTAAGGGGAGAAATAGATAATTTATTTGGCAACGTTGTCATTGAGTTCAAGCAGAATCTGTCAAAAAAGAAGACCGAAGCACAAGAACAACTTAAGAAGTATATCGCTTGTCTGTGGTCGCAGGAACCTCCCGGAAAGCGAATCCCATATCTCTGTATTGCAACTGATGGCATAAATTTCGACGTCTTTTCTCCTATCATTCAAAATGTAACTGAAATAGAAATCCAACCAGAAGAAGTTCATCTCCAACCCATTGAAACATTAAACCTATCTACGCTTGAGCCGACGGAGGTTTATTTCTGGTTAGACCGATACTTTTTTCGCAAGCAAGTCCTGCCACCGAAGACCGAAAATATCGTCAAGGACTTCGGCGTAAACAGCCATGCCTTTCAGGTAGCCCGGGCATCATTGCATTCTCTCTGGCAAAT
>CAZGKP010000315.1:0-3766 GCA_964526215.1 uncultured Candidatus Sumerlaeota bacterium
ATCGCCCTGCAAACTCCTGCAGATAGATATTTGCCAGCCCTGCATCGTGAATGAATAGAACCGTCTCATCGTTTTTCGTAAAACCCGAAGTGGACCAGTTTGTTGAACCCATAATGACAATCGGGTCGCTTTCGGGATGCCGCGCATCTATCAGCATATATTTGTGGTGGAGATATATCCCGCCTCCACCTGATAGGGCACGGATGTTGTCTTCGCCGAAGTAGGTTCGCATTTTAGTCCATTCGCTTCCGGTATAACCCTTGCCGACATTGTCAAAGACCCCTCTCACTTCCACATCAAAATTATCGTATCGTTCCTTCACAGCTGAAGTGATGCTGTCCCCAGTGAAGGCAAAGATGCAGAAATAAATCTCATAATCCGCAGTGGCGATTGCGCTTGTGAAGTTATCTTCGATATTGCCGGTCTCCAGAGGCAGGAAAAAGACCGAATCGTCTTCGATGCTTCCACCGATGGCGAGCGTCTCGGTAGTATTATCAGTTTTATGTATGCTGAAGTGGGCGGTGGTGCTGGATGGGACGTCGGTGTCCGAACCCCACATTTCATTGAATTCGGTGGTATAAATCTGTGCCAGTTTGTAGTCTTTACTCGCAAGGACATTGTTGCATTCATCAATCAGCCCGTGGGAGGTAAAATTTGCCGACCCGACCCAGACGGCGTCATCTGCCGTATTGGCGTCATCTCGTGCATTAATAACGGCGAACTTTAGATGAAAGATATTCGTGCCTTTATATATCGGGGAAGTAAAGGCATCATCTATCACCGGTATGCCGGCGGTGGCGAGGTCATCCACCTCATTGATATAGGCGTTATCCACAATCAGGCGGACGGGGACGCCGTGGGTGGTATAGACATCCATAACGGCGTCTTTTACGGGCGTATCACTGAGGCGATAAATCGCAATATCGAGCGAGGTGGTAGCCGAGGAGATAAAGTCAATCAGGCTCTGGCGCAGGTCAACGCTCTGGGCGGTATTGGTTATCGGGTCGGCATAAGATATATCAACGCTGTGATTAAATAGCGCCGTAATCTCGACAGTACCCGCACTGATAACTAATAGGAAAATGAAGCACACGGTAACGCATAGTCTTTTCATTTTTTTTCTTATACCTCCACTCTGTGTGAGTGAATTAAGTTGCGCCTTATAGGGAGGTTCGTAAAATGCGTCAATGAAATTTTTTTACTGCCGAAAATTGTTCACCCTTGACTCTCGAGGGGGAACAAGGGTAGAAGGTTTCCTTCGTAAATCTCATAATAGACAATCCTTTTTTATCTGCCTCGCTATTAAGGATGGGGCGGTGCGGAGGCTATGTGCCTTGATGTCTTTGTATGTCAGAAGACGTATTAAGGAAAACTTTACCGCCTTTGTCTTTATTGCGCCCTTCCTTTTGGTTTTTCTCGTTTTTCTGGGTTACCCGGTTATTTATTCATTCATCTTAAGCCTCCATAAGACCACGATTTATTCCAACTGGTATAACAAATACTCCGATATGACGTGGTGTGGGCTTGAGCATTACAAGGAGCTCCTCGCGCAGGATAAAACGTTCTGGTGGTCGCTCATCGCGACGTTTATATATGCCGCGCTGACTATCCCGACCGGGATTGCCCTTGCCCTTGTGTTTGCCCTTGTGCTTAATCCGAAGTTGAAGGGATTTTCATTTTTCAGAACGGGTTTTTTCCTCCCGACCGTATTTGATATGTTTGTTGTGGGCGTAATCTGGCTCTTTCTTTACAACCCCACGGATGGGCTTTTTATTAAGGTGCTATTCCATAAAGGCATAAAGCCGATAGTTCACAGCATTGCGGCGCTTGTTGCTCTGGGGGTCTTCTGGTTGGGACCGGTAGCGCTGGCGTGGATTGCAATGCGAATTGCTCGAGCCAAAAGTGTACCTTTGCTGGATGCTGGCAAAAAAATCCTCGCATCAGATTCCCGAATACACACCCGTTTTCTGATTGCTGATGCCGTTATCCTGCCGTTTTTTATCCTCTCTGCAGCGGGGAGATTGCACATAACATTTCTGACCGGATTTCTATTTGTGGCATTCGCTATCGCCGTGCTTTCTGTGTTACTCAGCAGGCTGGACTGGGGAGCAATCGAGGATGCTACTCCGGGCTTGCGGTGGAGCGCCTTGATATTCGGTGGGATATTTTTTATAGAGGTGGCGGGGACACTCTCTGGCGCAGGACCGGTAAACTTCCTTTTAGAAAAACCCCTCGCCGCCGCGGATGGTTTTATAAGTGAACTCGGAGCGGGGTTTCTGGGAAGCCCGATTCTGGTTCTTCCCTCGATTGCAATTGCAGTTGTATTAAAAGGCGCGGGGTTCGGGATGATTCTCTTTCTCACCGCCATAAACAACATATCACCGAGCGTCCTCGAGGCGGCGGAGATAGACGGCTGCACCCCTGCGCAACGCACCCGCCATATCATCCTGCCGCTCGTAAAACCCATAATCCTATTTCTGGTGATAATAGGACTTGTGGGGGCACTGAACGCCTTTACGGAAATTTATTCAATGACGGCAAACAGCGGCGGACCGAGTATGATGTTTTTCGGAACAACTGTGCGTGCCGCCCGCATCTCAGGCTATCACCTCTTCAGGGTCTTTGACGATGCGTTTTACGGTCAGGCAGCCGCCATCTCTTATGTGCTGTTGACTATTGCCCTGATTATCTCATACATCAATTTCCGCTTACTCGCATCGAGAGAATAAGTATTTTTTCCGGCAGGGGCACGGGAAAGATTATCACACGGACGCCTGATACCTGAATATTAGATTAGAAATTGCAAATTGCAAATTGGAAACTCCGGGAGAGTTGTTATAGTGTTTTTTGCCTCTCCCAGGAGAATGAAATCGGAGTTGACCGATAGCTGATATGAAGGTTACGTGTATTATTCCGGCACGATACGCATCCACGCGCCTGCCGGGTAAACCACTGGCAGATTTGTGCGGGAAACCACTGATTCAGTGGGTCTATGAGCGGGCGGTGGCGGCTGAAAAGGTTCAGTCCACACTCGTAGCAACCGATGATATGCGCATATATGATGCCGTTGTGAGTTTTGGCGGAAAGGCGGTCTTGACCAGAGGGGAATACACCTCCGGCACGGAACGCATTGCCGATGCCGTCCGCGAGATTGAATGCGACGCGGTGGTTAACCTCCAGGGAGACGAACCTATGATGAACCCCGCAACAATAGACCTCGCCATCGGCGCACTCGAATCTGACGACAATTGCGATGTCTCTACCGCAATGGTGAAAATTACAGATGAAACAGAATATCTCTCGCCGAATGTGGTGAAGGTGGTTTGCGTGGCTGATGGGCGGGCGTTATATTTCTCGCGCTCTCCCATACCATCGCGGGCACGGGCAAATGACCAACCCGAACTCACCGCCTTTTTCGGTTTTAAGCACCTCGGTCTATATGTTTACAGAAAAGAGGCACTCTTAGCATTCCCGAAATTGAAGCCCTCGCCTCTTGAGCGCATCGAACAATTAGAACAATTGCGCTTTTTAGAAAAAGGCTATACGATAAAGGTGGTGGAGACGCCTTACGACTCTATCGGCGTGGATACACCCGAAGACCTCGAGGCGCTTCGTGCAAAACTCGGAAGTTCGCCCATGGAGATTGATTAGACCATCGTAATTATAACCGGAATACAGCGATAACTTTCGATTATGTTGAAAACACTTCATATAAATAATGGTTCTGCATCACTTGATAAGTGAAGCAAGCAACACGTAAAAAATA
>CAZGKP010000316.1:0-3731 GCA_964526215.1 uncultured Candidatus Sumerlaeota bacterium
ATCGGTGGCTAATTTTTATTGTTTTAGGAGCTCGAAGATCGGAGATTCGCCGTGGCGAAGTCGCTGTGGCGCTTATGAAGACTTCTCCGAATTGTGTATGATCCGGGGGCATGATTTTTTATGGATGTTTCTCTATTTGATTATTCTTTGCCGGAAGGGCTTATTGCGCGTTATCCCGCCGAAGAACGGACGCATTCGCGCCTCTTCGTTGTTGAGCGAGCGAGTGGCTCTTTTGCCCACCGGCACTTTTACGACATCACTCAATACCTCAGGCGAGGGGATTTGCTTGTCCTTAACGATAGCAAGGTGATACCGGCGCGCCTGATGGGCAGGCGTCTACCCGGCGGGGGCAAGGTGGAAACGCTGCTTCTGCGACAGTATGCGCCACTCACCTGGCTCGTTATGGTCAGACCCGGAAAGAAAATCCACGCAGGAGACCGGATTGTCTTTGAGCCGAAAATACTCGAAGGCGAGGTGGTGAAATATGTCAGACCCGGAGAGCGCCTTGTCCGCTTCACCTGCCAGGGCGATTGGTGGTCGGTTATAGAACACTGCGGACATACTCCGTTGCCCCCTTACATCCTCAAGGCAAGACGTGATGACCGGCACACCGATTTTGCCCACACACCCCTCGAGGAGCCAGGCGACCGCGAACGTTACCAGACCGTCTTCGCAAAGCGAGAAGGGAGCGTTGCTGCGCCTACCGCCGGATTGCATTTCTCAACCGCCCTCCTTGCTGAGCTGGAGAAGATGGACGTGGAATTTGCCTACGTAACACTTCACGTGGGTGCCGGGACATTCAAGCCCGTCTCAACAGAGCGCATTGAAGACCACAAGATGCATTCCGAGATTTACCGGCTCGGTAAGGAGGAGTCGGAAAAAATCAATGCCGCACGCAGGGAGGGAAGGCGCATTATCCCCGTTGGCACGACCGCAGTGCGCACGCTTGAGACCTGCGCCGATGATGTGGGTTCTGTCCAACCTTCATCCGGCGAGACGCGGCTAATGATTACGCCGGGCTATAAATTCAAGTGTGCCGATGCACTCATAACGAACTTTCATCTGCCGCGCTCCACGCTCCTTATGCTGGTTTGTGCATTCGGGGGATTGGAGATTATCAAAAAGGCATATGCCGAGGCTATTCGTGAGCGTTATCGTTTCTTCAGCTACGGCGACGCAATGCTTATACTGTAATTAGGTAAGTCGGACGTGGCGGGATTCCGCGATATAATTTATGCAGAAGGGTTTAGGGACATTGAGGCGCTTTTCGTAAAAGATGACAACCACCTGGGTGCTTTTTGCCTTCTCAATATTAAAGACCAGATTTCCCGAAAGCAGGCGCGTCAGATATAACCCCCGCCCGCTCTCGTCGTAGAGTCCTTCTTTATTGTATTGGCGGGCAAGTGTCCGGATGAATCTTTCCGGCGTGAGTCTGCCGCCGTTATCAGTCACGCTGAAGCCGATAGTCGTGGCATCGGCTCCGAACTCGAGCCAGACCTCCTCCGATGGCTCCAGTGAAGAGAAATTCTCGGACGTATACTTTGCCTCGCCATCTTCCTTTACGAATGCGTGGAAGATGGCGTTATTGATTGCTTCCTCCATAATGAGACGGACGTCGTATAATTCGTGAATCTCATATTCGCAACTGGCGAAGAAGTTTATGATTTCTTCAACGGTGCGATTTTTATCCACACGGGTCGTAATCCGGGAGCGGCTACATTCGGCATCGGGTGCAAGGTAACGCCGAAGTCCGAATGCCTTTTTCGGTTCGCGTATGTTTTCGATAAAGAGCAGGACATCGCGGGCGTTATAGAAAGGCAGCTTTGGCAGGACGTGATAACATTTCCATTCTAATAGCTCCCGGAGGTAGTGTTCGGTATCGAGGGCAGATAAAATAGCCACGCGGGTTTGTGGTCGGGTGTTGCGGATTTCCTGCGGGACATTATGTCCGGCGCCGCGAAAGATATCAAAATCACCAAGGACAAGAACAAAATCACCATCAGCGAGTTGAGCTCGTCCCTGTTCGAGTGTGGGAGCCACCGTAACCTCATAGCCCGAATCCAGCAATCCACGAAGGTGCTCATTGGAAGTCTGGTCTTTATCAATAATGAGCAATCCCGGATTCATTCTCACTCCTTTAAATTCAGAACCGGACAAAAGGGCAAATTATACAACCATGGTAAAAACAAATCTCTCTGAAAATCAAAAAAATAAACGCAGAGCACGCAAAGGATGCCGAGTTCCGCAGAGATTTCAGGAGAATTTTGTGTGCGTTTTTCTTAGATTTTCTCTGCGTTCTCTGCGTTTTGGTATTTTATTAGGTCAACATATTTACGACTTTTTCACAGGAAATCCATAAACTATGCTCTTTACCACATCGCCGACATCTATATATCCATCTCTGTTCAAATCGGCAAAGGGGAGCCTCTCTTGAGGCAACAATTTTTCTTTAAGAATATGTTCAACAATTTCTTTACGCGTTACGTGTGAAATCATCACCGAACCAGGCGAATAGGCGTACACCGGAGGATTCACCCCATCATCAATTTTCGCATACACCCAGTAAATACCTTCAAGTATGCCACTTGTGTCCCAATCATAGATATCTGTTTCATCATCTTCACTGATTCCCATCATAATCGTCATCCCATCACAACCTGAATTATCCGTATCATAATAGAGGCTAATCTGCGCATCATCATCCGGATCCTCATCCGTCCACTTGATAATGCAGCTATTTACTGCTGTAATTCCGTTAATAGGAGGGGTTAAAAGATTAATATTAGGTGAAATATTTATAGCGGGACTAAATTGGGCGACAAAAACGTCCGGAGAGCCGTTAAAGTTCGTGTCCCAGCCTTTAGGCGTGGGAAAATCGCTGGAATATGTCAATCCCGTGACATAGCAATTCCCTGCGCCATTAACTGCTATGCCCCAGCCCTCGTCATAGGAGCTTCCGCCCAGGTAGGTTGACCAGATAAGTGAGCCAGCGGCACTGAACCTGGCGACAAAAACGTCAGAGCCACCGTTAAAGCTCGTGTCCCAGCCACTGGTCGTGGGAAACTCTCTGGAACCTGTCTCTCCCGTGACATAGCAATTCCCTGCCCCGTCAACCGCTATGCCATAACCCTCCTCACTGCCTCTTCCGCCCAGGTAGGTTGACCAGATAAGTGAGCCAGCGGCACTGAATTGGGAGACAAAAACGTCCATATAGCCGCCGTTAAAGCTCGTGTCCCAGCCATTGGGCGTGGGAAAATCGCTGGAAAATGAAAATCCCGTGACATAGCAATTACCTGCGCCGTCAACCGCTATGCCCTTGCCACCGTCGTGGTCGCTTCCGCCCAGGTAGGTTGACCAGATAAGTGAGCCAGCGGCACTTAACCTTGCGACAAAAACGTCCCAAGAGCCGTTAAAGGTCGTGTCCCAGCCACCTGGCGTGGGAAAATCGCTGGAACTTGTCTTTCCCGTGACATAGCAATTCCCCACTCCGTCAACCGCTATGCCCGAGCCCTTGTCATAGTCGCTTCCGCCCAGGTAAGTGGACCAGATAAGTGAGCCGGCGGCGCTGAATTTGGAGACAAAAGCGTCTCCTTTGCCGTTAAGGCTCGTGTCACAGCCATTGGGCGTGGGAAAATCGCTGGAACTTGTCGCTCCCGTGACATAGCAATTCCCTGCCCCGTCAACGGCTATGCCATAGCCAAAGTCATGGAAGTTTCCGCCCAGGTAGGTGG
>CAZGKP010000317.1:0-3700 GCA_964526215.1 uncultured Candidatus Sumerlaeota bacterium
CAATGGGGTCTTCAACGGTGATGATGTGGAGGTAGCGAGTTGCGTTTATGTGGTTGGTTATTGTTGCCAGGGTGGTGGTCTTTCCCGATCCTGTTGGACCCGTGACAAGCACGAGTCCTCGATGGGAGTGTAATACCTGGATGATAGAATCCTTTGGCAGACCCAGCTCCTCGAAGGAAAGAATCCGGTGTGGAATAAGGCGCATAACGATGCCAAAATTTCCGCGGGTGCGGAAGACCGATGTTCGGAAGCGGGCAAGGTCGCTATAGGCATAAGCGAAGTCACAACTCCCCTGTTCTTGAAGCAGTTGCTGATAGCGTGGAGGGGTGATTTCGCGCATCAGGCGCTCGGTATCCTCCGGCGTAAGGATATCGGGGTCTACTATGTCCAGGAGGCCATAGATACGCATCACGGTGGGCTTGCCGACAGCACAGTGGAGGTCGGAGGCATCCCGCTCCACTATAATCCTTAGCATCTCGTTCATCTCAAGCATACCCTAATACCTCCAACTGATAACAGGCTGTGAATGGCAAAGTGCTGATGCTATTTGTAACTCCCCATCAATTCGATATCCATCTGCGTGATTCTCAAGACTTCCTCAAGCGTGGTTATACCGAGTTTAACTTTCTCCAGACCATCCATACGAAGCGTCCGCATCCCCTGTTTCATGGCGATATGCTTTATTTTCAACGCCGGCTCTGTCCGAATGACCATCTGACGCGTGGTCGGACCGAGGATGAAGATTTCGTGTATGGCAGTCCTGCCTCGATAACCCGTCCTACTACACCGGTCGCAACCCATACCCTTGTAAAATGTGACATCGGCATATTTCCTCGGGTCAATTCCCGCATCAGCCAGCACCTCGGGTCTGGGTGTGTATGGCTTTTTGCAGTGATTACATATAGTTCGAACCAGTCGTTGCGCAACTGCCGCCTGAAGTGATGAAGCCACCAGAAATGGTTTAATACCCATATCAATTAGTCGGATTGTGGAACTGCAGGCGTCATTTGTGTGTAGTGTGGAGAAGACCAAGTGACCGGTGAGGGCAGACCGGACGGCTATCTGGGCAGTCTCCAGGTCACGAATCTCTCCTACAAGAATCACATCGGGTGACTGGCGCAATACACTGCGCAGACCGCGCGCGAAATCCAGCCCTATGTCCGCATTCACCTGTATCTGGTTTATGCCCTCAATCATATACTCTACCGGGTTCTCTATGGTAATAATCTTGGTCTCGGGGTTATTCAATGTAGCCAGTGAGGCATACAGGGTTGTGGTCTTGCCGGAACCTGTCGGACCCGTCATAAGTATGATGCCGTTCGGGGCGCGAATAAGTCCTCGGAAGATTTTTATATTATCGGGAAGAAACCCAACGTCTTCGAGACCCATCATAACGGTGCTCTGGTCAAGGATACGCATAACGATGGTCTGACCAAAGATGGAGGGGATACAAGATACACGAAGGTCAAGTTTGCGGTCGGGGAGGTTCAGTTTAATACGTCCGTCAAGTGGGATACGCTTCTCGGCAAGGTCCATACCTGATAAGACCTTCAGACGGGAGATAATGGCGTTTTGCCACCTCTTGGGTGGGGATGGGACTTCGTGTAGCCGACCATCAATCCTGAAGCGTACAGTAACCCCGCGGCGGGTTGGCTCAATATGGATATCTGATGCACGTTCATGCACCGCCTGCTTGAACAAAAGGTCCACGAACTTGACCACAGGCGGCTGCTCAATATCATTCACGTTGAGGTCGAGCGTCTCATAATCCTTAAAGGTTGTTACATCCCCCGTGAGGTCATCGGTAAGACCTTCATACATATCGCTGACCTCATTCCCCTCATAGTAACGTTTGATACGCTTACTGATTTCGTCTTCAGGAGCAACCATACCTACGACCTTTTTCCCCAGGATTAGTTCGAGGTCGTCCGTAATCTGGATATTTAAGGGGTCAGAAATGGCGACCCAGATCGTATCCTCTGTATATCTCACGGGGAACACGTTATATTTAACCGCGGTCCGTTTATCAATTTGCTCCAGGAGCTCGGGGGTAATTTCTACATCCCCGATGTTGACCTTCTCCATTCCCATCTCGCGGGCGAGGGCATCCAGGATGTCATCCTCCCGGACAAGTCCCTGTGAGACCAGGCTCTTCTTTAAGGTCTGGGCACTCTCTTCATTTTCACGGAGGACATCGCGAATCATCTGCTCGTTGACCAATCCCGCCTCCTCCAGTATAACGCCGAGACGGGGCGTAGCCTTGCTATATTTCCTGCCCAGGTCTTTACTGCGCCGGAAGAACTCTCGCTCCTCCTCGGTAGGCTTTCGGATAGCCCTTTGCGCCTCTTCACTTTTAGGAAGTTCCTTTGCCATAATATCACCACCTCGAACCCTGCATTTACAGGAATTCTGAATGTAGGTTTTGAAGTTCCCGATAAATCTTTATAGTCCGGCTAAATTTTTGGGGAGTCCCTTAAATTTTACATATCCTCTCTTATAAAAATTGCCCATCCGGTGTCAACAGAAATTTGCACTCATCGACAGATTTTTCGGGATTTAGTCCGGGGATGCTTTCTCGTCTTTCGATTCTGTCAGCCGTTCAATCTGCGAAAGGGAAACGTTCTCCTTCCACATAAATATAATCCCGATGATGATAATGGGGATTACCTGCAAGAAATGTATGAGGAGTGAAAAACCCAGCGCCATTGCACTACCCCTACCCGCACCCAGCGCCTTCAATGCAAATATACCCCCGCATTCATATAACCCCCAGTAGCCGGGAGCAGCGGGTATAAGTATCGCCACACAAATGATAATCATCACCGCCATCCCCTGAAAGAAAGAGAGCGATAGCCCCGGAAATCCGAACGCCATTACCTGAAGACTGAAACCCACCAGACACCATACCACCACTGAATATAGAAAGACAATAGCAATAACTTTCCCGCTTCGTAGTGAATGGAAACCCTGAGAGAAGCTCGTAAAAATAGCGACAACTTTTTCCTTTAGAGACATAGGGAGAAGCGGCATTCGGCGAATCAGGTTTTCAAGAAAAATCCGTGTAGAACTTATTATGAGCAAAATTGCGCCTATCACAAGGAGAAATATTAACAGGGCGAATTTATGGGTGGCACTGGAGATTATGGCACCCGAGACAGTGTATTTGCCCATCTTAAAAGTCGCCGCCGGGTCAATCTTTACAAAGAGCAGAACCACAAAAAAGGAGGTCAAGAGCGTTACACTGTCAACAATTCGCTCCACCACGACCGTGGCGAAGACCGTGGAGTATGGGATTTTTTCCCTGCGTGCCAGCACGAATGGTCGTGCAAATTCCCCCGCACGTAACGGCAACAGACTATTCAGGGCAAAACCGATTGAAACAGGGGAAAACAGGCGCCACGACGAGAAATCATATCTGGGCTTCAAAAACCACCGCCACCGCATCGCACGCACATACATCCCCAAAACCGTAATGATGACAAACGGTATCGTCCACCAGTAATTAATTGATTTTAATACACCAGCGAGCTTGTGAAATTCAACATTCCGGAATGCAAGATAGAGAAAAACCGCACTCAGTGTACATCCAATAACTAAGTTGAGTGTCTTTTTCTTGCTCATTATACCATTTATACCTGTAATTATTTTAGGTAATTGACAAAGTATTGGCACCTGATTTAACAAGGTGCTATGAACTTAA
>CAZGKP010000318.1:0-3679 GCA_964526215.1 uncultured Candidatus Sumerlaeota bacterium
TATTATATGATACAGGAACTTTTACAAGTCAATCCTTCTCCCGAATTCGGGAGATACCCCCAGAAGTGGGTAGATTGAAATTTTTTGTCGGACTTCTTGAATTCGCCGGTGAAATGTAGCGTAATTTCTGTCCGATGATTCTGTAAAAAAAGTTGAAAAAATAAAGAGCTTCTCTCTACTTGAGGGGAGTTGGGCGGAAGTAGTTGGAATGACTCCCACCCCATAATATTAAATTTATCTTGAAAGGAGGAATATGATGAGAGATATTGAAGTCTTGCTGGCAAAAAATGAGATACCTAAACAGTGGTATAATATCCTGCCGGATTTGAAAGTGCCTCTGTCGCCGCCTCTCCACCCCGCAACACGCCAACCGATGACGCCTCAGGAATCGGAGGCTATCTTCCCGGCAAATCTACTTGAACAGGAGATGAGTCAACAACGGTGGATTGATATCCCCTGGGAGGTTCTCGAGGTGCTCTCGAGCTGGAGACCCACACCGCTATTTCGCGCAAGGCGTTTCGAGGAGGCAGTGGGAACCCCCGCTCAAATCTGGTTCAAATACGAGGGGGGCAGTCCCCCGGCAGTCATAAACCCAACACCGCTGTTGCTCAGGCATATTTTAATAAGGTCGCTGGCATTAAACGGCTGGTGACAGAAACCGGCGCAGGGCAGTGGGGCTCGGCGCTCTCCTTTGCCGGCTATAACTTTGGACTGAAGTGCCAAGTCTATATGGTCAAGGTGAACTACGAACAGAAACCGTATCGCAAATCAATGATGAACCTGTGGCAGGCAGATGTCATCCCCAGCCCGAGCGATAAGACGGAAGCGGGGCGCAAAATCCTCGCCAAAGACCCTGATTGCCCCGGTAGCCTTGGTATCGCAATCAGTGAGGCAATCGAGGATACCCTGAATCATAATGACTCCAAGTATTCGCTTGGCAGTGTCCTGAATCATGTCCTTTTGCATCAAACGATTGTCGGGCTTGAGACAAAAGAGCAGTTCAAGAAAGCGGGAGTGAAACCCGATATCCTCATTGGCTGTGTGGGTGGAGGTAGTAATTATGCGGGTTTTTGCTTTCCGTTTGTGTCGGAGAATCTTGCCGGCACGGCAAACTATCAATTCATCGCCGTTGAGCCGACAGCCTGTCCCACTGTAACGCGCGGGGAGTATCGCTACGACTTCGGCGACACCATCGGGATGACGCCACTTCTAAAGATGCACACCCTCGGACACGAATTCATCCCGCCGCGGATACACGCCGGTGGCTTGCGCTATCACGGAATGGCTCCCCTCATCAGTACCCTCGTGAATGAAAACATAATAGAGCCCAGGGCGACAAAGCAGATTCCCACATTCGAGGCGGCGGTGTTATTCGCCCGCACAGAGGGCATAATACCTGCGCCCGAGACTGCACATGCCATCAGGGTGGTAATGGATGAAGCCCTTAAAGCTAAAGAAGAAAATGCTTCGCGTGTAATTGCCTTTAATTTCAGCGGACACGGGCTCCTCGACCTCTCGGCATACGATGCATTCTTCAGCGGCAATTTGAAAGACTACTTATACGAACCGAAAAAGTAACCCCATCAATCACGCGCGAATAGCATAAAGGGCATTTCGGGAAAAAGTCTCTTTTGCAAAGTGCCTCGATACCTTATAATAAAGCCCCGATTCGTATCGGGGCTTTTTGTAATACTGCCGGGGGATGTATAATGGATTACCCGGCAGTTTTATTGCGCGGGCGAAAAGGCTCCCTTTATCTTCACGACAATTTCCAATGGGAAATTAACCTGCGCCATTACTTTTCCGTCGTGCATCGTTGCAAAAAAGGTGACGGGAGGGGCAGATATATTCTGGAGTTTTGTGAACGGGTTTTGTGTAGCTCCCATCATACCCATCATAGGGGCAAACATCGGGGCGACGAAATTATTGACAAATCCAATCACGTCAAGGTCTCCATAGAGTTGTCCGTTCTTTGGAAATGCCGAATGTGCAACCAGCGGAGTATTTCCGGTGCCGCTCTTAATTGCCCTGATTGCGTTATCAATGGGCGTCCCCATAGCCGTGATCATAACGTCGTTGACAATCGCCATTTCGATGTCGAGGCTACCGCCGGGCATAAACATCATAAACATCTGTGCCGCCATAGGATTGGTAGATGTTATACTCAGTTTCAGCGAATGGACATCCACGCCGTCAACCGTGCGCGCCTTTTCGGTGAATGTGCCTTGAGCGGTGGTGCCCTGTGCAGGGTTATTTATCATAAGGGCTTGTTGTTTAGGGGCCTGGCGCATAAGTTCAAGTGCCTTTGCCGGGTCTTTAATCTTATTAAGGAAAACGCCGCTTAATCCCTTACCTCCGGGGATGAACATACACATTGTCGCCTCATCGCCCTGCACCCCTCTCCCAAGCGCATTATATGCCTTCACATCCTGCAGTTGTTCGGGCGTGAGTTTCCCGCTCTTTTCGAGTATCCTGAAGGACATTTGAGCAGCTGCATCTGTGAGTTTTTCAAAATTGCCCGTAATAGATACCCTCAGCGCACCATAGGGGAGAAACCTTGGAAGTGAGGGGGACGGAACACTTTCTGCAGTGAGAAGTCCGGCGATCTCTGTCTGGGGTTTTGCCTCACCCAGGAAGGTGAGTTCCAGCCCCTCCTTTCTCGCATTTGCCTTTAAGGCAACTATCTTAAGTTCCCCGAGCCACTTGAAAGCCTCCTCAACTTGCGTCTCCAGTTCTTTTTGCTTGGCAGATACGCCTTTTTGCCCCATTTGCATCTGCTGCATCATAGCAATCTGGTTCTGGAAGCCTTTTACCTTCTTCTTGATGTCTTCCCCATACAGAGACATTAGCTTGTCAACGTCCACAAACAAAGCCAGGTCTGTGTCGAGCGGTGAGGCAATAAAGGGTTTGATTTGATTAAAGAGTTCAGCACCGCGTGTCACGCATTGTTGGTCGTCTCCGACGATAAGTATGTCACCTTTCTTCACCGTGAGCGCACCTTTGCCCCGAATGGCACTCTCTATCTTTGCGGCATCGGCGATAGGGAGGTATAGGACAAATGGATTGGGGTATTGGGATGGATTCAAGGCGACTATGAGAAGCGGCTTCGAGACGTCAATCCCTGCCAGTGTCGGGTCGCCCAGGAACTGCCCCGCCTGCATCTTGATTGCGCCTTGCGGCATATCGGGGTTCACCTGACTCACCCAGGAATCCACCACATTCAGGACGGCGGTGATATTTCCCACGCGCAAGTAACCCACCACATCCTCAACCGGCGGCGGAGCCGGGATATCAATCGCCGGAAGAGAAGTGCGGGGTTTCGCAGCGGCTACTTTAGGGAGCTTTCCGGGCTTCCTCGCCTCTTCTTTTTTGGCGCACCCACCTACCTGGGTCAAAATCATCGCCCCCATAATCAGGGTAACCCACAGGTTCTTCAAGTTTCCGATTCGCATAACCATTCTCCTTTCACTTTCTGCTGGCAGGAAAGCGACCGCAAGAGTTTTGGCACGGGTCAACTCTCCCACCTTAAATTTCCACACAAGTTGACTCTATATATTTCTATGGTGGCAGAGCTGCAACACTTTTTTTACATTAAGTGCAGCGGGTTAGGGTCGAGTATATGTCTTCATTAGACATATTGCGTGATAAAGGCGTAAAAATAAATAAATCCCCGCCCCGT
>CAZGKP010000319.1:0-3678 GCA_964526215.1 uncultured Candidatus Sumerlaeota bacterium
ATATTCAAAATCGCTGATGAAATCCGCAATCGTCTGGCAAAACTCGGCTACATACTCGAAGACCATCCCCAGGGAACTATATGGAAACGGAAATAATCCTGAACCCAAGAGTGTGAGTGGTAAAGAGAGATTACCAAGGGGAACACCTTAAGAAACGTTAGGCGATGTGCTTGCAAAGAAAGGGGGTATGACAATGCTTAACAAGGAATACGAGTGGCTGTTATCACATCCAGAAGTTGAGATTGAGTATGCTGGAGAATACATTGGGATAGTAAAGGACTCATTAGTGGCACATGGTAAAGATTTTAAGGAGGTGTTGGAGAGAGCCGAAAAAACTGGCAAGGAACCATTCATCTATAAAGTCCCTCCTGTGGACAAGTTGGTGGTGGTATGATTGAGTTTTCATTCAAAAGAGTGATTTCACCAAAATTTGGTCAGGTCTTAAAGCCTGTTGTTCCTGTTACAATCATCGGACCAAAGCGAAGGGTGAAAGTCTTTATGCTTCTTGACTCCGGTGCTGACATTTCGATGATTCCACATTCCGTTGGAGAAGTTATTGGGTTGGATCTCGATATGACAACCCGGAGTGAGGTTCAAGGAATTGGAGAGGGGAGTGTTCCTTACGTACTTGGTCAGGTTAGATTTCAAATAGAAAGCAGGGAAGTCTCATCTCGCATTGGATGGGCTTTAATTGAGGAAGTTCCATTTATTCTGGGTCGTTTGGATGTATTCCAAAAACTTGCAATAGAGTTCAGGGAATTTGAGAACAAAATCCTATTGAAAGAACCAAACGAATGAAGAGCAGCACGAAGGAGAGGTAAAGAGAATGTTCGCACGTCGTCTAACAGGGTGTTTGTGGGAATATCCGCTTCGTGCAAATCGCCTTTTGCCTTTTTACTTTTATCATCGGGAGGAGTAATTATGTCATATCTCATTGGTGTTGACGGTGGCGGGACAAAGATGCTGGGTGCGCTCGCCACGCTCGATGGCACGGTTGTGAAGAAGTATAAAGCGGGTCCGGCGAGCTATCACGCTGTCGGGATTAAGGCGGTCGAAAGGAACCTGCGGGAATTGCTGGACGCACTCCTGGGCAAAGGTTATGGTGCGCTCAAAGCGGCTTGCCTGGGGTTTGCCGGGTGCGGACGTCCGAGCGACTACAAAATCCTGAACCCGATGCTTAAGCGCGTGGGCATCTTAAAAAAGACATTTCTGACGGGCGATATGGCGGTCGCACTGATGGGCGGCGCACTCGAGCCGAAGGGCATCATCGTTATAGCGGGAACGGGTTCAATCGTTTATGGCATCGGCGACGATGGCATTGCAAAACGCGCTGGCGGTTATGGGCAGTGGTTCGCAGACGAGGGCAGCGGATTTCGTATCGGACACAAGGGTCTAATGGCAATCCTGAAGGCGTCGGATGGGCGTATTCCGCCGGTATCTTTTGAGAAAGCCGCTCTCAAAAAACTCAAGCTGAAAAAATCATCTAACCTTATCCTCTGGGCAACCGAAATGAATAGAGAAGGGCGAATTAAAACCGAGATGGCAACCATTGCGCCTCTGGTGATAAATGCCGCCATAAACCGCGACAGAGCGGCTAAAAAAATTATCCGTGAGGAATTAGGTGAACTGGTGCTGGGTGTGCGCACCGTGATGAAGGGATTAAAGACAAAAGGGTTGCCGAAAGTCATACTCACCGGCGGTGTGTTCGAGCATAACCCCGCATATTTCAGGTGGATGAAGGCGGCGTTGAAAAAGGAAATAAAAGGCGTTCAGGTGACTGCCCCGAAGGCGTCCGCTGCGGTAGGTGCCATAATTGGTGCCGCCAAAAAGGCAGGCATCGAAATCACACCCAAATTCATAAAAACACTCACCACATCCTGGGAGAAACTAATTTGAACTGTGAATAGTGAATTAAGAACCGTGAATAGTGAATGATGATGCCCGAATTCGCCCAATATTCTCAATTCTAAATTCACAGTTCCCTATTCTTCATTCATCAAATTGTGAGGTAATTTCTTTACGGAACTAAGGAGGTGTAATTATATGTTACTACCATTCGGGGAGATTAAGGAGAAGCGGTTGGAGATGAATTTCTCCTCTGCGGATTTTTCCATCGCATCTGTCCTCGGCGCAATTCGTGAACACCTCGATATGCTGGGCGAGATGGGAATTGTGTTTTTAGGGGCGACAACGGAGATTCCCCCGGGACCCTCGCCCGTCTTCAAACCGGTTGCCATTAAAGCCATCTTTGAATACACTGGTGGGGGTAATGCGGAAAAATTCCTCCAGCGTGCTTATGAAATCCTGTGGGAGGGCGTTGTGAATACCTTCCCCAAAGAGGAAGATTGGGCGTTATCCAAAAAGGCTTACGCCGAATTTATCCGCGCCCAGGCGGATTTGCTCCGTGCCCGCATCGAGGGCACATCTGCGGAATAAGAAGAAAAATGCAAAGGCGGTTTTCCAGAACAAGTGCATTATGCCCGGACGTTTTTTCCTCACTTATGCAGGGGGCTATATGTCGTGCTGGATGTGATAATGTCCCGGCAATCTGTGGAGTATGGTCATTGGCACCAGACATAGTCAGAAACGAGGCGAGACGTCAATATCGCCTCAGAATCAGGTTCCGAGAAGGGTCAAAAAAAATTGAGATTAGGGTAAAAAAACCCTTGACACATTTCTAACTCCTCATATACGGTTTCTATGTTTTTCTAAGATATTATTAAAACGTTCCTGTCGTTTTTCTTCAAAAGCTCCAGCGGAAAAAGTAGAAAAAAAAGTTGACGCACTTCTCCGGCTGTTATATGTTCTTCAGTAGTTTTGTGAGTAATGGAGATTAAAAGATAAATAGCGTAGGAGGTGATGGCTAAGTTCAGGTATCGCATTTGGTGTAAGGGGATTTCCCATTCTTATGACGAATCGGGAAATCCAATCTTAAGATGAAAGGAGGGAAGAAATAATGATAAAGAAAGGGTTACTTATAACCCTGTCAACTTTAGCTATTGCTCTCCTGTGCGGGAGTGCATTTGGCTATGCGCCCGTTATCGGCAACATCCCCGACATCCGGATTGGTGATTTGGAGGATAAGGCAGGCGCCGGTGCCACGATAGACCTGAACTTTTTCAGGTTCTCAAACGCCTTTAACTTCGATAAGTATGTTTCTGCGCATGCTGGTGACACCGACTTTGCGACGACAAACGTCCGCTGGTCTTTTTGGGAAGATGATGGTGCAGGAAACCCACAAGAGTACATAGACATAAATGCTAAGACCACACTGGCGGACCCGGCTGACGCCTTGAATCCCGGCGCCAAGGAGCTCACAAATTTCCCCAACAACGACCCGGTCCCTCTCGAGGGACGCGCAACATCCAAGGCGGACTTCTGGGACATCCAGGCTTGCCCCAATAAGTGGCTGGGCACCTATCCCAGCGCTGGCGCACTGACTGATACCGTCATCACCATTTATGCATCAAATGGCTCAAAGGTGTCTTCAGAGGAAATTATGGTCAAGTCAGTAGATGGTACGTTTGATAACGCAAGCTATCCTGCGCCGATTGTCATCGACGTTGTCTCTTATCTCAACCCAGCGTCTAACTGGACAAAGACCGACCCAGCGGATGGGACGGCGTTGGATTACGTTGGTGTCCCATACTACGTTGCCACTCGTTCAACCTCCGGTAA
>CAZGKP010000320.1:0-3658 GCA_964526215.1 uncultured Candidatus Sumerlaeota bacterium
TTGACAATTTACAAACGCATGATATTTTGTCCACTCTCCCTTTTTCGCTACCCAAGGATTACGGCGTTCTATTGGGATATAATCTTTACAGAGCCATAAGCCATAACGATCTTGAACGTTATATTGTCCTTGTCGCCGATGTGTCCAACGCTCGTGAATCATTTTATTATACTCTCTCTTTGCTTTATCTCCCTCAAGGTAAAAAACAAAATCTACTTGAGCGCTGGGAATACCTATTATAGGTTCGTTAGAAAACGACCACTTAGCAACATAATAATCCAGAGGTGAGACTTTATCAGAACTTTTTAATTTTCGAATATCCGTCTTGACCTCAGGGAAAGGATGGCCAAATTTCAAAGGTTCCCCTTCTATATTTTTGCAACCTAACCCAGACAACCAGATGACTACATTTTCATACTTATTTATGTCTACCTCCATTTCAAAAGAACCAAACCGGGTAAACCAATAAATGTAGTCTTTGATCTCTTCATGACTGAATCCTGCTTGATTGTTATCGTTATAACCACGGACGATGATCTTAGTCCCAGGCTGAGTTTCAGTATCAGTTACTTCATACTTCACTTCAGGCAGATTGCCCTGTCGTAGATTCTTTTTAGGATTGTCAAGAAATGAGTTTATACGCTTTGCATCTTTTATAGTCTCGACTTCAATGCACCTGCTATTGAAGTAAATTTTTGTTCCATGACCTTTTTCACCAACAGCATCGGACACTTTGCTGCCGTATTCATCTAACTTTAAACGGTTGGTAAATCCCAAGCCAAAGAAAAGTTTTAGTTCCTCTTCTCCCATACCATCACCATTATCGGATATGGTGATTACAAGTTCGTCTATCCCAGTAGATTTATCAATTATGGCGGAAATATGAATCTCTGTTGCTTTTGCATCAAAACTATTGCTAATCGCTTCACGGATTAGCTCCCTTGGATCACCAAAATCACCTGATATTTCCAAAAACTCTGATACCTCATTTACTTCTGGTTTAAATGTTGGCATTTTTACTTCCTCCTCTTTTCATTATAGATGGTAATTTTAGATAATTCGTGCACATTTGTTTGAAGCTGTTTCGTATATACAGCCCTATGGGTATTCAGACTTTTCAACGCTGTTTCTCTCTCCCATTTTGTCTAAAACGCTTACTATCTTTCCCGAATTTTCCTAGCTTAATACCAAAGTTAAAAGTCTGTTTTTAGACCGATGAAGTCAAGGGGAATTCTGCGGGAGCAGGGGAGTGTTTGATAATGTCAGGGAACATTGGGTTATGTCTTTTTGACGAGGGCGGCGACGGGTTCTTCTTCGCCTAACTTAGATAACTCTACGTTCGTGAGGGAAATTATATGCTCGGCGGTCATTAAACCGGAAAGGTCGAGGATTCTGCCGCGGAAAATTATGAAAAAGCCCGGCAGCGAACGCCCTGCATCTCCGTATTCTGTATGATGCTCGATGAATTCGCGTAACGCTCCTTCAAGATTTCGTTTCGGCATTACGATTGCATCGCCTTTTGCTATCTGTAGGCGTATTACGCCTTCTCTGTCAATCACTCGATATTGACTACGGGATGATTTCATTAGCCCCATAAATTTCTTTTTTGTTGTGTCAATGCGATAGATGTAGAGTCCGCCTGCCTCGCCTATGCGGGTAATGTCTTTTATTTCGTCCTGCACAGATTTCCTGACGTAATCTTCGAGTTCGGCGGTTGAGAGCGCAGCTTTTGATAAATCGCGCGTGCGGAGTTCGGTCGAGCCGGTGGCAATTGCTCGTAACATATTTTTCTGCGGGTCTATCTCGATTTGAACCTCGACGGTTTGTGGTTTTGCACCCATTCTGATAACGGCTTCTTCTGCCTCTCTTCTGATATTGAGGATGTCTTTATCGGTCGGGTCAACGACGCTTTTTTCTATGGTGTCGCGCACCATTGCCAGCGCTGCGCCTATGGCGGATATGACGGGGGCATTCGGTGCAATCTCAAAGGGCAGTCCCATCTTTTTTGCCGTGTAAGGAACGAGGGCAAATGCGCCTCCACCGCCACCGGACAGCGTCAGGAGATTGCGGTCGAGTTTGTATTCGTCAATCAGGTCTTCCACCGCATTTGCCGCTTTTGGGAAAGATTTGTCGAGGAGTTGTTCGGCTGCTGTTTCGGGTGATGTGTCAAGCGCTGCGGCGACAACAGAGAATGCCGTTCGTATGGTTTCCGGGTTGCCATACGCCGGATTACGCTCCGGCACAAGCCCCAGCATATTTGCCGCGCAGGTCGGCGTCACGGTGAAGGATTTTTCATCTGTGGAGAGTTTTACATAATCGGCGGGGTCGCCCTTTTTGGGTTGGGTGAGTTCGAGCGCGGGTTTCTCGCCCGACGGTATATCGGTAAAAGATGCGTAACCGAGGTTGGCGATGTGTGCACTGCGTGGTCCGACGTCAATGATTTTTTTGTTCTTCAAACGCGGGATTGAACCGCCTGCAATGCCGACTGTGCGGACGTCCAGTGTGCGCAAGTAGAGCCGATGTCCGCCGACAGTTGCGGTTTTCACAAGAGATTTGCCGTTTCTGATGGCGGAGATATCGGTGCTGGTGCCGCCCACCTCAATAAAGATGCCGTCTGTGATGCGTGCATACATCAGTGCAGCCGCAACGCCCGCTGCAGGTCCCGAGAGCATCGTGAGTATAGGGCGACGCCGCATCTGGTTTATGTCCATAATCCCGCCATCGCTGCGCATAATCATAAGTGGCGCCTCGATGCCGGTTGCGCGCACGCTCTCTTCGGTCATATTTGCCGTCTCCATCATCTTGGGGAGCATACTGGCATTGATGACGGCGGTGCGCGTCCGTATGCGCAATCCGTAGAGTTGCGAAATCTCATAAGTGTTTGTGGCGAGGAGACCCTTTTCGAGGCAGTAGTTTACCGCGAGGTCTTCATTTGTCGGGTCTTCAACGCTGAATGCCTCGCTTGCAACGAAGACCTGTGCGCCTTCGTGTTGCAATTCGCCAATGGCGTTTTCAATTGCATCTCTTGAAAGCCCGTCGGTTGTGTCTATGAAGCGATGATGGGTTTTCAGGAAGCGACCGGGCGCCAGTTCAATGTCGCCCACATTTGTCCCGGAGCGCGCCCTGGTTCTCTCAATCCCTTTCCCCATCCCAATGATGCCGACAGGCGCAACGTCGCCCTCGAGCAGGGCATTTGTCGCCTGGGTGGTGCTATGGGCAATGAGGACAACCTCCTCCGGTGCGATTTTGCCTTTATCGAGAACGAGATGTAGCGAGTCAATTATTCCGCGCGCAACGCCTTCGGAGGCGGTGTGTGTGGTCGGGACTTTCGATTGTGCAACTATTGAAAAATCCGAAGTGTCAATTGCAACTGCGTGTGTAAATGTCCCGCCGACATCAATCCCCACGCGGATACGGCGGCGTTTGTGATTATGAACGTCCGTCATTAAAGAATCCCTTAATCGCGGAGAGGATAATTCATCCTGAATTCGGCAGCGGTGGCTTGAGGTTTGCTGCCTCTTTTTTTCTGTCCGCAGGAATCGCGAATCGTGAGGGTGGGCTGAAGGATTTCGCTCTCAACTCTATTGCCACTCAGAAGCGCCATCAATTTCCTGGCGGCAAGTCTACCCAGATTATACTTCGGTTGCGAGATGGTGGT
>CAZGKP010000321.1:0-3655 GCA_964526215.1 uncultured Candidatus Sumerlaeota bacterium
ATGGTCCGCATCAGGTCAGGATGCGCAAACGCGGCTATTACGACTGGGTGCGTTCCATTTATGTGAATGAAGACTCTCCCAGCAGAATCACCGCCCACCTGAGGCGCAGGAGCTCTCGTTACTGGGAACCGTATCGCAAGGAGTGGGACATAAATTTCAGAGACCGGGAGTATCGTGGAGAAAAACGTAGCCCCCGCGAAACAAAATCCCCAGGATTCCCCGCGCTTCTGAAAGAAAAGAAATTACGTAAGACCAAGAAACTCGCCCCACTGCCCGTGCCAAGAGATAAGGAATAATGCCTTAAATCACGGCAAGATGCGAAAGTTCAACGGCTTTCCTGGTTTTTATAGATTCTATACTTTCACATTAGAGAAAAATATTTTTTTTGCATCCCTAAATCGCTGAAGTACAGACTACTATTGGAAGGTTCAGATTTTTTTAAGGCGGGATCTGAATTAACAGATTCTGGGCAGTTGCTCGCCGGAGAGCATCTCGATTATGCGATGCCCGCCGATGCCTGTCTTCATAATTACCTTTCCGGGATGTTCCTTGATTACCTCGCCGATTATGCAGCTTCCTTTTCCGAGCGGATGATGTCGCATCGCATCTAAAATCTTTTCTGCGTCTGGGGCTTCGGCAACCACAACCACCTTGCCCTCATTGGCTATGTAAAGGGGGTCAAACCCCAGGATTTCACAAGCGGCTTTTACCTCCTCTTTCACGGGGACGCTTGTTTCATTGATTAAAATCCCGAATTCCGCCCCGGAAACAATTTCATTTAATGTGGTTGCAAGACCTCCCCGCGTGGGGTCGCGCATAAATTTTACGCCCCGGGAGACTTTCATAATTTCATGGATTAAGACCGTCAAAGGTGCGCAGTCGCTTTTCAAATCCGTCTCGAGCTCAAACTTGCCCCTCGCTGCCAGAACCGCCACACCGTGCTCCCCGATGGATCCATTTATGAGGATTTTGTCTCCCGGCTTTATCGAGCCGACCGCCAGATTTATTTTTTTATCCTTTATGCCTACGCCGGAGGTATTGATAAAGACTTTATCAGCCTTCCCCTTTTCCACAACTTTCAGGTCACCCGTAACAATTTTAACTCCTTCTTCCTGAGCAACCTTTGCCATTGATTCGGTGATCGCCTCCAGAACCCCGTATTCCAATCCTTCCTCGATTATGAACCCGCAGGAGAGATAGAGCGGTTCAGCCCCCTCTACTGCCAGGTCATTTATCGTTCCGCAAATCGCAAGTTTCCCGATATCTCCACCCGGAAAGAATATTGGATTTACCACATACGTGTCGGTAGTAAAACAGAGGTCGAAGGCTCTTTGCGGCAGCGACCTGATGACGGCGGAATCCGAAAGTTCATTCAGGATTTCATTACTGAACTTTTTCTGAAAGAGTTCCTTGATGAGACGATGCATCAATTTCCCGCCGCTACCGTGAGCCAGCAGGATTTTTGATTTCCCGTTACTCATTTCAGTTATCTCCGTAATAAACCTGTGCCGAAAACAGGTCGGTTAGTTTGTTTACCCGTTGAGCCCGTTTGCCCGTTAAAAGTTGGACGTTTCCGCCGCGGCGGACTTGATGTTCAATGTTCACATTTCACAGTTCACAATTCAATGCTATCCAATTGTCTACTGTATTTTTCATTCTCCATTTTTTGTCACAGCGTTTATGCCTGAGACTTTTTCTTAAAGAGGATATGTAATGCCGCGGTGCACAGGTTCCACGCCGCCCGGAGAATCACCCCGAGCAGGACCAGATAATCTATGGATTTTATTGAGCGGCTGTAATGCTTGCGGTAAAAGTGATACATACTCCTGTGGCGAATTAAAATAAAACGGAGCGGATACTTGCCGGTACTTTTTCCGATGTGGTGATACACCCTGGCATCGGGGTAAAAATATACCTTCCATCCCGCCTGATGCATCCTGTAACACCAGTCTACATCCTCGGAATAGTAAGAGAATTTTTCGTCCAGGAGTCCAACCTTTTCAAAAGCCTCCCTCCTCGCCAGAAGGGCGGCACCCGAGACCCAATCCACCTCCCGTGTCTGGCTATGGTCGAAAGAGCTCATAAGGTATGCCTGCGAAAAAGGGTTCTCCGGGAATAGCCGCGTCAGGACGGAATAGCGATTAAAGAAGGCAGTTTGATAAGATGGGAAACGGCGGCAGGAGTATTGCAGAGAGCCATCGGGATTCAGCAATTTGCATCCTGAAATTCCGCAAGCGGGGTGTATGTCCATAAACTCAACCATTTTATCAAGGGCATCCTCGGTAACCTCTGTATCCGAGTTAAGAAGCAAGACATAATGCCCCTTGCTTGCCCCGATGCCTGTATTATTGCCCTTTGTGAAGCCAATGTTGTGTTCATTGTAAATATAGCGTATATGGGGGAAATCCGATTTCATCATTTCGCGCGTCCTGTCCAAAGAGGCGTTATCCACCACAATTACCTCAAACCGGATGTGGTGGGTGTGGCGAAATAGCGAATTGAGGCAGGCGCGGAGCAGCTCACGCGTATTATGAGTCAGGATAATAACAGATAGGTCGGGGCGTAGGGAGATTGAGTGATTTGCAGATGACGAGGCAGAGTTGTAGGGCTGGTGATTATGCATACTTATACGATTACGAACCACGAGAATTTCACGGGGCAGCATAGCCGCAACCAAAAATAAAAGTCGCGAAATTAGCGCCTTGATTACGACGGCGTCAACCGTTCAAAACAAGGAACTTATGGAACTATCAGCATGAACTCTTACGCAAAATTGGTAAAACCTGACGGATAGTAGTACAGATTATGTTTCTAACGGACTAACGTCGAACGTTGAACATCGAACATTGAACGTTGAACAGAGAACTGACAACACACAACGGACAACTGTTTTTTATTAAAAGAAATTACACCCAGTAATAGAGTGCCTTTCGAGTGATTTCCACTTTTATTTTCAATTTTTTACATAAGCCTCATTGGTGTCACCCCCCTATTCATTTACACAGGTATATTCAAGAGATGCCTTCGACGCACTCGGCGATGGGGCTATGGTCAATCGCCCTCAGTGAGCCTTCGGAAGCCTCAAACGCAGATTCAAAGAGCCAGAGAGTTTGTTGAAGCATACCACGGGTTGTGTGAGTAATATGATTTTGGAGACCAAGAATTGGGGCACCTCCGACATTGCTCGGTTTATGCCTTGCATCCTACTGTGGATTTGGGGTAAGAGCGATTTGGTATCCCTTAAAGGCGAAATTGGGCTTGAAGTCGCCAGAAAATTAAACATAGTAGCAAAAAGGTAAATTGATAATGAAAGGTGGTGAATGATATGGAAATTTCGCGGAAAAAGATGGATGATGTGAATGTGGTTCGTTTGAGCGGGAGGCTTGATGCTTACGCTGCAAATGATGTTGAGCGGGAACTGGAACCTCTTCTTGCCAATGAATCGGTGCACCTGGTGCTCGACCTTGAAGAGCTGGAGTATATAAGTAGCTCGGGGCTGAGGGTCTTGCTGATAGCTCTTAAGAAGGCAAGAAAACAAAAGGGTGATGTTAGACTGGCTTCCTTGCAGCCCTATGTAAAAGAGGTGTTTGACATCGCCGGTTTTACACAGCTTTTCAAGATGTATGATGAAGAAGAAGACGCCATAAATAGCTTC
>CAZGKP010000322.1:0-3649 GCA_964526215.1 uncultured Candidatus Sumerlaeota bacterium
GTGATGGCTTGTCATCGGCGTAATCCTCCTGCGGCGGACAGGTCTGTGGATGTTATACTTATTTCAGGCTGTGAGCCTTTTTGAGGCGGGTGCTGACGAGGTTCACAACCGCTTCATACACCACCTCCCCCTCTCCTTCGTCAAATTTATTAGATGATTCTTTTGTGCTAACGTGGTGCCGTTGTGTCTTTGTGGTAGAATTATTTTTCACCACCAAGACACCAAGACACGAAGATTCACCAAGTGCTATAGAACCATTCTTTTTATTCCATCTTTTATTACGGGAACGTTGAAATTTACGAGGAAACCCAAACGGCATCCCGATAATTTGAGATATGTTAAGATTTGAGCGTGGTGAATGGGTGGAAGCTTCTCCACCGCTTTGATTTCAATCACCACACAATCCTCTACCACGAGGTCAAGGCGCAACCCTGCATCTAAATGTATTTTCTTATAGACAACGGGAAGTGAGACCTGGTTTCCCACCTTTAGTTTCCTTTTTTTGAGTTCATAAATTAGACAGACCTCATAGACACTTTCGAGCAGTCCTGGTCCGAGCGTTGTATGAACGGCAAAAGCGGCATCAACGATTTTCCGAGCAATTTCGTTTATGCTTTCGGGGATTTCTTTATGCTCCATAATGCTTTCCTTTTTTATGAAGTGTATCTTTGTGCTAACTTAGTGTCTTGGTGTCTTTGTGGTGGCATTTTTTCTTCACCGCGTAAGATACAAAGGTCAGCAAGGATACCAGAATATTCACTTTATCCCGATATCCTATACACGGCGAAACTTTGGTATCTTTGTGGTAGAAATTTTTTTCACCACCAAGACACCAAGGTACACCAAGTGTTGTTTAGTTTTTAAGGCTGCGAGCCTTTTTGAGGCGGGTGCTGACGAGGTTCACTACGGCTTCATACACCGCATCCCCCTCTCCCCTCGTTAAGCCAAGAATGTCAAAGATGATGCCATCCTGCGTTTATCGTTCCCGACAGTAAAGCCACCATAATTATTGTCCATCTTATAGGAAGCGGCTTAAAACCGCAAAATTCATAGGAAGGAGTATGCTCAATCGTCAAAAGAGACTAAGCACACCTGATTTTACTTCAGGCATACCATCCCAGGTTTTACCCAGAAGAATGCGCCCATTTTTCTTTTTATTTACGCCGCCCCATTGCTTGAAAAAGAAAGGGATATTGTTCGTCTCGCACTGTTTCTTTATGTCAGTAACCCATTCTATCTTTATAGGTCTGGCATTTGGACCCGATTCGCCTCCCACAATGACCCAATCTATGTCAGACAATTCCAGATGCGGTATCGGTCCTAATAAAGGTTCAAGAGACAGAAATTTTGTCTTTGCGCCGGTGGATTTTAAGTCGTCTATTCTAAATGTATATTCTTGAGATTCTACCGTTACGCCCATCCAGATATTTGAAGTCCAGCGAACCTTTTTTGAAAGCGACTTCAGGCGATTCGTCCTCTTTGTCAATATCTGAAACGTGTGCCAGTATGCCCTATTCATAATTTGAAACACCTGTAAGATGTAACTCTCGGGAATATCTTCGTGGAAGAGGTCGCTCATAGAATTGACAAAAACCATTCTGCTTTTTTTCCACCTCGAGGGCGTTTCAAGGGTTTCTGGATGTAGTGTAACTTTGAAGCCGTTTTTATAGGCGGGCACTCCCATAGCCTTCAGTCGCAGGGCGAATCTCTCGGCGTAGCAATTTTTGCAACCCTCGCTTATTTTTGTGCATCCCGTTACGGGATTCCAGGTCGCCTCTGTCCACTCTATTTTAGATTTCGTGTTCATTTTATTTTCAAAAACACTTTATTAGATTTGCCCCACGTCCAGAAACGTGATTTTTGGCCAATTTTCGGTGTCAATTTGGGCACTCTCCCGACTTTAATTTTCTTACCCTCCCAGAGTTTTAGCATATCTACACATTCTTTCGTATTAAATGAAATTCCATATTTTTTTACCAGTTTGACCAGCAAATCATCTAAAAGCATCCAATCCTTTTGCTGCGCCAGTATATCTAAAATTTGCCTTTTCACCTCATCCTCTGTAATTATCCCGGGAAATGCAAATTCCCCGAATATATCTTGTTGCCTTCCCCTTGTTTTATCTAAAATATCCTTCCATGCTTTATTCATTCTATCAACCATCAAGAGTAATCCATGCGGATGGTTTGTGCCAAATATCAATCTGTATTTAGGCAAATTTTCCATTTTCTTTTTTATCGGTATATTAACAGTATGGTCAAATACGGCATTAAATTTGTTTGAATACTCCTGAAAGAATCTCTCCTCTACATCCAGCATACTCAAATCACGCTCGTATTTCTCCTTGAGGAAGTCCTGCCAATAATCCCCGTTTGCAATGCTGTCCATATGCTTTATGTTGTTTCTCCCCTCCACTTCATAATCAATATCTTCATACTGCTCAAACGGTTGCGGGCTATATTTTAACAACCTGGCGCCTTCTCGCAGGAAACCAAATGAATTAAAATTCATCAGCAATTCTAACGACTTGAACCTCGAACCTACTAAACGCTTAATATAGTTGAAATCTAAACTCTTTATCCCGTATGGGTCAAGATATAGAAATAGATTTATATCTCTGTTTATCCAATTGAGTATCTTTTGAATGTTTTCTTCAAATGTTCCCCTTAATACCTTGCAACGCTTATAGCCAGTTAGATTTTCCTTCAATTCATTTGCATATTTGCTCTCAATAAAATAGCCGTGTATTTCCTTATTCCGGTACGAATTTTTTTGTAGTACGTTTCTTATATGCTCGGCGATGATAATGGGTGAACCGATATTCCCGTCGTCAAACTTTCCCTTTCCCGCAAAGCAATCTATAATTATCAAGGGTCTTTTTGTGCTAAGAATTTTTGCAATATAGGGCGTAAGATACTTTTTAAGAATCGCATCCTTGAATTTTGACCATTCCTTTTTCTTCTCAAAGAAGTTATCGGTTCTTCCCACTGACGCACTCCAATACAGTTGAGCCAATTTCCAACCCCGGAAATAGCGGGGGAAATCTGACGGTATCTCATTAGGGCTTACTGGTTTAACTACTGATCATTTGTTATCAATATATCTTATGTTGTGTCAAGCATAAGGAATATGTTTTTACTTTTTCAGGCTGCGGGCTTTCTTGAGGCTGGGCGGACAGGATTCACCGGAGGCTTCATATACCGCCTCTCGCTCTCCTTGAGTTAAGCCAAGGATGTCAAATATGATGTTATCCACAGATTTCGCAGATTTCACAGATTTCTGATTTCACTCAAGTTATGAATTTGTACAACAAACCATCAAACAAAATCAGCCAAAATGTCTGTAAGTCGCGTAGTTAGAATATGACACGTCTGATTTATCACAGTGTATTTTTAATCTGCCTTAATCCGCCAGAGGCGGACAAGTCTGTGCAATCTGTGGATATATCATCTTTGTTTGCGGCGTTAGCCGCGCTATGTAATAGGGTGGCGAACAAATCTGTGGATTTATATCCTTTACCCGCCGTCTCCAGCAGTGGCGGATTGAAGTTGATATAGGAACATTCCCCAATCCACCTTAAAAATGACCGGAAATTTTGTCCGGCTTATGCCGAAGGCGCGCCATCGGTGGGGTGGAGCACTTACAATTT
>CAZGKP010000323.1:0-3645 GCA_964526215.1 uncultured Candidatus Sumerlaeota bacterium
GCAGCAATGAATTCAGCAAACTACCCCTGCGCCGCCACCGAACCCGCCACAATATATCTCGCACCATCAATCTTTGGCGACCTGAACGGCGATGGATATGTTAACGAAATTGACCGCCAAATCCTCACCACACTTATCCTCGACCCGACAAGCGAATGGCACCAACGCCTACTTCCCACCCAAACCGACCTGAACAACGACGGACGTCTCGACATCGCCGACCTCATAACCTTCATAGATAAACTCGAAAAAAATTGATTCTTGATAATATTTCCATCATATTTGATTCACAGATTCAGGAGAGCAGAAGTCGCCAATTCAAAGATGGCGAAAAAAGCACATTGCTAAATTGAACTTATTATGGTGTCTGACCCCAAGATCCGACCCCAAGATCCTTAACGGAGACGGCGATATTATACCGGTGTCTGAAGATGGTATTTCTTCCCTGACTGTGGTTTCTCCGGCAAACCTGCACGATTACAACCTGAACTTGGTGCTTGAATACGACGGCGAAAAAGGCATTCAGGAAATCTGGCTCAGGCGCAATGTGAGCGATTATTATACCAATTTCCCGGGACAGGACGGCGTTTACGATCTTGGGCACGAATACGGATACATCATCAGTACAAGCGATGGCTTCAGAACCATAACGGTGAAGCGGAAAATGATTGAAAGCGCCGTTGACCCCGTTGATTTATCAGAAACGATTTTGTCGGACTCTCCCGCTATAGATACTCCCGTAATAGATGGCACACCCATCTGTTTGCGCTTTTCCATTTATGGGTCAATCCTGGATATTTACAGTAATGGCAATCTGATATGTTCGTTATTGGACGACTCGGCAGACCGGATTAACCTCGGCACAACCTATATCAAATCCAAAAATGCCGACCTGACCATAAAAGACATTTCCATAGATACGGATTATTATTTCTGGTCAAGAAAGGGAAATCGCTTTATGTATCGTGGGCAGGAAGCCATCCCCGTAGGCTTCAATTCATTTCCACAAAAGTACACCTATGGTCGCGCTATGTATGAATATGTTAGCGACCCGGATATAACTAACACGGAGGCTATTGATGATATTAAAGAACGAATTGAAGATGCCAATAAAGCCGGAGCGAGGGTGCTGCGTATGATTCTCCGATCGGGCGGCGTGCTCAATGAGGATGGAGAATGTGCCAGCACTGTAGATATTCTCTTTTCCTTTCACAATACAACATATTTCGACGAATGGACATGCAGCGATTCCAGTCTTTTGGGAACAATCAATCCAGAGGATTATGCGGAATATTTTGGAGAGATCATAAAGATGGCTCGTGCCCGTGATATGTTCATTTTACCTGCCCTGCGATGCGGTAAGGGAGCCTGGAGGATGATAATGAATGTGAATCCCCTCGGGTGGGATGAACCGGGCGGTGGTCCGATGAATTATTACTACGTTGCCGATGAAGATGGAATTTCACAGCCGCAGAATCTCGTGGGAAGAGCGAAGGACGTTATCGGCTATTTCACTGATGAACCCGCCATCTTCGCCTGGGAATATTTCAACGAGGGACCGGGAAAACAATGGCTGTGGGAGGATGGGGATTTTAATAAACATAGACCTGGAAGAGTCAGTAATTTTTTCGTAGCCTGCACGAAGATATTAACGGATGAGAATGTTAATGACGAGCCTATAACTGGGTCAATGGCGGACAAGCATCTCTTCAGTTCCGGTATGGAGGCTTATAATTATGCAGGATGTTTTTCTAAGCCGGAAAAACCTCAAAAAACGTTGGGAGAAAATACAAACAATCTACTTCACGATGAAGTTTTTTGTAGATACGAGGATTTTATTGACTGGCATACCTACGGGTGGAAAGCCTATGGGGAGAAAGAAAATGCCATTTCATATCATCTGTTGTCTTATTACACTCTGGGTGGATACAACAATGACACTTGTCCCCCGATAATCTTCGGGGAGATAAATCCTATTCAAGTTGATTACAGCGATACGGTTAGCACCTGCACATTTGCCGGAATCAGATGCGATCTCTCGCCCGACCCGACGCCTTATGACAACAACCGAAACTGGTTATTGAAGGACGATACGGGAACAACGGTAAAATCCATTGTTTTGGATAATTCAATTGGGTTAGAAGTCCAGTGTTTTGACGCCTATCCCCTCTATATGCGCCAGAACCAACATTATAAGCTTTACAAGAGCTGGTACGATGGGATAACAGATTTACACTACCAGGATAACCGAAAAATGGGTTATCTTCTCTGGAGTTTGAAGAATTATCCCCATTCACTTGATAATTCAATTGATGAGGATGGCGTATATGACCCGGCGATAAGAGATTCTTCAGGGAAAATAAGAGGATACGATTCCGCCCCGCCAAAGGGATATTGGTATTATATTTATCTGAATGAGGACCGCGTTTACCCTTTTTATATGAATCTTTTCAGGTGGGATTGGGGGACGAGATAGGAAGGAGAAGAGGTTAAATTATGAGGGATAGAATTATTGTATTAATTACTATTAGAATATTTCTCCTTATCGCATTCAGTTTCGCGGCTCATATTCCCATATCTTCCATTGAAGAACTTCAGAAGATCGGAAATGATCCAGCTTATCCTCTAGATGGAGAATATTTTCTTACAGGGGATATCGACGCATCGGAAACGATAAACTGGAATAATGGCAAGGGTTTCAAACCAATCGGGTGTTTTACGGGAACTTTTAACGGCCAAGGTCATGTTATCCAAAATCTTTACGTAAATCGTCCGAATGAAGATGAAGTTGGCTTATTTCGCTGCAGTAGTGGGCTAATCGAGAATGTTGGCATCGTTAGCGGAGATTTGACGGGGAAAAACAGTACAGGGGCGTTAGTTGGATACCATGAAGGCAGAATATTCAATTGCTATTCTGAAGGAAAGATTGCTGGTGAATGGGGTGTTGGTGGGTTGGTAGGGAATAATTGGCAGGGGATAATTGAAAAAAGCCATGCCTCCGGGAAGGTTGAGGGCAAGGGCTATGACATCGGTGGATTGGCAGGATTTAACAATGCGGGAATTATAAAATATTGCTATGCTACGGGTACTGTTTCAGGTTTTATTAATGTTGGCGGTTTAGTGGGTTGGAGCCTGAATACAATTACTAATTGTTATTCCACAGCTCGAGTATCGGGTGTTAGAGGTCAAAGCGGTGGCTTGGTGGGATTAAATTATCATAAGATTGAAAAATGCTATGCAACGGGACTTGTTTCAGGATCGGCGTATGATATTGGTGGATTAATCGGGATATCTTCGTGTTGGCCGGATAGTTGGTATGAAGTTACCGGTTCATTTTATGACATGAAAACTACAAACCAATACAGTTCGGATACAAAAAACAAGGGCATTCCCAAAACAACGGCGGAGATGATGACGCAATCCACCTTCACGCACTGGGACTTTGGGAGTGTATGGTGGATGGTGCCTGGAAAGACTTATCCAATCCTGCGACCGAAACGATATATAGATGCGAGAATCTCACCAGCGAGCTGGATGCCGAATCCAAAACACGGGCTGCCTGTGGAGTTCACCATCTCTTTCGCAGAGCCGATGCGTAATTTTACCTTTGATGACATAGATTTCACAAGCACGACGCTGACAAAC
>CAZGKP010000324.1:0-3541 GCA_964526215.1 uncultured Candidatus Sumerlaeota bacterium
TTTGTGCGGCTGGGCGAATACATTGTCGCGGACAATTGCCACAAAATAAAAATTCCCCTCGTCCCACATTATGGCGAACTTTGTGCTTAAGTTCCAATCCATATACGGGGCGAGACCGACAGCCTTATCGGCGGTATCGAGGTGCACAAAGCGAGCGCCTTCCCAGTCGGATGGTTCGCCGTCAATTTTGGGCGTGCCGTATGTGGCGATGAGTTCGGAGAGTTCCGCCGACCTTATGGCTACGTCTCCTCCCTTTTCGCGAAAGGTTGCGCTTACCCGGTAACGATTCTCCGGATTGAGTTTCGTTCTGGTAAAGGTGACGGCGGTGGCAACGTTTCTGCCGGGCAGTATAGTCCTTATGGGGAAGTTCGCTTTTTTTACAATCCAGCCTTTCGGCGGTTTAATATGGAGTCTTCCCTCGATTGGATTTTTGCCGATGTTTTCGACGCGGACAATCAGGAGCGGTTTGTTCTTTAAAGCCCCGGTGAAGGGATTTATTTTTATCTCGGCAGAGGAGATACCTTTAACGATAGCCTTATCGAGGGCAGAAGCGAGGGCATCGGCGGAGGTTACGGGCGCTGTGAGATACACCGGGTCTGGATGCAACGGTATTTTATCCGGAGAAATGGGATTACTCATAATATCGTAAAGTGTAGCCTTTTGTGGAAGGGTTATCTCTAAGGAGCCCGGGGGACCGCTGCTCCATAGAACAGCAACGCTTCCCTTTGATTTTCGGAAAACGAAGATACAGGCAGGGCGGACAATCTCAATGCGCCGGTAATATTTTGCGCCTTCCAGGAAATGCACCATTGCCGTGTATGCGCCGCAGGCGAAGCGCGGTGTCCAATCCTCACGATTCACAAGACCATAGTGGTGATTGTTCTTATTCCTGTCGTCATTAACAAAGTTATACCAGAAGAATTTATCGAGTCCGGCGGCGAGTCCATAAATGTGTGTGCGGACGAGGCATATCGCCTGATTTCGCATCTCTGCAGGCGCCATTGTGGAATGCCAGCCGAATTCGCTGACCCACAAGGGGCGACCAGTGATGCCGAGTTTGGCGAACTCTTCGGGTGTCTTCAGAATTGCCTCGTCAATGCCTCCCTCTTCAGGTGTGCGCGGGGGGCAATAATAGTGCGGCGTGATGCCATTAAATGAATCTCTCCCCGCCTCACGAATAACGGCAGCATTAAATCTTTCCCCGGCCTCTGAAAAAAACACGCAACAATTTGGGTCTTCCGCTTTTGCCGCTTTATATGCCGCCTCGAGTAGCTTGCCGAATTGCTCACCGCTACCCTTCCAGAAGGTTGCAGGCTCATTCCATATCTCCCAGTTTGAGATGCCGTAGCCATCCGTCCACCCTTGCGCCTTTGCGAATGTGCCGCCCGGTTTATAGCGCTCCACCATCCGCCGCACATAATTTGCATAAGCGGCGTAGCCTTCATTGCATAGGTGCGGTGCCCACTTGCCCCAGTAATCGAGCAAGCCCAGGATGCAGATATTATGGTCATGTGCAGCCCTTACGGTGCGGTCTGTGCGTTCCCAGCGCCAGACGCCCTTTTCGGGTTCGACAATATCCCACAGCAGTTCATCGCGGTCCCAGGTGGCGCCGATGAGTTGCTGGATTCGGGCTGCCACGGCGAGTTCTTGCCGATTGAAACGGACGGCATAATACGCACCTATTCCGAAGGCAGAATCAGGGTGAGGTTTGCGCAGGCGAACATCGCGGATGCGGGCGAAGGTAGTTTCATCCGTTTCGAGGATTTCCCCTTTTTCGTCCTTGAGAATAAGACACATCTGAAAGACGCCGAATTCCTTCACAGGCAATTTAATCTCTTGAGATTTTTTGACCTCTGCCCCGGACCACTCTTTCTGAAAAACGCTGTGGTCGTTGAAATCCAGCACCTCCAGAACAGCCGCCGCACAATCGCTTTTAGAAAAATCCAGCGTCAGTTCAATAACTTCATCAGGCAAAAAAATTGCCGCCGTGGTGCGTGGTGTCAATCTCATATACTTTGCCGGTGCCGCCATAAGCACCAGTGGATACACACATAAAAGTATAACAAATACCAATTTCCCCAACTTGTGCAGGGCATTTGGACGAGCGTTTTTGGGTAATTCTAACTCTTTCACTCCTCGAATCCCTTTAGCTTGAAAGTCTGAAAACGGTAATTATACAATGAGGTTGTTCGAGTCAAGTGGGAATACTAAACTGGTAGAAGCGGATGGGAACGGAATCGGAATTACATATATTTCATACTTGCATTCACCGGCAGTGGCTAATAATTATTGGATAACAGATTGCAAAGTGAGAAAAATTCAAGGGATATTGAGATGCTTAAAAAACCGTTCCCACGTGATGCTAAGAGTCTTGAGGCAGAGGTCTCTGCCGTTATCAAGGTCAAGGACATAAAGGAACTATATCGCCTTAAAGAGCAGGTGGCGGTGAAATGGTGGGAGACGGGGCTTATCTTCCTTTTGTTTGTATCGGGGTTCGGCTTCATTCTCACGGTGAGCAAACTCATACCTGTGAGCGAACCGTACCTTTACTGGTTTATCCTCTTCTGGATAGTGGCGGTGGTGTTGACGCTGATAGCCTGCATTGAGTTTCTGATAAGCAAATTTCGTGCATTGCGCCGTTTATACGAGATTCACACGCGAGTCCTTCAGGCGATGGAAGCAGAAATAGCCGAGCTCAAAAAACGCCTAACGCCTACTGACGCTGGCGAGGGTGATACAGATTAGGTGGGCTTTATGGCGCGGCATACGGTAAGTGCCGTAACCTCGCTGGCACCTGCCTCTTTCAAAACCCGCGCACAGGCATTCAGGGTGCTGCCGGTGGTATAAACGTCGTCGAGCAAAATCACGTGCTTACGCCGAATCGGGTCTGCGAACGTAACCGCAAAAGCGTCTCTGACATTTTTCTTTCGCTTTGAATGTGAGACGCGAGTCTGCGGACTGGTATGACGTGTGCGGTGCAAGACCTCTGTCAAGAGCGGTAACCCCGATAATTTCGCCAGTGTCCTCCCAATTTCCTCCGACTGATTAAATCCCCGCTTATAGAATCGCCTGATATGTAAGGGGACAGGGATTATGCCATCGAGTTTCAATTCCTTCATCCGGGTCTTCAGAAAGAAAAACAGGATGCGCCCGAAGAGTTCGGCAAGTTCAATGCGGTTTTGGAATTTGAGTGCAATGATGCCGTCAGTCACTGCGCCGTTATAGAGCAGTGCGGCGCGAGCATGGTTGAAATAAATTGCGCCGTTGGGGCATTCAGGGCAGCGGTTTTTCTCAATGACCGTTTTGCCTGAAGGGGCACCGCAGGTAGGGCACTGCGGGTGAGGCACAGATTCAAATGTGCTCCGGCAAGCGCTGCAGAAATACTCATCTCCCTTCAGCAACCTCTCGCTGCAGCTCACGCAGAGAGGTGGGAAAAAGAACGCAAGAACTCCTTCATATAAATACCATAAGTGTGAAATGAATGGATATCCCTCGGCAAACATTGGAGCCTCTCTCAGAACATTTGTAAATGATTGATATT
>CAZGKP010000325.1:0-3522 GCA_964526215.1 uncultured Candidatus Sumerlaeota bacterium
GCGCAAGGAATACCTGATGCCTAATCACCTCTTATATTACAAAAAGCCAATCGCCATCGTTGAGGGAAAGATGCAGTATCTCTATGACTCATCTGGTAAACAATACCTCGACGCCATTGCCGGGATTGTTACGGTCAGCGTGGGGCATTGCCATCCGGCGGTGATTGAAAAGACAAAGGCGCAAATAGACCGCCTCCAGCACACAACATGCATCTACCTCCACCCGAATATCGTGAAATACGCAAAACTACTGGCATCGAAAATGCCCACTCCAGAATTGAAACAGACATTCTTCACCAACTCGGGTAGCGAAGCAAATGAACTGGCAATTATGATGTCGCGCCTCTATACCGGCTCGCAGGATGTCCTCGCCATACGCAATGGCTATCACGGCGGCACACTTGTTACTATGAGCCTTTGCGGGCTTTCCACCTGGCGCTATAGCGTGGCAAACAACCCCAACATACACCATATCCTGCCGGGATACTGCTATCGCTGCCCGCTGAAAATGACGTATCCTTCCTGTAATATCCAGTGTGCCCGCGATGCACAATCGGTCATCGAGAGCTGCACGACCGGCAAAATCGCCGCCCTTATCGCCGAGCCAATTCAAGGGGTCGGCGGCGCAGTCGTCCCGCCAAAGGAATATTTCGGTATCCTTTACGATATTGTGAAAAAGGCAGGCGGGCTTTATATCTCCGATGAGGTGCAGACCGGCTTCGGGCGGACGGGCAACCATTACTGGGGGATTCAGAACTGGGGCGTCATCCCCGACGCAATCACAATGGCAAAGGGCATCGGAAATGGCATCCCGCTTGGCGCTGTGACATCGCGCCCCGAAATAGCCGCACCCCTCAAGAACAAGACTTACTTCAACACATTCGGCGGAAACCCCGTCTCAATGGCTCAAGGGATGGCAACCTTAGAGGTGATTGATAAAGAGGGGTTGCAGGAAAATTCCCGCATCGTCGGGGCATATCTGATGGACGGCCTGAAGCAGCTTGAGAGCAAGCATTCGCTCATAGGTGAGGTTCGCGGGATGGGCTTGATGATAGGTGTGGAGCTCGTCAAATCGCGCGAGAGCCGCGAGCCTGCAACCGATGCCTCTGTTGAAATTATGGAGATGGCAAAAGACCGCGGATTGCTTATCGGCAGGGGTGGATTATGTGGCAATGTCCTTCGCATAAAACCCCCGATGTGTTTCACAAAAGACAATGTGGACTTTTTGCTCGAGGTTCTGGACAGTTGCTTCAAATCACTGCTCCGAAAATTTATTTCTTAGACAGGATAATCCGCCTGAGGCGGAATTGACACGGATGGTTTTTATCTGCGAAATCCGTGCAATCCTGTCTGAAGCATATTTTCATGTTTTTGGGTGAGGCTGAAAGCCTCATGACGACTACTACTTTGAAAATTAGCCACGGAGGACATGGAGAGATGTAGTCGAAAACCTCCGTTTTTCTGTCTGATTTTGTTTTAAATTCCTTTCTGTTCAATCCCCCTTTTTTCGCAAAAGAAAAAGCCCCCGCAAAATCCTTCGCGGGGGCATGAAACTTTCAAAAACTGATACTGGCGTCAAAACCTGCCTGTTAGTGATTCATTAGAAGTAGAATCAAGTCCGCAATATCCACAATCCCGTCATTGTTTACGTCATTGGGTGTGCCTCCCCTTCCCGTCAGGTAATCAATGAGGTTTTGCTGGTCTGGCGTGGGTGTCTTTGTCGGTGTGGGCGTGGGTGTTGGGGTTGCCGTAACCGTAGGCGTTGGTGTTATTGTCGGAGTAACCGTTGGTGTTGGCGTGGGAGTGGGTGTTTCTGGTGTTGGAGTAGGTGTTGGGGTCGCCGTAATCGTAGGCGTTGGTGTTAGCGTAGGAGTAACCGTTGGCGTTGGTGTCGGCGTTGGAGGCACGAACTCTGTCCAGAGCTCGAATGCCATATCCATTGACTGCCCTTCGAGGCGATGTCCATCGGGCCACATCAATTCATTCCACTCGTCATTAATCCATAACACAGCGTCATCGTTCCAGTGATATTCGGAGTTCTTCCAGCCCCAGCGATATAGCAGTTCGGTTGTGTCGAAGACAGCCTGAACGCTCAGGAAATACAGTCCTCCAAGTTCTTGCGGCCAGGAGGTTGGCAGGTCGCAGTCGTAAACGAATTCGTGTTCGTAAAGGTCTGAGTTATTCCACAGTGGAACTGCGCCAAACCACTGTTCGGTGTAATTATCGCAGTACTCGCCGGCAATTTGTTCTCCTGGCAGACTAAACGGTGTGCCCAGAGTATATTTATACCAGCCGAGGCGGAAAGCGATAGGTCGCTGTGAGGGCGGGTCTACATGTTTATATGTCTCATTCATATAGCCGGGGTAAGACCCCCACCAGCGGATATGGGTTATGGGTTTACCATCCTCGCATTTCCAGTCATCCGCCACGACTATATCCACCCCTGCATCCTTATTGCGCCAGGAGGGAATATCGTAGCCGTCTTGCATATTGGGAGGCTGCGCCCATTTTGCGCCCGTTGGAGGCGTGGGTGTCGGCGTGGGAGTGGGTGAAGGCGTCGGAGTTGGCGTGGGCGTTGGTGGTGGTAGTTCTGTCCATAGCTCGAAAGCCATATCCATAGATTTACCGTCGAGGCGATGCCCTCTTGGCCAGAGCAACTCAATCCATCCACCAGTAGGACTCATCTGGACGGCGTCGTCATTCCAGTGCTGCTCAGAATTTTTCCAGCCCCAGGGGAAATCCACCTTTGTTGTGTCAAAGACCGCCTGGATGTTGAGGAAGTATATCTTTTCCTCTTCCTGAGTCCAGGACGTTGCCAGGTCGCAGTCATAGAGGAACTCGTGCTCATATAAGTCTGGATTATCCCAGTTGGGGACTGCGCCGAACCATTTTTCGGTATAGTTTTCGCAGAATTCTTCTCTGATTAGCTTGCCTGGCATACTGAATGGTGGACCTGGCATATATTCGTGCCAGCTGAGGCGGAAGCCTATCGGTCTTTGTTGGGGCGGGTCAACGAGCTTACTTGTCTCATTCATCCACCCCGGGTAAGAACCCCACCAGCGAATATGGACTATGGGTCTGCCGTCCACACACTTCCAGTCATCAGCCACTTCTATATCCACCTGCCCATCTTTATCTCGCCAGGAGGCAACGTCGAAGCCATCTCGCATATTGGGCGGTTGAGCCCACTTTGTCCCCGGCGGGGGTTTAGGTGTCGGTGTCGGAGTGACTGTCGGTGATGGCGTCGGCGTCGGCGTTGGAGGCGGAATCTCTGTCCAGAGCTCGAATGCCATATCCATTGATTTGCCAGCGAGGCGATGTCTCGCCGGCCAAACAAGCTCCATCCACTCCTTGCCTCTCCACTGCACAGCATCGTCGTTCCAGTGCTCCTCCGAGTTTTTCCATCCCCAGGGGAACTTCACTTCCGTTGTCGGATATACTGCCTGTATGTCGAGGAAATACTTCTCTCCCCTCTTTTGGGGCCATGGTTCCTTAAGGTCACATTCATAGATGAATTCATGT
>CAZGKP010000326.1:0-3495 GCA_964526215.1 uncultured Candidatus Sumerlaeota bacterium
CTTTTTTATGTATTCCGAGGATGCAGATTTGTGCAAGCGGCTCGATGGGCGTGGGTGGAAAAGATTCCTGGTCCCTCCAGCAAAAGTGGTGCATAGCCATCGCAAGAGCAGCCGCAAGGCGCTTTCTCGTACAATCTTTCACCTGTTCAATAGTATAGATTTATATTTTGCGAAACACAAAAGTGCGCCTGCGAGATTTTTGTTGCGCCTCTCTATAGCGATAGATATGCTTTCACGTCTTTTTATATTAAGCATTTTCCCCGGCAAAGAATATCGTCGGCTTGAAAATAAAGAACGGCGCAAGGGCTATCGCAAAGTCTTGCGCCGCTTGAACCCATTCAACCTTCACCCGGCGAAGAGGAAAATTTAACTGATGCGCATCGGCGTGAATACATTTCAACTCCACCGCGAGATTACGGGTTCGGGGCGCTATGCAAAAAATTTGCTCCGCGCACTCGCCGATATTGACCACGAAAATGAATATATCCTGTTCCTGCGTAAGGATAATGCCAGTTATTACCGGATGAATCGTGAGAACTTTGTAAACGTCGTTACGAAAGTTACACGAAGAATCCGTCCCCGGCGAATTATCAGCGAGCAATTCTTATTACCCCGGCTGGCGCGGCAACACAATGTGGACGTCTTCTGGTCTCCCAGCGACATCGCTCCTTTGCGGCTCCCCTGCATTTCCATAGTCACAATACACGACCTCAAGCGTTTCGTGATGCCTCACGAGTTCCCATTCTTCGAGCGCATATATTTTCAGTCGTTCTTAAAACGCACCGCAAGGCGTGCAAACCTCATCTTTACCGGCTCGGAGAGTTCCGGGCGCGATATTATAAAATATTTAGGCGTCCCACCGGAGAGAATCATTGTCGCGCACTACGGTTTAGACCCCGATATCGTCGAAGAAGAAGGGGTTCCTTATGAATCGCTAAAACGGATTCACGGAATCTCAAGAAAATATATCGTCTTTGTGGGACGGATGATAAAGAGTAAGAACGTGCCGAGGATGTTGCGTGCATTCGCCGCCTGCCCGGAGGCGGCAGATTACGAATTCGTCCTGGTCGGGCAACCGGCTGCCGGCTCTCCAGAAATTGAGCACACTATCAAAAAGGGACCCATTTCGGACAGACTCAAGGGACGTGTGCGTCAAATCAGATGGGTTCCCCAGGAACAATTCGTTGCTCTTTACAAAAATGCCACCGCCTTATTTTATGTCTCACTTTACGAGGGGTTTGGCTTCCCCATCCTTGAGGCAATGTGCTGCGGAATCCCCACAATAACATCTAACTGTGCATCAATGCCGGAGGTGGCGGGTGATGCTGCCCTCATTGTTGACCCGATGGATGAAAAAGCGATGTCGGAGACACTCGGCAAAATTTTGACCGATGAGTCGCTTCGGAAAGAACTCATCCGGCGCGGCTACGAGCGCGTCAAACTATTCTCCTGGAAGAACACCGCAAAGAAATATCTCGCCGTTTTTGACCGCCTCAAAAACAGTCTATGAATCTTAAATACGCAAAACTTTTTCCCGCCGGCATCATAAAGGGCATAAATTTTCGCATCCATCGCGCACGCCTTGCGGGACAATACCCCACGTTCCTCCTGCTCGCCGTAACCGAGCGCTGCAACTGTCGCTGCGCAATGTGCAATATATGGAAGAAAAAAGACATCCACGATTTATCACTCACAGACTATGAACAACTCTTCAGCGACCCGCTCTGGCGCAACCTCAAAATCCTGAGTCTTACCGGAGGCGAACCCTTCTTGCGAAGCGACCTTACCGACATAATCCTGCTTGCCGCAAGCCGCATCCCTACGCTCGAACGTATATCGCTGCCCTCAAACGGCATACTTACGGCACGCACCGTTGAGACCGTCAGAGAAGTGCTGGCAAAACTGCCAAAGCATATCTTTTTCAAAATCGGCATATCCATTGATGGTCCAAAAGAAATTCACGACGCACTTCGCGGCGTCCCCGGTGCATTCGACAAGGCGACCCGGACAGTGCGTGAACTGAAAAAACTCGCCAGTAGTCGTTTCGATGTCGGCATCCTCGCCCTTTTCACAAAGGAAAATGCATTGTGTCTCTCCGAGGCACATCGCATATTTACGTCCCTCACCGATAAAATCACTTACACGCTCGCCACAGAGTCGGAATTCTTCGTGAACCGCGAAAGAGAAGGTGAAATTTTTACACCCGATACAAAGCGGCGTATACTTTCATTCATTGAAAATACACTTATTCCCAACTTTCCCCAAAAGGCATATCTTTACGCAAAATATCGCGACCATCTTCTGAAAAGACGCCGCACATATCCGTGTCTGGCAGGCTACCGCTCGGCATTTGTGGACACAAACGGCAATCTACTTCCCTGTCATTACGTAAGCACAGATTTTGCATTCGGGAATTTTCTGAGAGGAGAAGAGAGCCTTAAGGCGGTGTGGTTTTCAAAGAAAGCAAAGGAAATCCGTCGGCGCCTGAGCCAGCACCCATATTGCAAAAATTGCTCCAACAACTGCGACTCTTTGAATCTCGTGCGGGAAGATTTCCTGAATCTCCTTGCCTATCTTATCACACATCCCTCGATACCCATAAAAGCAATATTGAAGAAAAAAGCCGGACAATGAAGGAGGATGCCAGTGTATTCTTATTCAATCTCACTAAAGCTTACCGAGGAAAATAAAGCTGCCCTTACTTCCACAGGAAAACCAACGATAGATCTTGCCTCGCCACCCGATTTTGGCGGGCCACCGAACACCTGGTCGCCGGAGGAATTCTTCGTCGCCTCTGAAGCAACTTGCCTGTTCACCACTATGCTCTATTTCGCCCGTAAGCAAAACATCCCCGTTGTAGGATATGAAAGCGAGGCAAGTGGCGTCGTGGAAAAGACCGAGAAGGGGCTGGAATTTACATCAATCACTGTAAGTGCCACCCTATGGGTGCCGGATGAAAAATCCGCAAATATCGCAAAGGAATCGCTTGAGCGGCGTTCAAAGAAATACTGCCTCATCTCCAATTCAATCACCTGCCCCGTCAATTACAGTCTGAGCATAGCCATTGCCGACAGTCCCCCGGAGAGATAAAGTGCTCAGGTCCACAGGTGCATAAGAGCGTAAGCGCATAAGTGCGTAAGTGCACAAGGTCATAAGTTCACAAGTTTCGTGCTCGTGCTTGTTAATCGCGCTCGTGCTCGGACTCCGGTATAGGGGGAGCACTTCGCTGACAAGCGTCTTATAACCTTTATGCTACACTCCCGAGGAATTTGAAGAGAAAAAGAAGCAAATTGGTATTGTGAAGCAGGCATTAGAGGAAGGTAAAGCCTTATAGTTTTAGCAATGAGCATACAACAATCCGAGCTATTCAAATGGGGTCAGCCTCTACTCTAAATCACGTTTACTTTGAGGCGACTGAAGTCGGAGTTCTGATGTTCGCTCGGGTTCGTCCGAGAGACTCCGCCATAAAGGGAAATTCGCAACTACCATAATTGA
>CAZGKP010000327.1:0-3475 GCA_964526215.1 uncultured Candidatus Sumerlaeota bacterium
GATGGAATGATGGGCAGGATAATCTGCCTGAGGCGGAGCAAAAAAGTGATTTCTCATTCAGATGTTTCTCGAGAGACAAAACCAGAATGCCCCCACTTTCACGGCGCCAAATCGGTGAATCGGCGAGGCTCAGTAGACATAAAATTCCCATAAGGAATAGCCGTATATTGTGCCGCGTTTTGTGCCGTACATCCTCACGTACCCGGCGTTTATAGGACCGTCCAGAGGGATTTTGTCTGACCCGCCATCGCTGTTTTTTTCGGAATATACCGCCTTCCAGTTGATGCTGTCATCAGAGATGTCTATCCGATATTCTTTCCCGTAAGCGGTTTCCCAGAGGAGCTCGATTTTGTGAAGAGTGACCTTTTTCCCGAAATCGAGAACTATCCATTGGGGGTCGAGGTGTTTACTTGACCATCTGGTATCTTTTTTGCCGTCCACTGCATACTCGGCGGCAAGACTTTCTTTATCCTCCAGAGAGGAGGCAAAGACCCGCTGGGGAGTAAGCCGTTTCAGGAAAACCGGGGCAGGCTTATACTGCAGCCGGGGAATTGGGTTACTACCGTAATCCGTGAAGCGAGCAGAAAAACCCCAGTCGCCGGTGTGCTCCTTGATTTTCAGGAGCAAAAAGTTCCATCCCTCATTGAGGAGGACATTTATCTTATCCTCGTCGAGTTTTAGACCTCTTTGTTCCGTGAACGTATATATATTTTCACCGTTTAACCAGACCTTGATACTGTCGTCACTGCCAAGAGAGAGTATTGCTTTTCTTTTGCCAGGGGATTTTATCTCGGCATAAGCATAGCCAACGCAATTATCGAGTGGAGCAAAGGCGGACGTGTCTTCCAGGTTTATGTCACATTTCAAAGACTGGTAGAGCTTCCATTTTTTGCCGCTGGATATTTGCCCGACTTTCGGGTGAATAGTGGATTCATTGGGTAGACATTTTGTTTCCAGGCTGGCGTTCTCAAAGGGTCCGCACAATAGCCAGCTGCGGATATAATTGGTTGGTTTCTGCTCAGGTGCCGCCCATAAACCCGGCATAAGCATTATCATAGACAGCATCGTGCAGGTTAGCATCACGCGTTTTAACATAATATTTACCTCCTTATCAGTGAAAGATCAAGTCTCCGAGGATTCTTGCGTGTTCTGCCACGTTTTTACTTATCTCATTTTTCTCGCCCCAATTCAGGGCGTCATAGAGGAAAGCCGTGTGCCTCCCGTCCGGGGTCTGGACAATTGCGGGTTTATTATGTATGACAGAATGTGGCTATGGTCTCAAACGCCTCATTGGCATCCGTGAGTAAAGCCCACCTTGTATTCCCTGAAAACTCATCCCCTTTGCACATAATAGTAACTTTGATATTTTCTGCGACGTCCCGCCATGTCAAGGAAATAGCAAATATGTGAATCCTCTTTTTTCAGGGAAGGGTCAGGGAGAGCAGTGTTTTTATCCTGCAACAATTCACCGTGATGCTGCTTAAATATCGGTTCTCGCCCATAATCATATTCCTGCCTGTGATAATTGAGTTGCACTGAGGGAGGGTGTTTTGGGATTGCTTATTCTTAATCTTGGGCTTGCAATTGAACCACTTATCGAGGGGGACATAAGTTATCTTCCCTACCGTGCCTCTTTATCTCGGTTAATTCGTCAATGAGTTTCTCGACGGTCATTTTCCCCTTACGAGGTTCCGCATCCGGTCCGTAAGCATAGACCATACTTACGGCGTAAAAGGGCTTGCCAAGAGGGTCTATAAATATTTCCCGCCCGGATACGTTATTGATTTTAAAGTATCCGGCATTTGACCAATCTTCCTTTTCGGCGATGGGAGAAGTAGCTATTAAGATGAAATAAAGAAGAAAAATAAGTGGTTGGCTTTTTCTGATTACAAACAATGTTATTTGGTCTTTACCTCCTGATAGTTTATTATATCCAGGCGTGAATAGTGATAGTTTCTTTTGGCTTTATGGGTAAGGGGTGTGCCGGGTCTTGCGGGATGCCATCCACTTCAAGTCGTTTTACCCCGCTGTTTTTAGAGTCAGGATTATGATAGGTGATTTCATATTTCGTGGCGCGGAAGACGCGACCAACACACACTTGCTTCCAGCTCCTTGGTATAAGAGGGTCAAGAATCAGACCATCAATCGTGGGCTTAAGCCCGCATAATCTATCGAGGATAAAACGCAGCATCCAGTCCGCCGAGCCGGTGAGCCACGTAAACGCTCCCTCGCCCTCGTGCGTGTTTCCTGGACCAATGAGATATTCGGCAAGGACATAAGGTTCGGTCTTATATCTCTCAAGGGTTTTTGATGGTGCATTGGGAAGAAGGCGTGTAAGGAGGTCGTAAGCCTCCTCTGCGCGACCGAGGTCTGCCAGTGCGTGCAGCAAGAATGCACCACCGTGTGAAAAGATTGAGGCATTTTCCTTCGTGCCGGGGGCAAAGGCGGAAATCCTCCCAAGAGATGAGTCATATTCCGTATATGCCGGCGCAAAGAGGCGGGGTCCGTAGGGTGTCTCGAGTAAGTTCTCAATTTCCGAAAGCACCGCATTGATGCGTTCTTCAGGGGCAATCTTTGCAAGTATCGCCCACACCTGGGCATTGAGGTGCATTCTGCCGTCGGGTTCTTCGTGGGAGCCAACGGGTTTGCCATCGTCGGTGAAGGCATAGATATACCAGCGACCACTCCAGGCGTGTTCATTGATAAGGTCGGCGAGGGCGGAGTGGCGCTGGCTGCATAAATGGGCGAGGCTGGCATCGCTGCGGATACAGGCAAGTTCGCGCAATTTCAACAGGGCATAACATAACCCCATACCGAGCCAGACGCTCTCACCTCTGCCCGCAATCCCCACACGGTCGAGTGCATCATTCCAATCCTGTGTGCCCATCAGGGGGAGCCCACGAGGACTGCGTGCGTGCTCGTGAAGGAACTCCACTGCCCTGACGACGTGTTTAAATAAAGACGCCTTTTCGCCACCGTCAAACGCCACCAGCAGGTCGAGGATTTCACTCTCACCGCTCTCAAGCACATAATCGAGCATCAGCATTGGCAACCATATTGGGAAATCGCTTGGCGCTGGCTTTCTGCTCAGCCCCGTTTCAAAGGACCAACCCGGCAGGGGTTGTCCGTTGGGCTTTTGAGCCTCACACAGGCGAATCAACCTCTCACGGGCAAGGTCAGGGTCAAGCGGGATAATACCCCAGGCATCCTGGGCTGTATTGCGGTAACCAAACTCACCTCCTCCCTCGTGGTAGAAAGATATAGTGCGTCCACAGGCATTGTTTATATATATTTGATATTTCAACCAGGGGTCATAGAAACTGTTCAGGTTTTTATCGGGGGTCTCGAGAAACGGATTGCGTTCACTTATTTTCTTCACCCAGGTCTCATGTGTTGAGTGCATAAGGGAGTGCGCAGTAGACATCTGGCAAAGTGAATCTGCCTCTTTTATTGCCGCTTTCCCATCAGGGACGCA
>CAZGKP010000328.1:0-3469 GCA_964526215.1 uncultured Candidatus Sumerlaeota bacterium
AAGCCTGAAATTTGCTCCGAAAATTAGTCTGCAAATAAACGCGAATGTGTGCTAACAAATATTCGCGTTCATTAGCGTAATTGGCGGATTATTTTCATCCTTTCAGGAGAGGCAAAGTCAGATGACGCTTGTTATAACTTTAATTTCTATCTTGACGCGTTTGGATTAACCAAATAAATCATAAATGTGTATCATAAAGCAGGACGCGCCTGTTAGAATCATTTCACAAATGAGATGAAGATTTCGAGTGTGTACTACATCGCATGGGACGAATGCGGATTGTAAAGTAACGAACAATAATTTGACAGGATAGACAGGATTGTATGGATGGTTAATTCTGTATCATTCTGTTATCCCACCGGAGGCGGACAAGCCTGTCTGATAAAAAAAGGGGGTAAGGATTATGAGAAGTATTGAGCGTGTGATGGTTGTATGTCTGGTGGTTGTTTTGCTGGCGGGGCTTGTCCCCGGCACTATGGCGGCAAGACGCAAAAAACCGGAGATAAATGTTATCTATATGGCTCAAGCTGCATATCAGCCGGAGGAAGTGAAGGCGATGGCACGCCTCTTTACCGAGATGACGGGCATCCGGGTTAATATTGACTTTGTAAAATACGACGAACAACATGAAAAGGTCGTCGCATCCGCAATTGCACCCGTCGCCACTTACGATGTCTTTTCCCTCGACCTTATATGGACAGCGGGCTTCGCCGAAAAGGGGCTTTGTATTCCTCTCGATGACAAAATCGCCCCGCTCAAGGAAGACATCCCGCCCGCTATTCTGGAAGCCTTTACATACAAAGGGAAAATCTGGGCAATGCCCTTTCTGGCGAACTTCCAGCTATTCTTTTACAATATGAATATGATTAAGAGAGCGGGTTTCAGTGCCCCGCCAAAGACCCTCGAGGAAATGGTCGCCCAGATGCGCGAGATGAAAAAACGCGGCATCGTTAAATATCCCTGGACAGATTCATGGAATCAGAAGGAAGGGCTGGTCTGCGAATATGTGTGGTTGACTGCCGCATTCGGTGGCGATCTTTTTGATAATCAGGGGAAACCTGTGTTCAACGAAGGTCCCGGGCTGAAGGCGCTCGAATTTATGGTTATGCTCCTTGATGAGAGACTGGCGAATCCAAAGGCGCTGACCAATGACGAGCCTGCCGCAAAGGATGATTTCATCGCCGGGCACGCCGCTTTTACAAGCAACTGGACGTTTCAATACGGTCTGATGAATGATCCTGGGGTCTCCAAGGTTGTGGGCGCTGGGAAGATGGGGCTTTTGCCGGTCTCAAAATCCGCCTTCGGGAAATATCCCAATGATACCGTTTCCGTGAGCGGTTTTCAGGGTGCAGCAATTATGTCAAACTCCCGCCACAAGGAAGAGGCGTGGAAATACATCCGATTCATCACCAGTCCCATTGTTCAGCGGGCGTATCTGGTTGAGATGCCGATATGGAAATCCGTGCAGGAGAGCGTCTACGCAAAAACGATGGACCCGACAATGGGGGTAAAATCAAAAGAGATTGCCAGCGTGCATCATCGCCCGAAAACGCCTGAATACACCGAGGTATCTTCCATCCTGCAGAGATACATCCACCGGGCGCTGGAGATGAAGATGAAACCCAAAGCCGCGCTGGATGCCGCTAAAAAAGAGATCGAGGCAATCTCGAAGCGATGAATAATTGGTGAGAAAGTTTTTTTGATAGGATTTACAAAATGAACGGGATTTATCATCTTGATAATCCTGTTATCCTGTCTGAAAAGATTTCTTCATGACGTCATGAATAAAAGATTAAAATCCGAAAAGCGGTTTATATTCCTTCTCCTCTTGCCGACGCTGGTCATAGTATTTTTTGTGATTATCGGTCCCGTGCTCTTTTCACTCTTTTTGAGTCTGCATAAGGCATCACCCCGCGCCGGCGGCATAACGAGGGAATTTGTCGGACTGAAAAACTATATCCATTTCTTCAGAAATCCCCTCTTCTGGCACTCCGTGAGAGTGACTTTATATTTTACGGTAGCGTCGCTGATTCTGGAACTTGTTCTGGGCATCTCGATGGCGCTGGTGTTGAACAGGGAGTTCCGCGGAAGGGCGGTCGTTCGTTCCCTTATCCTTTTGCCCTGGGCGGTGCCGACCATTGTCAATGCCCGGATGTGGGAATGGATATATGCAGGTTCCAATTTCGGTGCCCTCAACGGTCTGATGAAGGTTCTACATATATTTCCTTCGGGTTATGACAAGGTCTGGCTCGGATTCGACGTCCCGCTTCACGGCGTCCCTGTTATCGGCGCATTCTTTGAATGGATAGGAATGACGACTGCGCTGAATATGATTATCCTGGCAGACACCTGGAAGGTAACGCCCCTCGTTGCGCTTCTTTCGCTGGCGGCATTGCAGACAATACCAAAGGATTATTATGAAGCGGCAAGGGTGGATGGCGCAGGCGCATGGACGTGTTTCTGGAAAATCACACTGCCTTTCCTGAAGCCGGTGCTTCTGGTGGTCTTAATCCTGAGGACAATGGAACTCTTCAGGGTATTCGACATAATTTACATCCTGATGCAATACTCGATAAGGGTTCTGGGAATTTATACATACGAGACGGGGATGAAGTTCTTACACTTCGGTGCGGGCGCCGCGTTATCCTTTTTAATCGGGCTACTCATCCTCGGCTTCTGTTTCCTCTATATCAAACTCTTCCGCGAGGAGATAACCACTTAAGGTGAGGGCATCGTTTAAGAAAAAAATGAGGCGGGTTGTTCTTTACCTAACGGTTTTATTAATCCTGGTGTGGACGCTTGCGCCTGTTAGCTGGCTTTTTATGAGTAGCCTTTTCCCCTATAAGGAACTGCTCTCTGACAGGGTTACGAGCTGGGTTCCGAAAAATCCCACGCTGAAAAATTATAAAATGCTGTTTAATCCCGCCGAAGAGAGTGGTTCTCGATTCCTTTATGCCCTGCGTAACAGCTTTATCGTTTCTTCCTCGGTAACTTTAATCTGCCTTACCGTGGGGAGTCTGGCGGCTTACGCCCTCGCCAGATGGCGCTTCCGCTTTCGCAAAACACTGATGATGTCGCTACTCGCGATACGAATGCTCCCCGTTATTGCGCTGGTCATTCCCTTCTTTGTCATTATTTCATTGGTGGATTACGGCTTTCTTACCTGGGAGTTGGAATTTCATCTGTTTGATACAAAACTCGTTCTGATTATACTTTATACAACATTTATCCTTGGTTTTGTAATCTGGCTTATGCGGAGTTTTTTCCTCACGGTGCCCATTGAACTGGAGGAAGCTGCAATGATTGACGGCTGCACCCGGTTCGGCGTACTGACAAAGATTATCCTCCCGCTTTCGGCGCCGGGTCTGGCGGCAACGGGAATCCTCGCCTTCCTTTTAGCGTGGGATGAATTTCTGCTCGCGCTGGTCTTCACCCGGACAACTGCCGCCAAGACCCTGCCGCTCTTTAT
>CAZGKP010000329.1:0-3457 GCA_964526215.1 uncultured Candidatus Sumerlaeota bacterium
AAATTTCAAATATCTTTGGTTAGACTTTACTTGCGCAACAAATATGTTCTTTTCGTATGAAAAACTCTAAGGTTTACAAACGGGCGATTGAATTCGTCGCGTGGCGTAGGAAAAAGAAAGATACGGAGATGAAGATGGAGATGAAGATGAAGAGTGAAGAAGATATGCACACAACTTATGACGCCGAAGGCGCACCATCGGTGGGTTGTATATAGTAATACTCTTTGCGTGAAGATAATTGTTGCATCTGACATACTACTGTAAATATATAAAGCACTTCATTTGTAAGTGAGGGTTATTGTTTTATGAAATCGGTACTTATTACGGGAATCACGGGTCAGGACGGTTCTTACTTAGCGGAATTCTTGCTCGAAAAGGGGTATAAGGTATGGGGGATGCATCGTCGAACCAGCACTGTTAACTTTGAGCGCATTGAACACCTGACTGATAGGATTGAACTTGTTCAGGGTGACCTCCTTGACCAGAATTCCCTGCAGTATGTTATCGAGGCATCCCAGCCCGATGAGGTTTACAATCTTGCGGCGCAGTCGTTCGTGCCGACGTCCTGGAGTCAGCCGCTGCTCACGGGCGAGATTACGGGTCTGGGTGTAACGCGACTGCTCGAGGCAATCCGCACGGTCAACCCGAAAATCCGATTCTACCAGGCGTCCACAAGCGAGATGTTCGGGAAGGTCCAAGAGGTGCCCCAGAGCGAGAAAACGCCGTTTCATCCCCGCAGCCCCTATGGTGTGTCAAAGGTTTACGCACACTGGATTACGGTAAATTATCGCGAGAGTTACGGAATGTTTACATGCTCGGGTATTTTATTTAATCACGAATCGCCGCGACGCGGATTTGAATTCGTAACGCGAAAGGTGACGGATGGCGTTGCCCGGATAAAGCTTGGTCTCATAAATGAACTGAAACTCGGCAATCTCGACGCTAAAAGAGATTGGGGATACGCTAAAGATTATGTGGAAGCGATGTGGCTTATGCTTCGGCAGGACGAGCCGGATGATTATGTGGTCGCCAGCGGTGCTACGCATTCTGTGCGCGAACTTGTGGAGATAGCATTCAATTATGTCGGTCTTGACTGGGAAAAATACGTAAAGATAGACCCGCGCTTTGTGCGTCCCGCCGAGGTTGACTTACTCATCGGCGACCCGGCAAAGGCACACAAGAAACTCGGCTGGTATCCAGAGGTATCCTTTGAGGAACTTGTAAAGATGATGGTTGATACCGACTTGCAAAGACACAAAACTCAAACCCACAGATGACGGTTCGGCAGAAAGTGAAAATAGGAAACCGCATCCTTCACAGATGATACCGTTTGGTATATCTTTTCAGGCGGCATAAAGGGGATTTACACGTTGAGAAAAATCTTGTTTATCTTGTAAATCCCATCAAGAGATAAATAATCGAAGCACTTACCTGGCGTCTGCAGTAGGAGCGTAAAGGCATAATCCCTTGGATGTTACTTCCATATTGGCAAGGCAGGGCGTGTTTGAGGGGCTCTCGGTGGATGAGATTAAGCGCATAGCCCAAATCTGCGACACTGCAACTTTTCGTGCAGGGGAGATCATCTTTGAGGATACCTCCCCAGGGCGCAACCTATACGTGATTCTTTCGGGGAAAATCAATGTGCAGGTTGAGGCAATAACACCGCATCGGGCGTTTTCCCTTACCACAATCGGGCAAGGGGAGATACTTGGGGAGTTCGCCCTTATTGATTCGGGTCCCCGCTCCGCAACGGCAATCTGCATCGAGGATTCCGAGGTGCTGGTGATAAATGGAGAGCACCTATATAAATTGTTTGAGGAAGATAATCACATCGGCTATGTGGTAATGCGAAACATTGCGCAAACAGTCTGTGCGCGGATTCGCCACACTAACCGCCGTTTACTAAATGCCCTGCGGGTGAAATTATTTTAGGCAGTCGCATGCCCCCAGTATCTGCGCTTTTTTCAAGACTTCGCTTGAAAAAAGAAGGTAAAAAGGCAAAAGTTAAAATTATTGTCCGCCTGAGGCGGATTATCCTGTCTGATATTATACATTTTTTCATACTGCTAAAGTGTTATAATCTTCTATGTTGACGCCTTAAGCGCCTGAAAGTTGTGATTTCTCCAGTCGAGAAAAGGAATACAATCTATGCTGACCTACAAAAATGGTGAACTCGTATGTGAAAAGGTGGCGCTATCCACCATTGCAGGCGAGGTGGGAACGCCGTTTTATGTTTACGGTCAAAACACCCTGTTAAAGAATTTCCGCCGGATAAAAAAGGCATTTTCGGGAGCCAGACCCCTCATTGCCTTTTCTGTGAAAGCGAACTCAAATCTAACTATTTTGCGTCTTCTTGCCAGAGCAGGCAGCGGGTTCGACGTCGTTTCGGGCGGGGAGCTTCGCAGGGTACTGAAATCGGGGGCTGACCCGCACAAAGTTATTTTCGCAGGCGTGGGTAAAACTGCTTCCGAACTCCGCCTCGCTATAGAGAGCAATATCCTGATGGTGAATCTGGAGAGCGAGCCAGAGGCAAATCTACTTTCCGAAGTGGCGCAAAAATTGAAGGGAAAAATGCGTGTTGCCTTGCGCATAAATCCCGACGTGGAGGCTTATACCCACGAATACATCACAACCGGCAGGAAGGAAAACAAATTCGGCGTTTCATACAGGCGTGCACCGGAGATTATATCGCGTATTGCAAACCTGCCTGATATTGAATTTGTCGGACTGCATACCCATATCGGCTCGCAGATACTGAATCAGGTTTCCCATGCAAGGGCGGTTCGCAGGGTGGTGCGCCTTGTAGAGACATCGCGTTCGAGCGGGATTGAGGTTCGTACACTGAATATCGGTGGCGGTTTCGGTATCGCCTATCGTGAGCGCGAAAAGGCAATGAATGTCGAGGGCGTGGCAAGTAAAATAGTGCCGCTTTTGAAGAATGCGGGATGTCGGCTTATACTGGAGCCGGGGCGCTTCATTGTTGGCACCGCCGGTGCCCTTGTAACACGCGTTACATATATTAAGGTGGGCGAACAGAAGAAGTTTGTCATTGTGGATGCAGGGATGAATGACCTCATTCGCCCCTCTCTTTACAAGGCATACCACCGCATCCTGGCTGTGAAAGAGGCAAAAGGGAAGCGGCGGCGAGAGGCGGACATAGTAGGACCAATTTGCGAATCTGCCGATTTCTTTGGAAAGGAGAGACACCTGCCTCCACCCGAATCGGGAGACCTTTTAGCAATTTGCGATGCGGGGGCATACGGATACACGATGGCATCGAACTATAATACACGCCCCCGCCCGCCGGAAGTCCTGGTCAACGGAAATCAATTCTACGTCATAAAAAAACGGGAGACTTACAACGACCTCTTTGCGGGGGAACAATATCCGCCTTATTTAAAGTAAGGTAATTAGCTAAGATCTGGCACAAAATCACACAGGTATTTTGCTAAAATCT
>CAZGKP010000330.1:0-3451 GCA_964526215.1 uncultured Candidatus Sumerlaeota bacterium
CACCTTCTCAAAGGGGATGATGCAACGCATTGGCATCGCAGGCTCACTCATAGGTGAACCGGAATTGATGATACTCGATGAACCCGCATCGGGACTTGACCCTCTCGGTAAAAAGGAAATACGCGACCTCATCCTGAAACTGAAGGCGAAGGGAAAGACCGTATTTTTCAGCTCGCACGAGCTGAGCGAGGTAGAGACGGTGTGTGACCGGGCGGCAATAATACATCGCGGCAGGATTGTCCGTCAGGGAACCCTTGCAGAACTGCTGCCTTACGGTGACCGCTATCGCGTAACCGCCAGTGGTCTTAGCGAAGAGAAACTTAAAAAGATAGAAGACGCCACTGAGCGCATCGAGAAAGTCTCGCCGGAGGAGACCTGTTTCATTACGAAGGCTGGGACTGACCCCGCCATACTGGCTACGCGCGTAAAGGCGGCAGGTGGCGAACTGCTCCGCATAGACCGACAGCGTCAATCCCTCGAAGATGCCTTCCTTGAAATTATCCGTAAAGAGGAGGCAAAAGGCTTATGATAAAAATAATGACCATTGCCCATAACACCATACTTGAGACACTCAGTAAGAAACACTTCTATGTTCTGATTATCATCCTGTTTCTTATATTTTTCGGATTTTCGCAGATTAAGTTTTTTGGATTCGGACCCACGACGGGTTTCATCCGCATAATTCCCCTTGCGGGTATTAGTTTACTGGGACTTCTCATTTCGACTTTTTCTGCAGCCCGCCAGTTACCCCAGGAAATTGAGAACCGCACACTTTATCCCTTGCTTTCCAAACCCCTCCAGCGCTGGCAATTCCTCTTTGGAAAGTATGTGGGTGTCGAAATCATAGTAAATTTCAGCCTTGTTGTGATTGCGTTGCTATTTTATGTCTTGATGCGAAATAGGGGTGTCGTAATCAACAGGACATACTGGCAGGCGGTAGTTGTGAGCCTTTTGCAGCTCGCCATATTTACGGCGGTTGTGTTTCTGTTCAGTATGATTATGTCATATGCAGCATGCGTGGCGGTGAGTTTCCTGGCATATTTCCTTTTATGTTCCGCCGGACCCGCAATGGAACAGTCGCTATGGGAGGGAAGTATTCAGGGGTTGCCTGCCCTTTTTTACAAGGTACTGATTTACATCACCCCCAGACTCGACCTCTTCAATTTCTCGGTGGCTGTGAAGCACAACCTCGTGCCTCAATCGTGGTCCATTATCTTGCCCTTTATCCTTTACGCAATCGTTTATATCCTTGTAATTCTGGGACTCACCACGCTGGTCTTTAACCGTAAGGAACTATGAGAGGATGATAATTATGAGCAAGGGTGAAAAGATTCTCACAGTTGCTATCGTTATGGGGTTTGTAATCACTGCAACGCTCGGCGGATACCTTTCAGACTGGACGCGCGCCAATAACCTGCGTGAAGAGACGGGACGCATTGAGAGTATCCGTGGACTTGCCGGACGCACTTTCTGGGAGTTTCGCAAAGCCCTTGCAATCCTCACCTGGGTGCGCGCACAGATTTATTTCCACCGGGGTTTCGATTACTTTAAGCATTGCCACGAACCCACCACTAAACACATAAAGGAAGAAAGTGTTGAGGAGACCCGTAAACTTACAGGCACAAAGGGCAGCGCACATATCCGCGAGCACGTGGCGGATCAAGAACACAACCACCAATTAGTCCACATCCACGAACACGATTTGCCCCCGCGCTTTCATCGCTTTATTCTGCGCCCTTACATCACCACACACGTCCACGATATGGGTGCGCTCTATAAAATGCTCCCCTGGTACTGGTTGACGACAAAGCTCAACCCGACATTTGCCCGTGCCTACGCCAATGGTGCATATTTCCTTATATTCAAGCTAAACCGCAGGGAGGCGGGGATGAAATACCTGCGCGAGGGTCTTGCCAATAACCCCGATTCATATTTACTTCATTTCACACTCGGGCATATCTATTTCTCAAAAGACCATAACTACGGCCTTGCCATCCGATATTTCCGAAAAGCCCTCTCACTAAAGATTGATGAGCCGGAGGACAGGGAAAAAATTTACCGTTACCTCGCCTTCGCGTACGAGCTCAAAGGCGATAAGAAAAACGCTTACAAGACGGCTAAACTCGCAAGGGAACTCTTTCCAAAAGGACCGAGCTTCGCACAGATTATGAAACGCAATATGCCAGATTATTCACAGCGTCTTAAATAGTCTGATGTATTTAGAAAGGGAATCTCGGGTATCTCCCCCCCAAATCTTCATCTTCATCTCCATCTTCGTCTTTATCTCTATCTCCATCTTCATCTCCATTTTCGTCTTTACGTGAGCAACAACTATGTTCTTTCCCCATATGGTTGCGCGCAGACCAAAGAATCAAGAGGGAGTTCGGGGCGGCAAAGATCTTTTGAGTGAAATGGGTGCACGTCAGTTTAGTGTGTAGTTCCCGCTTCAACTTCACCTAAAAGCGGCACACAAACTGCATTGCGAACAAAAGAGATAAGCCCCCAGTAAAATCGTCAGTATGACGATTGCCCTATTGAATCGGTTAAGAACGCGCGTTGCTCAAGAAACAACAACATACGGAGATGAAGATGAAGAAGAAAGATGAAGAAGATGTGGCGTATGGGCAGGGGATATAAAGGCAGGGCATAAAAAGGGGGGAACATTGGTTCTTTGTTCACCCTGATTAAAAAGTTCAATCGAGAGATTTACAAGTCCCCAACTGTTCCCCCGAAGACGAAAAGCCGCACTACTTCTTTTTCCTTGTGGTTTTTTTCTTTGCTGTAGTTTTTTTCTTCGCTGCAGGTTTTTTCTTTGTTGCGGTTTTCTTTTTTGCCGCAGGCTTTCTCTTTGCTGCAGTTTTCTTCTTCGCCGTAGTTTTCTTTTTTGCTGCGGACTTTTTCTTGGCGGCTTTCTTCTTGGTAGCGCGCTTTACTGCCATCTTATTCACCCCTTTCCTTAAAGAATTTATATATCTCCAAAGAGAGTAACAGAACCAATCACCGGGGGATATGGGGACTTTTGATTTTCCCTTTTCTTTACCGACTTTAGATTATGCTCCATTCAATTTGAATGGCATTTTAATTGGACAGTGCTGTATAACGTGCTTGCGTGTCAAGATAAAATTGAATTTTTTTTTCTTACGCAAAAAAATTTTATCCCCCCGGAAAGGTAGTGCAGACAAGGGTTAATAGCTGAGGGCTGATTCTGCCGAAAAAAAATTTTGCCAACATTGACTATTTTTCCGAAGAAATAATGCCTCTTTGAAAAATTGTAACAATTTAGCAGTTTGAAAAAATGTTTTTTTGACCCGCCTCAGGCGGATTATGCTACTTCGAAAATTAGCCACGGAGAACACGGAGAAATAGAATTAAGAAACCCCCGTTTTTTCATCACGCCTGAGGCGCGCCTACGACCCTTCATGGGAGAAGCAACGCTTTACGCTCAAGGCGC
>CAZGKP010000331.1:0-3450 GCA_964526215.1 uncultured Candidatus Sumerlaeota bacterium
CGGGGTTACATTGGTAAAAAAACAGTTGAAAGCGAAAAAGAATGCGGGAACATAAATATTGTTTCACCTTAATGGCACTTGCAGAATCGGGTTCCAGCATCCGTGATTTCCCGCGCTCTGATTTCAACAATGCAGATTTTATCCCGCCAGGGAATAATAGGACAGGGATAAAGGTAAAACGGATGAAGCACTCCCCCGGAAGAAATCGCATAAAGGCACTGTTTGTAATTATCAGCCTGATGGGACTTTTTTGCATTTCCCCCACCCGGAGTGAACAGGCATATACCTTGAGAATATGGACAGTTGCCGCCGGAGGAGGCACCAGCGAGGGTGGCAACTACACGCTGAACGGCTCCATTGGACAGCCCGGTGCCGGGACAAAAAAAGGCGCGACATATACTCTCCTTGGGGGATTCTGGGGAAGCGAAATGGAATCGGAAGAAATTAGCAGCACGGAGGTGTTAGAGCACATACTCGGCGTGAAGGTATTGACGGGTGAAAAGCTTGCCCTCGCCGATGCGAACACGGATGGCAAAGTCAACATTGCAGACGTGATTACGTTGGTGAATCAGGGCAGATAAAACAACCCGGAAGATGAGTCGTAAATATATCAGTCCCACGCTTACCCAAAACCATATAGGCGCTTAAGGCTCAAATATCTACAACATTTTGTAGATGTTGAGTTTCTATCAATCTAAATCCGCCGCGGCGGTGACAACCGATAATTTAAAATTCACTGCCAACAATTTTACCTTTTACCTTCTTTTTTCAAGCCAAGTCTTGAAAAAAGCAGAGCCACCCGCAAGGTATCGCCACAGACCTGCATTCAAGTGTTTTGAGAAATTTACCGACAATGAAGATTGCATCCGGTATAATCCCTTACTTCACAGAGAGGCGGTTTTTGCTCAGGCATTTTGATTATGCCCTGTTTGGACTTGTGCTGATGGTTACGTTTTCAGGCATCATTGTTATCAACGGGGCAACGTATTTAGTGCCGGGGCTTTCGGGATATGCGTGGAGGCAATTCATCTGGTTTCTGGTGAGCCTCCCGGCATTTTTTATTATGTGCCTTGTGGATTACAGGCGGCTGAGGCATCTTGCGGTGCCATTATATATACTTGTGATGCTTTCCCTGGTCTTACTGCCGATACTGGGGCACAGGGTAAGGGGTGCGGCGAGCTGGTATGCAATCGGTCGGCATCGCCTGCAACCCGCGGAGTTTGCCAAGATAGCTGTGTCGTTATGTCTGGCGCACCACCTTGCCTCGCGCCGGAAGCCCCTGAAACGAATTCGGGATATAGTTATTCCGGTTGCGATTGCGGGAGTTCCCGCGGTGCTCATACTTGCCCAGCCGGATTTTGGCACAGCCGCATTGTTCTTTCCTTTGCTTTTGATAATGCTGTATGCGGCGGGGGCATCCAGACGCCTCATTTTGCTTTTAGTTCTGATGGCGATATGGGGCGCCGTTACGGCGTATCCGTTTTTGAAACCGTATCAGAAGGCGCGCATCGAGATTTTCCTCCATCCCGAAAGGGACGCACGAAGGCGGGGCTATAATATACTTCAGGCGGAGATTTCCCTCGGTTCCGGTGGTCTCTTTGGAAAGGGATGGAAACAGGGGACGCAAACGCGTTTGCGTTTCTTGCCGGAACGCCATACGGATTTTATCTTTTCGAGCCTGGGGGAGCAATTTGGGTTTTTGGGTTGTACGGGCTTAATCTTACTTTACGGTTTTGTGTCTGTTAGAGTGCTGCGACTCGCCAGATATGCCCGCGATGACTTCGGGCGCCTGCTCATTGTGGGACTCTTTGCAACCTTCCTTTTGCATATCCTGTTTAATGTCGGAATGACGGTGCGACTTTTGCCTGTAACCGGACTTCCCCTACCGCTCTTCAGCTACGGCGGTTCATTTTTATTGACAAACTATGCTATTTTCGGGATGATTCAGAGTATTGGTATGCGAAGATTTCTTTATTAAGGGAAAAAAGACACCCGGAAAGGTGGAGATTATGAAACGCTGGCGCATTATGGTTGTGGACGATGAAGAGGACGTGCGACACTTAATAGCCGCTACACTTAAGGACAAATATGAAGTGGTCGAGGCGCAAGATGGGCTTGACTCCCTCGAAAAACTCGAGCGATACGAGCCTGATTTCATCATTATGGATGTAATGATGCCACTGATGAATGGACTGGACGCCAGCATCGCCATTCGCGAAAACCCGCAGTTTAACTACATCCCTATACTTTTTCTCTCGGCACTTTCCACAAGGGAAGATATGCAAAAGGCATATCGCTCTGGTGCCGACCTTTATCTCACGAAACCCTTTGACCCGCCTCGCCTGCTTAACGCCATCGCATCGTTTTTGAAAAAGAGTTCATACCCGCCCCACCCCAAGAAGTATACGCTCGAACAGATTCAGCAGATGGAGGAAGGCAAAATCCCCGTTCCGGCAGCTCCCGAAGTGCCTGCGGTGCCTCCCCCAAAACCCCCAAGCGAATTTGAGCGTATAGCGGAGCGTCAGCCGCAACCCCGGCGGCGCCCCAGTCCCTATAGGAAATACATCTCCAGAGCACAGCCCCGTGTGATGGTGGTAGATGACGAACAGGATATGCTCGATTTCCTCCGAATCACCCTTCAGCAACACTTTGAAGTTGTCACGGCTTCGGACGGCATCGCCGCAATTCGCAAACTTGTTATCTATCAGCCCGACGTCTTCATGCTTGATATTATGCTCCCCAAAATGAGCGGGTATCAACTCTGCCAATCCCTGCGCCGCAACAAGACATATAAAGATTCCCCAATCGTTATTATCTCGGCAAAGAGCAGCCGCAAAGACCAGGCTTACGCCCTCAGGATAGGAGCCGACGCCTTCCTGGCAAAGCCCTTCAATGCCAATGACGTCCTGAATCTGCTTTCCCGGGTGATTGAAAAACGCAGGGTAATTGTGAAGGCAAAGCAACTTTCATTGGATGACATTGAGAAAAGGGAGTCCGAGGAAAAACGCATCTTCGCGGAGAAAGACGAGCGCATACTCAAGCGTCAGGAGGAGAGCGAAATCCAGAAACTCCTCCGCAGAGAGGTCTCACGGGAAGAAAAGAACTAACACCTTGCTGAAAACACTTTTTTACTGAAAACGGGTATCTTGACAGCCAGCTATGTTCTTACAAATGGAAAGGGGACTTCATACACAGGTTAATTTGCGTGAAAAGCATCCCTAAATTTGCCGAAGACCTTTTGTCATTCCTCGAAGAAATCAACCCGGAAACCTTGTGTGATTCATTTGAAGACTGCCTGGGGGAAATTTTCGACGTCTCGGAGTTCTTCCGAATAATCTTTTTTGGAACAGTCAAATCCGAACCCACCGGTGCACTTGACCAACTTCGCCAGGCACTTGACGAAATAAGACAACTGCCATCCTATCTCCGGAAACTTCTTCGATACGAAAA
>CAZGKP010000332.1:0-3443 GCA_964526215.1 uncultured Candidatus Sumerlaeota bacterium
TGCTACACTTTATATGCGACCATCAAGGTTTGAAGCACTGATAAACAGTGGGCACTTTAAGCCCTCACTTTGCCAATGATAAATCGGGGAAAAGGACAGTAACCATCAAAATCTGCCATCAGTCCGCCTCCCCGCATTCATTCTTCCCATTACCTCATAATAAACCTCCAGGGTCTTGTCGAGGAAGGTATCGAGTGAGAAATTTTGGATAACGTATTTGCGGAGTGCGGCAGCGCGGGTGCGCAATTCTTCTATGTCGGAGAGGAGTTGGCGCAATTTCGCAGCAAGGCTTTCGGAATTCCCACGCTCAAAAAGCCAGCCCACATCCGGCGTAACAATCTCCGGTATGGCGCCCGTCTTCGATGCGAGAACAGGCGTTCCATAAATCATTGATTCTATTGAGACAAGCCCGAATGCCGGTTGCGAGACTTCGGGATAGATGAATAAATCCGCGGCAGTAAAATAGTGAGCAAGGTCTTCTTCGGGTATCCTGCCCACGAATTTCACACAGGAAAGCCCAAGGCGAATGCATTGTTTTTCGAGAGCTGAACGCAGCCTCCCCTCGCCACCGATTATGTAGATGAAGTTTTGCTGCTCAAGGGATGCGATGGCATCGAGGGCGACATCCAGCCCCTTCATCTCCTCAAGGCGGCTTAAGGTAAAGAGGATAACGGCGTCCGGAGCGAGACCGAGGCGCTTCCGCGCGGATATGCGGTCAATCGGCACGTAGCGCTCAATGTCTATCCCGAGTGGGATGATGCGTAATCTTTCCCTCACACCGGGCAAATCGTCCAACGTCTCATTGAATGAGAATCGGCTATCAACGAAGATCCTCCGTGCGCGGCTCAAGAAGCGCAAGTAGAACGGGCGGATGAGAATCCTCCAGCGATAGCGCCAGACCTTTTGCATCCTTTGCCCGAACGAATATGTGCTAAATTGTTCGCCGTAAAGGGGTGTCTCGGAAAAGAGCGTACCATGCAATGTGGCGAGCATCGGCAAATCAGCCGGTGGGCGAAAGGTTAATCCGGCAAAACCCTCAGAATGCACAATATCAAACCGTTCGCGCTTGTGCAGGCGAAGGATTTCGCGATTCAGGCGGCGGAAAAATAATGGGGTGTAACGTGCGGGCTTCGTATGCGGGACATATCGAATTTTAACGCCGCCTCGTTCTTCGCTCGGGCGTCCATCGGGATGGGCGGTTGTGAGTATAAAGACATCGCGCCCTCGCCGCACAAGCCCACGCGCCAGTTCCCACGTATGGGTCTCAAGCCCACCGGTGCGGTGTACGGGCAGCGAACGGGTTAGGATGCATATCTTCATCTTGGACGAGTAACCACAATCTCCACGTATAGCAGGGCGAGTTTTGCCTTCAGAGTATGCGCAGATTTGGCTTTATCGGCTAAGGGTTCTAACTTTCGTTGAAGTGCCTCGGATTTGGGCGCAGATTCAATGTGCCTTTCCGGGGGAATAAACCTATCTCCGAAGTATGATGTCTTTGCTTTGCCCCTGACTTTGATTAAAGACAGTCTTTCAGATTGCTTTTCAACTTTTACAATCCTGATATTTTCTCTCTTAACGCGTTTTTTCAAATCTTCAAAGCCCTTCTCCGGTATCAGAAAAGCGATGGAGAGTTCCGGTGATTTCTTCGATGCCGCTTTGGTTTTAATTGCGATGGCGCCGAATTTCTTCAGCAGTTCCTCGATATGCGCATAGTGGGCTAGAGGGGCACGTGCCGCTCCCAATTCGCTTACTGGAGATTTACTTTCATCAATGGCTTCAACGCCTGCTCTCGCAGAGAACTTTTTGTCTTCCGATAGAGCTGGCTCGGTGGACTCTGTTACAAATGGTTTTAAATTTGTTGCCAGAGATCTGGGCTGTTCTTTTACGGATGATGGCACCTGTGTGCTTTTCATTGGGGCGGGTGGATGTAAGAGACGGACTCCGACAAAGAGCAATATAATCACCGTTGCGGCTCCGGCGATTACGGGCAGGCGTTGCGGTGTAATGAGTTTTTTTATGTGCGTGAGGAGAGATTTACGAGGCTGGACGGTGGATTCAAGTTGTTTCATAACGCTGTGCCGGAGTGCTTCGGGTGCGGGCTGACGTTCGAGGGAACGGAGCAAATCTTCGAGTTTCCGCTCCATCTCAAACTCGCCCCGGCAGGCATCGCAAGACGCAAGATGCCTCTCGATTTCCTTACGTTCGGATTCTGAAAGTTTCCCCGCAAGGAACGCCTCAAATTGCTCCCTGAAATTTTTACATTCTTTGTCCATCATAATTCAGACACCACATTTACAGGTATAGTTCCATAATTTTTTTAAGTTCCACGCGTGCGCGGTTTATGCGCGACTTAACGGTTCCGACAGAGCAGTCCAGGACTTCGGCAATCTCGTCGTAAGAGAGTTGTTCGGAAAAACGTAGTAGTAACACCTGCCGATGTTCAAGGGAGAGCGTCCGCAATTTTTCCTGCAAGATGGCAAGCATCTCGCGCCCGGCGGCGAGTTCACGCGGTCCCGGATTTGAATCGGGGATTTGAAGCAAAATAGATTTACCCTCTTCCGACTCAATCGGCTCGTCAAGTGAGACAGTTCTTGATGCGCCTCTGCGCTGGCTGTGTTTCCAGAAATTTTTGGCGAGATTCACCGTGATGCGATAAAGCCAGGTGGAAAGGGCAGACTCGCCTCGGAAGGACTTAATTTTGCGAAATGCGGACAGGAAGACGTCCTGGGATAAATCCAGTGCATCATCGGGGTTGCCCAGGAGGCGCAGCGCAAGATTATATACGCGGTCCTGGTGGATGCGAACAAGTTCATCAAAAGCCGCAAGGTCGCCATTGCGGCAGCGTTCAATGAGGTGCTTTTCCTTTTTTGAGTTAGACACTTTCGCAGAAATCCACCTGCACAAGAAGTGTATAAAACCACACTTTGATATGCCTTATTTAAGCGGGTGATGTCAATAAAAACCACAAACAGGCAAGGGGAAGGAAAAAAGGGCATCACACTAAAATTGATGTGATGCCCTCCGATGCGTGTGGCTAATCAGAAGTTTTTCTTGTGCAGAATGCGGTCCCAGGCAGGGAGTATGCTAAAAAGAGGACCCGGGCCTCCGCCAATCCTCACGATGTCGCCCACGCTGATTGTTCCATTGGTAGGGTCATAGTCTACACCCCCTTCTTTAGTCACCTGGGGGTAGTTATTTTGCCCGCCACCAAAACAATTCCTCTTGTCAGGTCCGGCAGAGACTATATGCCACTGCGCGCCAGAACATCCAGCAGCACCGCGCGTTCCCCCTATCGCACCTCCGGGTGACAAAGTGAAGGCATCCACATAATCGTATGTATCATAGGTTGGAAGGATGCTTCCATCGGGTGCATAGGCATACTTGACCGCGGGATTTATGAACGGGTCGCGGAAGACTGAAGTAATATAGGGTCGAGGTGTGGT
>CAZGKP010000333.1:0-3419 GCA_964526215.1 uncultured Candidatus Sumerlaeota bacterium
TTATGTGGGTGTGGAATGTCTCCATAGAGTAATCACGTCTGGCTTTCTTGCGGGCGGCAGCGCCGAGTTTTACCCGCAGACCCGCGTCCCGGAGCAAAGTTAAAATCCCCTCTGCGAGAGCCTTGGGGTTTTCCGGCGGAACTACCAGACCCGCTGAAGGTGCATTCAGCATCTCACGCAGACATCCGACATCCGTTGCTACAATCGCCTTCCCTTGCGCCATCGCCTCTATAACCGAAAGCGGCATCGGGTCATTTCGCGACGCCAGAACAAATATTGTGGCACAATCCAACATGGATGGGATGTTGGAGCAATGCCCCGGGAAAAAGACTCGTCCCTTCAATTCTGGAACCCCCGAAATCTTCTCGATTTCCGCGAGATATGCCGGAGATGCCCGCGATGTATCCCCCACAATCACGCTCTTTGCTTCCGGAAATTCCCTTGCCACAAGAGCCAGCGCCCGCAGCAAGATGTCTATGCCCTTTCTGTAACTGATGTAGGAGACCGAAAGCACAACCGTATCGCCGGGGCTGAAATTGAACCTCGCACGGTATTCGGTGTCTACCGAGAAATGCTCTATATCTTCAATACGGATACCGTTTGGGACGTGTTCCCAACCGGCTCGATGCCTCCGGGGTCCGAAGTATTGCATATTAGACGGCGAAACAAACAGAACACAATCCGATATCTTTTTGATAAACCAGCGCTTCAGGCGGTTATAAAAAGCGTCGGTCAGGTCTTCGTGGATATGCCAGATACGTTTTGTCTTTATCCCTGCAAGGGCAAGCCCAGCATACATCGCCCAGGCGGAATTGACATAAATAAGGTCGTAAGCCCCCCTCTTTGTCTCGCGCCGAATACCCCACATATAACGGATGCGGCTGAAGAGGAGTCCAATCTTTCGCCAGAGATTCTTCTCCTCCCTGAATCCGGTCTGGGGATTTTCAATAACGAGCACCTTAAAGCCCTTTTCTCTTGCCTCGATGGCAATCCCACCGGCTTCGGGAAAACACAAAGTGATGTCATACCCCCGCTGGCAGAGTCCCTCCGCCACATTTAGAAGAACCCTCGGCGCCCCCGATTTATCAGAGGAATGCGAGATAAGGAGTAATTTGTAAATCCTCACCGTCATAATGGGGTTTTGTTCAGACGACTCGCTTTAAGCAATGTCATTTTATAAAGACCCACCCAAGAACATTTGAAATTTTGCAACATTGTTGGATGTGTTCGTTAGCCCGTTCCCCGCCGCAGGCGGATTCAAAATTCACAGTTCACTATTCACAGTTCATAGCGCGGCTAACGCCGCAACCAAATAGAAATCTTCGCAAAAAAACAACATTTTAACGGTCAGTAGTACAGTTCGATGTTGTTCCGCTCTCGCCCCTGATTCTTCATCTCTTTACAAATGTAAGTCATCAATTTTATCACGAATCGAGCGCATTTTGCATTGTCAGTTTTTTCCGCCGCGGCGGATTGGATTTTTAATTTGCGGCGTTGGCTGCGCTATGTGTTCTGCCTCAATCCGGTGCAGGATGGCATCAATCTTGAATGCCTCTTTGAGGGAGGTATCATATATGAAGGTAAGTGCAGGCAGATAACGTAAGGTCACGCGTTCGCCAAGTTCGCGGCGTATGAATCCACTTGCCGCCTTCAGTCCATCGAGCACTTCGGCGATATGTTCAGTTGATTCATTATGGGTGGTAACATAGACTATTGCGTTGCGGAGATCCTTACTGACCTTCACGGCGCTCACCGTTACGAAATCAAGGCGTGGATCTTTTACGTCCCTCTGGATAATGAGGGCGACTGCCTCCTTAATCAACTCTTCCACACGTTTCATCCGCGAGTGAAGCATTTTATATCCCCCATCCGCTGTGGTAAAAGCATCGCATAATGTCTGTCTTACAGATGCCTTGCAGACACATAATCGGTAAATTTTATATGAATTTTGCGGCTACAACGCCAGGGGGTTACGTCCCTTAAGGGGTTACGTCCCTTAAGGGATTATGTCCCGCAGGGGTTTCGCCGCACGAATAATACCCTTGACATATAGCGGTAAAAAAATACCATAAACATATACTGTATGCGCAAGAGATATATCCTTGTTTTTTTTCTGAAAGTTTATTTCAACGAGGTAGGAAGTACGCCAGTAGCTCAGCTGGATAGAGCAGCGGACTTCTAATCCGCAGGTCGAGGGTTCGAATCCCCCCTGGCGTGCCAGACCTTTCCTTAACTCGCGATGTCCCTCATTATGCCGATTTTTCAAGCGAAGTCTTGAAAAAAGCATAGTACCTTAAGCGGTTGAATTAGCCACAATCTGCCCTTTGCACCGCTCCTTTTGAATTTCGCAACACAGATTGCTTCACCACCTGAATCCAGAATCAATATCGGCTCATCGGGACACACTGGCGGTAACGATAGTAACCCTTCTGCCGGGATGGCATTTCCATTAAGGATACGCCGGCGCAAATCCCCCGAAACCTCAACTTGCCCCCAGTCCGCAAATGCCTCTTTGATAGAGAGCCAGCCTTTATTTATTTGTCCTGCAGATTTCTCAAAAACCTCGAGAGAGATTGCATCCTTTATACCAAGATGCCCAATTGCGATGCGGCGAAGCGAATTCAGATATGCACCGACACCGAGTCGCTCACCTATATCGTTACCCAGCGAGCGAATATATGTCCCGCTGCTAACGTGCGCCTCCAGTGCGAGGACAGGCGGGGCAAATTCTATAAGCTTCAAATCATACACGTGAATTTTGCGCGCGGCGATTTCAACACTTTCTCCCGCTCGCGCATACTCGTAAAGGTGCTTTCCCCTTACCTTTACGGCAGAGTAAATAGGCGGCGTTTGCTCAATATCGCCGGTGAATTCTTTCAGGGTATCGTAAATTTCACTCTCGGTTAGTTTGTCGGGGGAACGTGAACCGGCAAAGGGCGAGATGTGCCCTGTGTGGTCGTAGGTGTCCGACACTGCACCCAGGATGAGGTCAAAACGATAGACTTTATCCCTGTGCAGGAAATACTCGGCGAGCCGCGTTGCACAACCGATACAAAGGATAAGTAGCCCCGATGCAAATGGGTCGAGTGTGCCCGTGTGCCCGATGCGCCGCAAGTGTAGTGTCTGCCGAACCCTCGCCACAACATCGTGCGAGGTCGGACCTGGCGTCTTATCAATTAGCAGAAATCCGGCTTCCAATTTTATCCTCTCGCTTAGTTTTACACCCCTATCACTATGAGCAAATAATGTTAGATGTTGTCTCGCCTGAAACGGACAATCCTGAATCCGTTACCACATTTTCTTACTTTGGGTTAGATAATTTGACTGATGGTGATATCACTTCCCATTCGGACGCATCTTTGCGAAGCTACCAAATCAATCAGGGCTTTTCACTACACCATCATCCCCCGTCATAACAT
>CAZGKP010000334.1:0-3376 GCA_964526215.1 uncultured Candidatus Sumerlaeota bacterium
TCTATAACATTAACTGAAAAAAGGTGTGAATTTTCCAGAAGGTGCACTATACTTAAAAAGGTAAGCGATGCGGGAGGGATATATATGAGACGGCGCCCCAAAGTTAAATCCCGGGCTTTCACTGCGGTGGAGGTAACGATGGTTGCCGCAGTGATTGCAATCCTGGCACTCATCATTTTGCCGCTATTTCAAAAGCGGGCAGAGAGCGCAAAGATTGCCGCCGTTCAGGATGACCTCCAGGGGCTTGCCAAGGCGGAAATCCTCGCTAATGCCGATGCCGATTGGTATTTCCGACTCCAGGACCTCGACAATACCAAGCTCTATCCCGGAACCGCCGACCAGAGAGATATATCTGTCCCATATGCAATCTGGGACAGGGCACTTACAACGAGTGAGAGGGAGGTTCTTTCACGCAGGTGGGAGGGTCCTTACATCGCGGTTCAGACAGCCTCATCAACCCTGTTAGGCGACGCACGCGCCAACTGGTCTACTGCATTTTTTACCCAGACCTCCCAGGGGAAATATCCAATCCTGGTCTTTACAGAAGATAATGACGATGACAAAATCCCGAGCGACCCCTGGGGCGGTCCCTATATATTTTATGCACCCGGCACGGAGACCAGTTATAACTTCAGCAATGCGGTGATTTACTCGATGGGACAAAACGGTTTGCCGGGGGACGGCACCGGCGGTCCTGTGGATGCATCTCAGCTCGTGAGGGATTCGACAAACTCTTCCCACCTGGGCAATGGAGATGACTTTAAGTTTGTTTTTTGATTGGAAATTGCAAATTGTAAATTGGAAGTTGCAAATTCGAGATTAAAACTTATAAATTGAGGAGATATTAAATTTGAAACTTACAATTTCCAATTTGAGATTTCCAATTGAGCGAAGCGATATGACCCAACAGCGCATCAAAGGCATAATCAGGGGCTTTACTATCATCGAGCTACTGATTGCCATAATCATAATCGGTATACTGGTGGCGATTATCATACCGCGGCTTGCCACGCGCTCGGAGATCGCCCGTCAGCGCGCCGCCCAATCTGATATGGAACATATTCGCGATGCTGAAGAACGCGCCGGTATAGACACTGATTACTACTACCGCCTATACGTCCTTGACGATAATCCGGGTGGCGATGGCTTTGGCACGGGTAACGCAAATGATATTAACGATGGCGTGCGTGATGAAGCCTCAAATGAAATCGCCCAGAATCCCACACGCCTCTTTATACGTACCAGCGGGGAATATTCTGGCGAATTTTACTCCGATGCGTCCTGCACGCAGATTTACAGGCGTCTCATCGCAGATGAGACCAGCTTCGGCTGGAATGGTCGCTATATTACCTGGCAGAAGGACTTTAATGAAAACGATATCCCCGATGACCCCTGGGGGCACGATTATCTGTTTTTCACCCGCGCAGGACTTATCCTTGAACCCGATGGCGAAATCACCGTTACGTGCAGCATTGATACTGACGGTAATATAGTGGCTGGAGGTGAGTACGATTGCAAAAGATTTGACCGCTTCACACTCTTGAGTCTGGGACCCGACGGTCTCCCCGGAAGCGGCACGGGCACCAATTTCGGAACCGGAGACGATATCATCGAGCAATGGTAATAAAAAATTTTTCCTAAAGGAGGGATAAAACTATGAGAATGAGGAAGAACAAAATGCGGCGAGGCGTGACACTTACCGAGCTTCTGGTGGTGCTGGCGATTATCGGTCTTTTATCCACCATCGCCATCCCGGTCTATGTGAACAAGATGGAGCAGGCAAAGTGGAAAACGGCTGCCCAGGAATGCAAGGAGATTTCCGAGGCGGAGCAAGCCTGTGCCATTATTCACAGCTACTACTTCCCTATCCAGCTCCTGGATAACATCCCGAACAACACCAATAACCCCGCCTATGCTGACGACCTGGATAATGAGGATGAAAACAGCGTTTACATCATTGATGCCTTTCAGGATGCGAATACCCAACTAAATCCGCCAGCGGGGCGTCCCGAACTCGGTCAGAAGACACTCTCAAATAGGTCAGACTATCCGAGGGTTGCAAAGATGTACGATCATTGGAATGGTCCTTTCCTTAATCCATCGCGCGTCTTCGTTTATCCCGGTCAGTCATCAGAGCAGCAATTCCAGAACGCTACACAGGTCGCCCGTGACTTCCCCCTTGACCCCTGGGGTAACCCCTATCGCTTTTACTCACCCCTCGGTATAATCGGAACCGGCGCTTATGCTGCCAGGACAGTAGATGATTACAACTCGGCGGATTTCTCAAATGGTCGCCTCACCACTGATGATGACCGTTTCGACCGCTTTGCCATCGTCAGCTACGGACCCGATGGTCTTCCCAAAGAGAGCGAAAGCGATGAGGACGACATCATCTATAAGTTCGGGCACGTGGTGAATGAATCCGCCTATATGGCGTGGTAAGCGCTACGGTATACGGCGAGCCAGAAGGGATAGGGCGCGTTTATGAAGACTTGTTCTAAATCTTCGCGGAAAGTTCCACCGCGGGGGCAGGGTGTTACCCTGCTGGAACTCTTGGTGGTGCTTTTTATCATCGGTATACTGGCAACCGTCGCGGTGACGGTATATACCGGACAGGTGGAACGCGCCCGTGTCGCTGCGTGTCGCGATACCATTCGCCAGATCAAGCTCGCCATCAATCGCTATGAGGTTGACACGGGCCAATTGCCCCCCTCCAGTTCGGGTCTCCCTATTGCGCCCGATACCCTCATCCTTGAGAAAACTGCAGGGGGTTCATTCGGCTGCGGCTATCTGCAACTTGCCATCATCCACAGCTTAAGCGGGGATATGTATCACCCGCTCCATCGCCGCTGGCTCGGTCCATATATCGAACCGGATGAAGACCAACTCGGCGACCGGTATGGAATGCCCGTTACGGCAACCACGCCCAAAGGCTACGTGCAGATACTCGACCCCTGGGGATTGCCTTACTATTATGTCCGCGCAAGCGATTATGCCGATTTCGGGGGGACAAAACTTCCCACAAATCATCCCTTCTATGCCTCTGAAACGTATTACAATCCCTCCTCTTTTCAGATATTCTCCACCGGGCATAATGGCGTTACGTATGCAGTGCCTTATCGTGGAGAAGAGACGGATGATGTAAACAACTGGCGAAAATATGGCGTATCTTCAACGCTGGGAGGTTCTGCGCGCCGTTCATCCTCAAGGCGTGAGAGGCAAAGGTCTGTGAGTGAACGCAGGCGCCAACGTAATTATGGGGACACCGAGAGGGGTTATCGCCCCGGAAGATATCAAGCTGGCGAAACGCCCCTTACCGCCCGTATGCTCTTTACACTGCCGGATAATACCAAATTAGCCTTCAACTGGCCTGAAG
>CAZGKP010000335.1:0-3351 GCA_964526215.1 uncultured Candidatus Sumerlaeota bacterium
ACCCGACAAGCGAATGGCACCAACGCCTACTTCCCACCCAACCCGACCTGAACAACGACGGCATTCTCGACATCGCCGACCTCATAACCTTCATAGATAAACTCGAAAAAAATTGATTCTTGATAATATTTCCATCATATTTGATTCACAGATTCAGGAGAGCAGAAGTCGCCAATTCAAAGATGGCGAAAAAAGCACATTGCTAAATTGAACTTATTATGGTGTCTGACCCCAAGATACGCGGGGAGGGATAATGAAATGTTTTATCGTTTGTTTTTTCGCCGATGGGTTTTATTATTGTTTCTGTGCTTCCTGACTGTCCCTTGTGTTGCAGACTCCGACATTACAGTCCTTACATCCTTTACACTGACACTTAAGCCGGGGCATACAGTGGGGGATATTGCATACAGTCCCACGTCGGATACGCTTCTTATAGTACCATTTGAATATATTTGTGAAGGCGACCCACCCTATTATAGGGAATACTCCACAAGCGGGACGCTTATTCAAACAGTTGATTTGCCGTATGCCCCTATGGGGGACCCGGATAATCTGGTTGATTCTCCTATAAACGGCATTGAGGTGGACTGGGTGGATAATTCTATATGGTTGTCCCAGGTGGGGATGGCGCGAACAGGTTCAATTCCCCCGGATTATCCGGCTTATGTCTTTCAAAGGATCAACACCCAGGAGATTGAATATAAATTTTGTCGTTGGTCTGAAGAAACCTGGGGGGCGACCATTGTGCCATTGCATTAATTCCGGCGGAACAAAAGATATGCTTGTCGCTTGATGATTGGCCAATACTATTTACCTACAGTGGAGACCTTCTACATCATGGACTCTACATAGATACTCACAGCATAACCTATGACCCTACCGAAGATATTCTATATAGTCTGAATGACGCTGGAGGAACCCTGCGTCGCCACACAAAGGATTTTGATTTTATAGGTGAATTCAATCTACCCCCACCTTTGCAAAATGTCCGGGGAATCGCACACAAAAGCGGCAACTTATTCTGGTCGCTGACCCCGACACGGCATATCTTATCAACATCCCCGACGGCGCCGGTGTGAATGACTGGCTATTATACTAATTGCAGTTCCGGCAATACTTCGGCTGCTCTAAAGAAAGGCAACGCTTCATCATTCTATATCTTCTGTGTGAATCTGCGTGTATCCGTGTCATCCGCGTTCTATTCTTAATGGCACACGGATAACGTGGATGCAAGCATCCGGGTCAACGGATTCTCGCGGATTTTCTTTATCTGTGTACATCCTCCTGCGGCGGACAAGTCTGTGTTCATCTTTTTTCAAAGAGCAGTTGGTCATTTCTTTCGAGAGATACTATAGTCTGCAAGACAAATTACTTCACTGAGAGGACATCCTCGCCCTTCAATAATTTGACCTCTATCTCATTTTTGGGTTCATACAGAAACACAAGTCCGGTAAGTGTGATTTTTGCCCCCTCGCGGATTGCATCTCGATATGGACATTTCTCGGCAATCGTATCCCAGAACGGCACCGTTATGGTTCCCGTTGAATCGCCGACTTTCAGGAGTCTGCCGCCCCCTACGGAGATGATGCGCGTTATGGTGCCTGAAATGGTTACCTTTAGATTCAATAAGTCTGCATTTATCTTGCCGATAGGGGTGATTTCGGGTGTGGTTGATGCTTTCCCGGGTCTGGCAACGGAGGCAGAACGATGCGGACTTAATGCCACGAGTTTTGATGGGTCATTTAACTTTACCTGGATTTTTCCGCGGTATTCTGCCACCTTGCCTTCCACAAGGAAAGCCTTTCCGATATCGGGCTCCTGCTCGGGGGTGAGTTTCCCGGCAACATCGCTCCAGTAAACAATCGCTACGCTTCCTATACCATCTGAAAGCGTAATAGTATTGGGGGCGGTGGGTTTCCAGGATGGATTGAGGTCAACGACCTTGCCCCGCATCTTTACATATTTCCCGATGTATGTATTGTTGAGTTTAGAAGGTGCAACAGTTATCGGATTACGCTCGGAGCCTTCTGCGCCGGGGAGAATTAAGACCGGTGTGGGCTTGATAGCGGGTGTGGGGAAAGAAACAGAAACCTTTTGCTGTGGCGGTTGAGCAGATGCCGAACGGATGTCGGATGCACTTTTTACCTTGAGCTGGAGTCGGCCTCGAAATTCACTCACCTTTCCACGGATGCGCAGTGTCTGTCCGGGTTTGGGAGTTCGTGCCGCTCCGAGGGCTTTTGCCACTTCACCCCAGTAAACCACGCGCAGAGAACCGGTATCGTCAGCGAGAAGAATCGAATTAGGGGCGCGTTCGCTCCAGGCGGGCTTGTATTCACGCACAGATCCCTGCACCGTTACGGTCTTGGCGAGCATTGAGGAGTTCACCTTGCCGGGAGAGAGAACGCCTGACGGAAGGGGTGCGGAGACTCGTTGTGGGGCGGGTGGAATATTTGAAGCCCCTGCGCCAAGAATCACAACATCATTTGGGCTATTTATGTAGAGGTTGAGGTTGTGGCGATGCTCTTTGATTTTGCCAGTGATGCGCACCCGTGCATCGGACTTTATCCTGTCCCTGACAGGGATTCGGTCGAAGACATCCCGCCAGACCACCACCCGCAGGGTCTCTGTTTCATCCGTTACGTAGATAGAGTAAGGCGCCCTTTCAGATGTCGGCGGGATTACACTCACGATGCGACCGGAAATGGTAACTCTCTGACCTATTGTTCCGGCATTGATACTTCTGATGGGGCGAGCTTCAGAGACGCCCTGCACCGCCACAGGAGAGACAATTACCAGCGCCGCCATAAGCACCGCCGAGGCGAAAATCATACCTCGTAAAATTTCACGCTTCATAAGTATACCTCCTTTTGTAAAAATTGAGCATTTACGAAACTATTAATAGAATTTAGACCCTTAAAGCGCTGAGATCTACAACATTTTGTAGATATTGAGTTACCATCAATCTAAAATCTAATCCGCCGCGGCGGAGACAACTGACAATTTAAAATAAATCCTGGCACAGCCATTAATAATTTTTAATTGTCAGTTTTTAATTTTAAATTCTTTTTTTAAGCGAAACCTTAGAAAAATATAATCTATTAAGTCCCTCCATTTCAATTCTTTTTATCAGCGTGCATCACCTTAGAGTTTAAGTTCATAGCACCTCCATAAATCAGGTGCCAGAACTTAGTCAATTGCCTAAATTATATTCACTAAATTCTGGCAATCCACTATTCCATTTAAAATTTTGAATAATACCGTGATTCTTTATTTTCGTTATTTTCTTAATCATAATTTCAGTATTCTTTTACTATCCAGCCAGATACAGCGATAAAAAAGGAATGATATTTT
>CAZGKP010000336.1:0-3293 GCA_964526215.1 uncultured Candidatus Sumerlaeota bacterium
CTTCCTCTTATGGTGCGGGCAATTATGATGTATATCTAATCAAGACGGACAGCTCAGGGAATAAGGAGTGGGAGAAGACCTTCGGCGGTAGCTCTTGGGATGAGGGCTTATCCGTCCAGCAGACAAAAGATGACGGTTATATCATTGCAGGATATACTTCCTCTTATGGTGCGGGCAATTATGATGTATATCTAATCAAGACGGACAGCTCGGGTAATAAAAAGTGGGAGAAGACCTTCGGCGGTAGCTCTTATGAGTGGGGCTACTCCGTCCAGCAGACAAAAGATGGCGGGTATATCATTGCAGGATGGACTGAGTCTTATGGTGCGGGCTGGTGTGATGTATATTTAATCAAGACGGACAGCTCGGGGGATAAAGAGTGGCAGAAGACCTTCGGCGGTAGCAATTCTGATTATGGCTACTCCGTCCAGCAGACAAAAGATGGCGGTTATATCATTGCAGGATATACTTGGTCTTATGGTGCGGGCTATGCTGATGTATATTTAATCAAGACGGACAGCTCGGGGAATAAAGAGTGGCAGAAGGACTTCGGCGGTAGCAATTATGATTTGGGCAAATCCGTCCAGCAGACAAGAGATGGCGGTTATATCATTGCAGGAGGGACAGACTCTTATGGTGCGGGCTTTCGTGATGTATATCTCATCAAGCTTTCACCAGCGCCAGCTAATGTCCCGCCATGGATTGAACTTCTAACCCCTGCGCGGGATGCAGAACTCTCTACCGGGACTTTTGTTATTAAATGGACAGATGAAGACCCTGATGATGATGCCCGGATTAGTTTGTATTATGATACGGATAACTCCGGATGCGATGGGACAACCATAACAATGGGCATCAGTGAAGATGACTGGATGGATATATGTGATTGGAACACAAGTGGAGTGCTTGAAGGCATCTACTGGGTGTATGCGAAAATAGATGATGGAGTGAACCCTGCGGTGTATTCGTATTCGCCTGGTTCGGTGATGGTGTCTCACGTGTCCACAACAGAAATCGTGGAACATATTCTGGCGAAGAAGGCGTTACCGGTGGAAAGGCTCCCCTTTGCCGACCTGAACAAGGATGGCAATGTAGACGTGGGTGATGTGGTAAAGAGCATAGTTTATGCATTTCCTGTGAAGAAGCCATAAATTGGATGCTTGGCCTTTAGCATTACTTTTACGAGGTGTTTGAAAAATTAACATTATGACGAGCTAATAGAATACAAAAAACGCAAGGAACGCTGAGAAACACACACCAGAGTTATCTCTGAAATCTCTTCTTTATAAACAACATTTCTGCAGAACTCTGTGTCCTTTGCGTGCTCTGCGTTCAGGCTTTTCTGATTCTACACAAAGTTAAGGCAAAACCTGTTATGAAGAGTGAAGATTGGCGGTCTCTTATCTATTCGGTGTCTTCTATGATTGGTGTCAGGGACATTGAATCATTGGGGCGAACCCTTGCTGACGTCTTGACAAATTTACTAAAAGTCAAAATGACCTTACTGGTGAATGGACGTGAAGGAGATAGTCTCATCTGGTATTCCTGCGAAGGTGGACTTTCTCCAGGACAAAAGGAGGCGCTTGCCACCTATCTGCGCGAGCTGTTCGTCATTGTTCGCGAAACCCCGCCAAAACTCGATTGGCTCTCTAAAATCCCCGCGGGGGCAGAAACCGATTCTGAGCCGGTGGACTTTATCGGCAGCCATTGGAGTGTGGAAGGGAAAGTTGGGGGCTTTCTGGTGGTGTTGCCATCGAAAGGGGGCATTGGTGAAGAGGAACGCATTGTTCTTTTGATGCTCACGGAAATCTGCGGGCTTATCTTTGAAGACATCATCCTGCGGGACAGGCTCGAAAAATTAGCCCGTGAAGACCCATTGACAGGTCTGATGAACCGTCGTGCATTCGAGAAAAACTTTTCCATCGAACTCAGTCGTGCCGAACGTTATCACCTCTCCCTCTCACTTGTTATGTTCGACCTCGACCACTTCAAGAACGTGAATGACCGATACGGACACGCCGCAGGCGATAAAGTGCTCCGTCGTTTCGCAGAAATTGTGCGGAGATACTCGCGCAAGGTAGATGTGGTTTGCCGGCTGGGCGGCGAAGAAATCGTTATGGCTATGCCACACACCGAGCTTCGCAATGGCACCTTTGTTGCGAAGAGAATATGCGAGGCATTCGGGAGGGAGAAATTTCAGACAAATGGCAAGACCTACTCTGTCACGGTGAGCGGGGGGATATCAGATTTTCTTCGCGGTGTCTCTATATATGTCATTGTCAGCCGTGCAGATAAAGCGTTATACAGAGCAAAAGAAGGAGGACGTAATCGCATTGAGCAATATGAACCCTCTATGCAGAATAGCAAATAGCCGGGATTTATAATCTGAGGGTTGGGGAGACTGCTAAACTCACTAATATGCCAGGAAAGGGAAGAGAGAATAATGGTAACGATTAAGGACATTGCAAAGGCTCTTAAGGTCTCGCCCTCGACGGTCTCTATGGCACTTAATGATAATCCACGCGTCAGTGAAAAGACAAAGGAGAGGGTGAAGGCGCTGGCTAAAAAGCTACACTATCGCCCCAATCTTATCGCCCGCGCTATGGTTCATAAACGCACCAACCTCATAGGCCTTACTATCACCGATATTATGTCCTCATTTTTCCCGCAAATAATTCAGGGGGTTGAAGACGTTATCAGTGAGCATTTCTACAGCGCCATTATCTGTGCCACGAACAATGACCCGGTTCGTGAACATGAATACCTGACTATCTTAAAACAGAAACGCGTGGATGGCATCATTGCCGAACCGGTGGAAAGCAAGGAAAACCACGCCCTCTGGCAGGAGTTCATTGACTACAAAATCCCGATAGTTTCCATCCTGAACCCACTTCCCATTCAGGACGCGTGCTTTATTGGAGTTGATAACATAAAGGGGGGATATTTAGCCGCCGAGTACCTAATTCGTGGCGGGCACAAAATCATTGGCCACCTCGCAGGACCGCGAACCCTACAGATTAGCAACGACCGCCTGAAGGGCTTCAGAAAGGCGCTGGAAGAGCACGGACTCATCTGCTATGAAAACTTAATACTCGAGACAAGGTTCAACTGGGAAGCGGGGTATAAAAATATGAGATTGATGCTCCAGCAGAGTCCACGCCCATCCGCCGTATTCTGTGCTGGTGACATTGTGGCAATCGGTGCGAGCTATGCCCTGCGCGAATCCGGTCTCAATGTCCCCGATGATATTGCCATTATCGGTTATGATGACCTCTTTATAGCAAGTATTGCCG
>CAZGKP010000337.1:0-3289 GCA_964526215.1 uncultured Candidatus Sumerlaeota bacterium
TTGCAGCCCGTCCTCGATATCCTTCAATTGCGAGACGGAGCGCCAGTGGTCCTTTGTCGGGAAATTTATAATCCACGGCGGGATAGAACTTTTATACAAATACGGATAGCCCAGTTTAACTTCGCTACGTTCGCATCGAGCATCATAATCTTTGAACATATCGGGGAAACGCTTCTTAAACTCAAGGGCAAGACCTTTCCCCATTACACCCACACAGTTAACGCTGTTCACAAGCGTTTGAGCACGGGATTTAAACAGGTCACCCTCCGTTATCTTCACAATGCCACTCATCTCTCCCTCCCCTCATTGAAAAAACAAATTGCCATTAACTTCGACTATTTTATCTATCCGCTCTGTAATCAATAATTTCTCCAACTCGCTCTTGTTTTGCACGCAGGAAACATATATCTTTCGGACATATTGCGCTTCAACTCTATCCGGAACCAAAACTTCGGCACACTTGATTGATTTTCGCCGCCACTCTTCCAATTGGTCTTCATTTTTCCAGGATTTTGCAAAGACCAGGTTGCGATCCACGAGAGTAAGACCTCCGGGCGCGGGCGAAAATCGCACATGGCCACTCGATGCATTTCGGTCTGAAATGACGGTTCCCTCTACATCGAGAACTTCAACGCTGACGGATAAGACACAAATCTGCTTATGCTTATCCTTAATCTTATACATCATCGGGTTTCGCACAGAAATATACAAATTCACGTAATCGTGCAGCGGACGCCCACCATAGACTTTTTTCTTCTTACGCCGCTCCTGGATTTCTAACATAGCCACGGACTTATGATGAATATGAGTCGCTTTATTGTGTGATAGTATACCATTACGGCAGATAGAAACAACATTCTCGAACGGCGCGATGTAATGTAATTCTGTTAGTTCATCTCTTTTCATTAGTTGAGCTATATCTCTACCTCAATCACCGTTGTTGTGTCTACTCCGAAAACATCTATCACCTTGATGCAGATGCGCTTTTTGCCCGGCGTTGTGTATTCCCAGCCGATGTCGGTCTTTGTCTTTAATGAACGCTTCTTGCGCGTGCGGAAGTCCTGCCAGTGGTGCTCGAACGGCTTGTCATCACGCCAGTCGAAATCCACCGCCCAGAAGTCTATGAAGTCGAAAGGCGATTTCACTGCCCGCTCTCGCAAAGCCTCCATCTCTTTTTCCGGCGCCTCGGTTAATGACGGCGTAAACCGCACCAGCTCCACATCCACAGATTTCACTTTTCGTCCTTCGCCCTTCATACTTCGTCCTTCGCTCTTCGCACTTTGTATTTCCCCCCTCGCCTCCAGATAACCGGCTTCAAAAAACTGGCACTCTGTTCGATTGGGTTCCATTATTTCTCTGGGTATGTATTTCAATTTTATTTTCAACCCTGTTTCCGCCTCGATTGCCTCTTTTTTGCGAGCCAGTTCCATCTCGAACTCCCAGGCAAGGCAGTGGAGTTCGCGCGCACCGGCAGATAGCGCCGCTTCGGCTACCTCGCGCAGCTCCTCGTATGTGAAAATGCCATCAATCTGGTCAACGTGCACAAATGCGCCATTCTTCATACCGTGCAGAAGCGGATGTGAAGGTTGAGTGCCTTTGCGCCTTCTCTTTGCCGACGGACCAAAGACGTCCTCGCCGCCGGCTCCGAGCGGCGCCGCCTTGTAGAAAGCCAGCACGATGCGGCGATGCTCCTCATCTGCCCCGCGCAGACGCTCCGCCTGCCACCACTGACGCTCATAACGCCCGAGGTTATATACGTCGAATGAACGATAAGGTTGATTCTTCCTATGCAATTCGCGTTGCACCTGAATCAGGCGCTTGCGAGTAGTATGGATAGCGTAGCGTCCAAGGTCCACGCCAATCCATCGTCTGCCGAGTTTTTCCGCCACCGCCAGAGTCGTCCCCGACCCGCAGAAAAAATCCGCCACAAGCATGTCAGTTTGGCTTCCTACCTCTAAGACGCGCTCCAAAAGAATTTCCGAATTTTCTGTTGGGAAACCTGTGGTAAATGAATATCCAGAAATGTCGGTCCAGTTCGAGTTCAGTGGTGCCTTGTCAGTTGGCTCTACCCAATACTCTGGACGTCCCGTATTTGGATTTAGTCTAATTTTCCTGTCAGTGAGCATTCGATCAATTTTCTCTTGATTGAATTTAAAATGCTTACCAGCTGGGGGATAAAATACTTTTCCAAGTACACGGCGCTCTGGTGGATGTCGCACGCCACTTGAGTCATCCATGTGTCGCCAAAAGCCTTTTCGCTTAGTCGTCAGATTTTTCGTTGTATTGAAAAAGGCTGTATTCTCGCTCCTGTGGTATAAATACAGAGAATCAGTTGCAAGTGGAATAGAAATACGTCCTTGTCCGGTCACGTTCTTATAAATGCGCTTTACAATTATTTCATTCTGGAAATTATCCTTTCCAAACACTTCGTCAGATATTAATTTCACGTAATGTCCCCAGTTTTGATCGAATCTTATGAAAATCATACCTTCTATTGCCAACAGATCCTTCATAAGTGTGAGTAACTCCCAGATCCAGTGGCAAAATGATGATGATCCTAATCCCCAAACATTTCGATATGCAACCTCTTCTAAAATCGATCTTTGTTTTTCAGTAACCGTTTTACTGTCTCCAAGTTTTATTAATGTTCTTTGGTCACTTCCCGAAAAAAACGGCGGGTCTATGTATATCAGGTCTATCTTTCCCCGGAAACGCTCCAATAACGACGCCATCGCCAGCTTGTTATCGCCCCAGATAAGCATATTGCGGAAATCGTCCCGATGCGCCTTTTTCTGATAAAGTAAATCATCGAATACGTCGGGTTGTTTCGCCTTTTCGCGGTCATGGGGTTCATCAATCGTTTCGATGCGTTGCAGCGGGAGTGGCGCAGTCGGCAACTTAACCGCTCTCCGGTTGCCGTATTCATCATATTTGCCCTCCCAGACCAGTTCCGTCTTCATTCGTGAGAGCGGATGCGGGTTCTGCGGACCCCAGACCGGTTCTTCGTTTTTCTTTTTCGTCATACTATCCTTCCCGTTGATATTATTGCTTTCTTAATTGATAGTCGGAAACATACTGTTTCAGACTTGTAGAATGGTTTTCTCGCCTTGCAGGGCACTTTGTCAAGTGTGTAGAGTGGCTTTTCAGGGAGCGGGAACACTTTATCATTTTTAGAAAAGGCCTTGCATTCGGGACAGAGATGTTTTAGGGAATAGATGTTTTTTCGCTGCGGGTGTGGCGGAATGGCAGACGCGGTGGCCTTAGGAGCCATTGGGGTAACCCGTGGGGG
>CAZGKP010000338.1:0-3279 GCA_964526215.1 uncultured Candidatus Sumerlaeota bacterium
CTGAAAATAAACAATCAATAGGTGAATTAATGGCTTGACATCAATTAGGAAATCTTATTGTTTCCTTTTAAGCATCAAATCCTTGTCATTGATTTTCCCTTAAGAACAGCATACACTTCAAAATATGGGATGTTAAGATTAACTTCATTAGGGATTCGGATGGCGAAAAAGAAGAGGAAACAAACCAAATCCAATATCCTTGGCGACCACTTAAAAGTAGGAAAGACTCTTGTACCGCCTATGCGCCAATATTTAGGTGATAAAGGCATGGTCTCCTGGGTTGATAGGATTCTTCCTGAGCTAATATGGCAGGCAGTTATTATCGAGAACCTTGGAGTAAAAAGAGGTGTAGATATCTGTGCAACTATTGTAAAATCAGCCAATGCAATTCTACCAAAAGAATATTGTGCATTTGTGTCTTTATTCGATTTACTTGACGCTAAACAAAAACAGTATTTAGTACAATTACTCGAACAAGAAGGTTGTTTGAATGAAATCCGAGACTCTCTTGGCCCCTTTCTTCTACTATATCCGGAGTGTCCACTTAATTTCTTTAATGACAAAGCGGAACAACCCATTGAAATTCAGACTGTTAACGATTTTAAACAATTATTAACAGAATACTTTAATCGTCGTGCACAGCCAGCAATGATTATTCAAGCGAACGTAGTATTTTTTGCGGGAATATGCGGGATACTACACTTTACCTCTGATGTGCACGTTCCCAATCTCGAAGCTATTGTCTCTGATTTTGATTCTGAGGAGAGCAAAAAGGCCTGTTCTATTGTACGAGCGAATGTGAACGGGTTTATTGGGATTACCAGCGAAAAAATGTCTGATTCCTGGCCTCGTTATTTCTGGAATCGAGGTATTGAAATTGATGATTCTCCACCAATCCCGCAGTTTACGAATGAATTCGATGCTAAGCTCCCAGAGGAGTTACGACAGTTTATAGAGCTCGCTGATGCTGGTCTATCGGAAAGATGGAATTTATTACCGAAAGATGTATATGAGAATCATCAATGTGAAGTTATTGGAGCATTGTTAGCACGGCAGGTAACGCTTGCAAAAAGAATGGCCAGAAACCCTGAATTTTGGGATGTTCATGTTGGCCCCATTCTGCTTAGAGTTATGATAGATAACCATATAACACTCGCTTGGACCCTCAAAGACCTTGCAGTCAGGTCAAAACACTTTGTTCTCTACGGGCTTGGTCAAGCTAAATTGTATGTTGAACATCTTAAAGTTGAAAATAAAGAAGGGGCAAATCCAGGGTTGCAACAAATGATTGAGGCGATGGAAAGATGGATTGATATCCAGCAATATTCTTTTTTAACGGATGTAAACTTGGGGAGTTGGTCTGGATTGAATACTCGTGAAATGGCAGAACAGGCAGATTGCTTGGATTTATACCGATATGCCTATACACCTTTTAGTTCCGCTGTCCACAATATGTGGAACCATGTCGGCAGATTAAATATGGGCCAATCAGGTAACCCCCTTCATAAGTATATGCTCATTCCTGGTGACCCCGAAATGAAACCAGAATTCGACCTATTTCTAAATTGCACAAAATATCTTCAGGAATCGTTCTGTATCGTGGACGAGACCTTTAACCTGCAATGTAACACTTTGTTACCATATGACTATTGGCTTAAGCAACCTGATGAGAAGTCCACTGAAACCACTTCAGACCAAGGTGATTCATCTGGTCCGCCTTCAGATGAAGAGTAGCACCCTATTATTTTGGTTGATCAACATTCTGACGTTTCGTTATCATTGTAGAATTCTCTAAAGGGTTTATGTCTTGTTCACCTATGACGATAAATGTATAATCTGCATAATTAAAAAGACTTCATCTTAATGAGGTCCATTGGTTTTTTTTGATTAAAATTTAGCAGTTAGTGAAAACAATAGTTATGAACACTGATACCACATTCAATGAAGGTCAGGATACCTCATTGTTGGAGAAACCATTACCGGGAAAGCAGAATGGATATTAGTAAGTACCTCTTTAAAAAAGGGAACAGCGGATATTATTGTAATTGTATGAAAAAATATATATACTTGCCGTAAAAAGTCTACCGGTAATATGTAAAGGAGTTGATTTAATGACAACACTCAATGAATACAATAGTTACGGCACAGACCTTGAAAATCTTATGGTATTAAGGACATCTCCCCTGGCTATAAAGATGCTGGAAAAGGAATCCGATATCCCGGATGGAGCCATAAGACCGAAAAGAGACAGGGGGTATCACTTGGCGCAGTGCCAGGCGTTTTCAATATCCCGCCGTCAGGGCGATACGATTGCCATGCTGAAAGAGGATAACTGGTGCTGGGGTTCGCTGTTTGCCTACGGACTGCTCGATCCGCGTATTGCGGATAATTACCCGGCACTGACGAATGACATGAAAGTGATACCGCTCCTGGAATACGGGAAATACAGCGGGATTGTATCCGCACCCCTGAAGAGCGCAAATTTTGAACCGGATATAGTGTTGATTTATTCTAATGCCGGGCAATTGAGACACATGCTTCACGTTATGAGTTTTGTGGGCGAGGGAGCCGTAGATGCAAAAATATATCCGGTTGCTTCCTGTGCCTTGGCTGTTGTTCCGGCTCTTTCCGGCGAATACTGCGTTACTTTGCCCGACCCGGGAGAGTACGGGCGTGCTCTGGCGACTGAGGATGAGATTATCTATTCGTTACCGGCTGCGAAAATGGATACCCTGCTGTTACAGGTAAAATCCTTTGAAGACAGGAAAATGGGGTACCGGCATGACGCTTTCCTGGAGTTTGCACCTGATTTTCCCCGCCCGGAATTTTACAAACAGTTATATCGTGAATGCGGCCTGGATGCTGGTGACATCCCCACCTGGCCGGTTAGATAGATATCTATTTTAACGTACAAGAAGCTCTGGAAAATAATAAGGATGCCATACAAGCATATTTGGGAACTGTTGAAGAGTTAAGTAAAGACAAAGAATCTCGTTATGTAGAAGTCGGGTAGAATTATGCCCAGTCTACCAGGGATAAATCATCGACGTGCCGTAAAGGCTTTCGAGAAATTCGGTTTTTAGGTCTCGAGGCAGGGCAAACATATTACAATGACCAATAGGAAAAGGATTATTACCATAATCAAAGCAACTTCTATCAATGCTTATACGATGGCCGGAATCATAAACGATGCAGTATAAGTATTGAGGAATTCAAGAAGCTTTTATAAGAGTCTACTTCGAGAGTCGGGTATCTACCGCATCTGCGCACTCAATTGAA
>CAZGKP010000339.1:0-3225 GCA_964526215.1 uncultured Candidatus Sumerlaeota bacterium
GGGATGGGGATGAGCCTGCCGCCCAGTTCAAAGGCGACGTGTCCCTCAATTGCGCCAATTCCGGGAGGCGGAGTGGGTGTTGGTGAAACTGCCGGACGTAATTTTAACACTACCCGTGTCGTCTCACCATCTTTAACGGTTGTCCGGGCAGTTGCAGGCTCGAAGCCCGGTGCGCGAGCCAGAACCACGTAGTCTCCAACCTCTACATCCTCCATAGAGAAGCGACCATTTTCATCTGTGATGGCGCGGCGTATCGGTCCGGGTAGGTTGTCAGTCTGAATGCGGATTGCGGGGAAGAGTAGGACTTCCGCACCCACAATGGGTTCTGTATTCCCATTTGGTTCAATCCCCAAGACCAGACCGGCGATATTGCCGGATGGCGGAACGGGTGTCGGTGTTGGCTGAATCTCCGGGCGCAGGGCAAAGTCTCGGCGAACCTTCGCATTTGGTGGGAGGAAAACCTTTCGCACACAGCGCTCGTATCCCAGTGCCTCTGCCACGGCAATGTAAGGACCGGGGGCAATGTCCTCCATAATATACCGTCCCTTTTCGTCCGTTATTGCTTGCGCCGCGGGGTCAATATCGGGTGATTCAGACGCGGAACGCCAGATGGCGTAAAGCGAGACAATAGCGCCGGCAATTGGTGAGGTGGGACGGTCGTTACTTCCCGGAATCAGGGCAAATACCCGCCCGAACAGCACGCTACTTCCCGGTGGCGGTGTGGGAGTCGGTGATGGCGGTATCGGTCTCAGGGTGAAATTGACCACCTTTATCTCATTATTATGGAGGCGAACATGGCGGAATCTCGGGAAATAACCCCTGGCATACACCCCCATAAAGTAGTGACCCGGGAGTAGATTCTGCGCCTCGTAGAAGCCATTTTCATCAGTAAACACGATAATTGCCTTATCAGTCACTGCCTCTCCGACATTGTTTCTATAGTGATGAACCCGGCGGATTTTAATCATTGCGCCGGGGATTGGTTGCGGCACGGTGCCGTCTGGTCGCCTTTCCACAACACGACCGCGAATAACGGCACCGCTTGGAGTGGGGGTGGGTCCGGGTATGCATTCGAGTGCAAAATTTACCTCAACGGGGGCATTATTGACAGTTGCCGTCTTGTGTTCGGGATAGAAACCCTCGGCAGACGCCCTGACCAGATACACGCCCGCCTCGAGTCCCTTCACGCGATATTCACCCTTTTTGTTTGTAAAGACGACGGCAACAGGGTCCTTGGGACCGGGTACTGGGTCGCCGTTTGAGGAATAGACAGGTGGATTAAAGACTGCAATCTTCGCACCGGCGATTGGTCGCCGCAGGGTGCCATCGCTGGTTCGTTCCACCACAATGCCGTAAATCACACCTGGTTGTGGGGGCACTCCGGGGCGAAGTAGGAAATTCTTTTTTACCTCATCGCCGGGATTCAGAACAAGGTCCTGGGACTGAGGCAGATAACCTTTGGCACGGGCACAAATAAACCACGGCCCGACCGGGACCTCATCCATTCGATAGAAGCCATTTTCATCGGTGATGGCACGGGCAACCGGCGGCACGATGCAATCCGCATCACCCTGGCAATCAACCGGGGGGTAAACCTCAACAAGGGCACCGGCAATGGGATGAGTACCGCTCGTGCTTCCGTCTGGATGAAGCCCCCTCACTACACCGTAGACACTGCCAAACTCGGTGGGCGGGGGAGTAGGCGTGGGTGTTGGTGCCGGACAGTGCTTCAATGCAAAGTCCTGAACAACCACCAGGGCATTCATCTGAACAACGGCATATTCCCTGCAAAAAGTGGGGGCTTCTGCCGTTACAAGAAAACGCCCCTCCGGCATATCGGGGAATTTATAATAACCATCCGAGTCGGTGAATGTCTTGCGGAAGGGTTCCGGGTCTGTTCTCTCTTCACCTCCGGATGTATACCATATCTTGAAGACCTGAATATGGGCACCGGGGATGGGAGGCGGCACGATTGTGAGGCACCCCACGTCTTCCACCACGTGTCCATGAAGGAGTCCGCGAGGCACTGGCGTCTCGGTAGGAGTGGGTTCGGGTAGAGGTCGGAGCCAGAGGTCTTTCTGGACAACCTGTCCGGGTGGGACAAAGACCCCCGCGGCGGCAGGCGCAAAACCATCGGCCGAGGCGCGAACGAGGTATCCTCCCGGTTTCAATTCGGCAAATTTGTAATATCCCCGTTCATCTGTTTTTGTGGAGGCGACTGGTGTGGGGTTATGTCCCGCCGCATCGTTATATGAGGATGAAAACAACTCCACGAGTGCACCCGGGATTGGAACAGTATTGGTTCCTGCCAAATCCACGGAAGCCACGTATCCCTCGAGTCCACCCTTCTGACCGGGATTCGGGTCATTCTGTGCAAAGGTGGCACTACCCATAATCATTAGTGCCATACATACAAGTATAAGGGTTCCCGTGAATTTACGCATTTGACTACCTCCTTTATTTATATGCAGATTTCTTCCGCTTTCATTTTAATAGATACCTCACCGCTGGAATTTCTTACAAGAAAATATTCGCTGATGTCGGGATTTTTTTCGTTGAACACAACTGGACTTAATTTGTGTTCTTTACATAAACTATACGCACCAATGCATCAAGTTTTAGTTAAAGGGGATATAGGATGTCGGGTGGAGACGATTATGTCTATTGGGATTTAGAAATGGTCTGCTCCACAGGTAAATGGGGTCTGTTGGGGGAAAAAGATTTTGAGCAGGGACGCGATGTCTGGCTGGATTTTCCGCCTCGTCGCCTGAAGTCTGGCTAATAATCGCTCTGCGTTCCAGTAACCGATTATGCTGCGCGTGAGGAGGTTCTGGGGTGTCTCGAGCGTGGGTAAATCTCTCCGCAGCTTTTCGCTGATTGCGATTTCGCCTCTCTTGAACATTATGGATGCACGTCCGGCGTCGTCCGTTATGATATTTAGCCCGCCGCTTTTTTTGGCAAAATCCGATGCGGCAAGGCGCTTCTTCAGAACCGGTCTGATTCGCTTCAACAAAAGCGGTAGATTGATGATGCGCAACATTGCATTTCCTTCACCCTCGGCAAAAAACTGCACTATAAATCTCCCCCCGAAATCCTTTAAGAACTTGCTGTATACGTCATCGGGTGCGATGCGGAATTCGAGTTCGTTCTGAAAAGCCCCGCGTGCCTTTTTAGCGAGGAAGCCTAAGAATCCCTGGCGCAGTTTCTCTGTCGGTGCAACAATCT
>CAZGKP010000340.1:0-3221 GCA_964526215.1 uncultured Candidatus Sumerlaeota bacterium
GATGGTTGCGGATGTCTCGAAATTTTGCGCATCCTTTGGCGCCACAGCGGGCTTTATGGAATCGGGCAACTCCACGCCATATACGCCGTCTTCCCCCAGCCCTGAACTGATGTGAAATGGGGGCAGTCCTTTGAACGGACCTTCCGGTGCGGCGAATACATTATTTGTCCTGCTGCCGTGATTTGTCGTCCAGTAAACCTTCAGGACATCGGTGAGGAATTTTTTGTCGGTAACCGTAGCGGTTGGCACGCCCGCTAAATCTGTTGCGACATAGGCACCGGAGATAAATAATTTGCCCCCGTTATTTAGATAATCCGTTATCGTTTGCTGGTCGCGCTGGGTTAGTGTCTTGAATTCGGGTTTCATCCTGTCCGGCTTGCCAGAGCTGACAAAACCGGTCGGGGGGAGCGTGGTTCTCTCCTCGCCAAGAAGCCAGTCAACGAGTTCATAATTTTTGAGCGGTAGTTTTCCTGTGCGTACTGCTTCGTCGCTTGCCGAATCGAATCCCCAACCCACAGACGCTATTGCCTTGCCGTGCCGGATTGCAAAGTCAAATGTGTTGCCGAGTTCGGTCTTTGTCTCGAGGTTACCGTAAGATGCGCCGTGTCCGGGTGCGTCGTTTGTGCGAAATTTTGATGCGGGGTCGAAATCCCACTGGTCGCCGGTCAGACCATAATTCACAATGTAACTAACGCCTTTATCAATGCGGTCAAAACCGGAGCATCCTTCTTTGATAATTGTAGACGGTGGAGCGATGCGGTCAAAGGCGTTCACAATGAGGGCACGCCGCTCGCCGCCGGTGCGCGCACACAAAACCTCCGAAGGGAAACTCTCGCCGCCCGTGTTGTGTGCAGTTACGCGGAATGAATAAATCTTTTTCGGGTCGAGGTTTTTGATGATAAACGGCGGCACAGTAACACGCCTGCCATTATCGAAGCCGCCATTACCGATGTGCATATAGACGATGTAACCATCGGGCATTGCGGAGGGTTCAAGCGGGTCGGGTTGTGCCCGCCAGGAGAGGTGCGTAGATGTGTCGGACTGACGAATAACGCTGAAATGTGTCGGCGGGAGCGGCTCGATGACCGGCTCGTAGCCATTCTTGTAAGCGATGAAGCGCAGGAATGCCTTGTAAATTGCCCGCGAGACATCGAATTTGAATCGCGGGTCAAGCCCATATTTCATATCGTTGAAATTCTGGTGAGCAAAGCATTCTAAAAGTGCCGATGGCATATTACCGCGTCGGCTCTCGCTATAATCGCCATCCATGAGACGGCGACGCGTCCAGGTGCTTGTGTATTTTGCGCGGATGTCCTCAACGATTTGCGTCTGTATCAAATCGGCAAGCATACGGTTGTCATCGAGACGGGGAGTGCCGTCGGGGAATGTGATTTGCTTCTTCTCATCCTCCTCCCTGTAAATAGAGAGTGTGCCGATGATTCCATCGGAGATGCCTGCATCTGTGTGAAAGCCTAATGCGAGGTCAACGGGGACGTGAAGTCCCGGGTAATTGCGATTTTTGTTCGGTCCGTAAGGTGCACCTTTCAGAAAATCTGCATATTCGGCGCGGCTGACATAGTCCTCGGTATAATCGGGACCATCAATGCCGCCCTTAAAGCCCAGTTTATACACGAGGTCGGGCTTGGCGCCAGCGTATTGCAACCAGTAGCGGGACCCCTCGCAATAACGCGGATAACCGCTTGTGCGCCCTGCGCGGATAATGTCGCCCATACCGCCGCCGAACTTTACACAATCGGCAGATACCGTTGCCCCGGATGTGGCAGATTGATTAGTTAATTCCACTGAACCCTTTTCGATGCTCATACCTTTATCGAATAAAAACTTCCCCAGATAAAGCCAGGTATTTCCGCCCATCTGTTGATTGACGAGGAATTCCGTCTTGCCGCCGAGGTGATGAACGATGTAATGCGCATCAGTGGCACGCCCTTTATCCATATTGTAAGAGACATAAACCGCATAGCGTCCGCGCTCGGGAATGTTAGGCATCCAGCGCACATAAGCAGTCGCAGAAGCGGCGGTCTTTGCGATGTGGTGATGTCCCTGCTCGTGCGGATTCAGGTCGTCGGGGTATGGCGCCAGTCCGTTTTTGAAACCGGGACCTGCATCCTGTGTCCACGCCATTGGCGGGAGCATTTCAAACACACCACGTTCGGGATGCGAGCTACCATCGGCGTCATCCACAAGAACCTCGTGTGTCTGATAATCGCGCTCACGCAGGTAGCAGGTGACTGCGCCTGCATTTTCAAGCATCGGCAGAATGAACGGAATCATAAATGAGGTGGGGAACAAATCCTCCACAGTTGTAAACATTCGGGGGCGTTGCCATTCCCAGCGTAAATCGGTGCGGGCATCGTAAAACCAGCCGTGACTGCCCCACAGGGCGAGGTGGCGACCGTAGAGTCCGGCAGTGGGGGTTGGTGCGGCGCGGGAGATTCGGCGCACCCAGGGCGGCGTCTTTGGAGAAGGCGCAGCCTTCGTCAGACGCTTATGCGTCTTAAAGATAGGCGGGACGTAATCCCAGAGATTATGTTTTCCCACGTAAAAATCAATTTCTGCTCCGGGTATGTGCGCCTGGATGAGCGGACGAAGTGCCTCCGTAATCTCGCGTATCGTTTTGGGACGAAGAACGTAGTTTGTGATAGCCTTTGAAAAGTGAATTTCAACCTGCCCCTCGATTATTTTTACACTTTTTACCTTTGTGCCGGGAGGGAACAACTCATCATAATTCTTGGCGAGATGAGCATTCACGTATCCAGAGACGGCGTTCTGGATTGCCCTTTGCTCACCCACAGGCTGCGCCAGTGCGCTTGAAACTATAAGCACCACCACTATAGCCAGCAGAAAATTTAACTTCCGCATATCACCCCTCCGCATTGCAAATTTACATCACGAATCAAAAAAGCACTCTATATAAAACGTCATAAATTGTGATGCATATCTTTACTTTTACTCTTCATCTCCATCTTCATCTCCATCTCCGTATCTTGCTGTTTCCTCCGCCACACGTGTTCCTAAACGGGTCAGCAATGTCATCGTCATTCTAACGATTTCACCCAAAAGCGTTTTGCCGCCTTGAACTTCGTCTATGTTCTTTAGTCTGCGCGCAACCAGGACATCAAGACACGCAGCGCATTCAACGGATGATCGGGTGCATCTCCCGAATTCGGGAGAAGGTTATGCGGCTCGTAAGTTCCTCCAGT
>CAZGKP010000341.1:0-3208 GCA_964526215.1 uncultured Candidatus Sumerlaeota bacterium
AATTACGCTAATGAACGCGAATATTTATTAGCGGACATTCGCGAACATTCGCGGATTTATTTTCGGAGCAAGAGCTGGGTTCAGGGGCTTGTGCGCCCCAGTGGGTCTTTCCCTGCGTGCGGGATCCCGCAATTGTGCGAAAAATCGCACACATTTTGTGCAATAGTAGTAATGTTTTCTGTTTTTCGATTATGCCCTCCCCCCATTAAGCCTTCCGTAACTGCCATAATCTCAACGGTATAGTCATATATCCTCCCGAAGTGGAAATTAGGGCACATATGTTGCGGCTAAAAATGTCTGCCGGGGAAAATGAGAGGAGATGCTATGAGGGAGTTTGATGATAACATCCAAACTTACATCGAGGAGGCGGCAAAATATTCCGTGCTCACCAGGGAGGGAGAGATAAATCTCTTCAAGAAACTCGAGGCGGGTGATGAAACCGCCACCGAGGAAATCGTCAAACACAACTTACGCTTCGTGATAAAGATAGCAATGCGTTACACTGGACGTGGACTGCCACTCTCCGACCTTATCCAGGAAGGAAACATCGGACTATTAGAAGTCATCGGCAAGTATGATTACGCCAAGGGCTTTCGCTTTTCCACCTATGCCGCATTCTGGATAAAACAGGCAATCCAGGTAGCTTTACGCCGCAACGGTTCAATTATTTCCCTGCCCATCCGCAAGGCACGGATGATCGGTCAGATGACCGAGGTTATGGCTAAATTTGTTCGGGAAAATGGGCGGGAACCCTCCGCGGATGAACTGGCAAAACTTATGAACCAGAAACCCCGCAAGATTGAAGAACTCCTTAAACTGCGAGAATCGGTCCTTTCTCTGGATGCACAAACCGACCCGGATACCTCCTCGTTCCTTGACAGAATCCCCGACCCCAACGCACAATCACCCCTCGAATATTGTATGGAACACCAGGCACGTATTAAAATCGCGGTACTCCTGAAGTTCTTAAGCGAAAAAGAGCGACGGATTATGAAACTTAGATATGGATTTGAGCATGGGAAGAACTTAAGCCTCAGAAAGACCAGCCGATTGGTCGGACTCAGCCAGGAGGGCGTTAGGCGAATCGAAAGAAAGGCTCTTGAGAAATTGCGCAGACCGGCTCTTATGGCAAGAGTTGCAATGCTCCTCTGAGAAAAAAATATCCTGCCGAAATCTCTCCTCAAAATACCAAACGATAAACCTGAAGCAGTATGCAGGTGTATATACCGGCAAGGACATCATCTATCGTGATGCCGACACCGCCGGGAAGGGCTTGCGAGCGTCTGATGGGAAACGGTTTCCAGACATCAAATATTCGGAACAATACAAATGCGGCTACAATGTAACCGAACGTTGTAGGGAGCAAAAACATCGCGTAAAACCAGCCAGCGATCTCGTCAATGACCACCCTGTGCGGGTCGTGCTCGCCGAGCCATCTCTCTGCAAGGGTTGCCGTCCAGATAGAAAGCCCCGTAACAAATGCCATAAAAGATGCGTAAAAAAATATAAGTCCAACTTCGGGAGAATTAAAACGAGCCACACCCAGATATATAAAGACCGCCAGAACCGATGCAACTGTCCCCGATACAGGCAAATAACCTGTCCCGCAACCCGTGGCTATGAACATAATTAGCTTCTTCACATTACGGCACCGGAAGAATGGGAAATAGTGAATTGTGAATAATGACGCGTATGTAAAAAGTCTAACATTGAGGGAGTCGCAGATTTCACAGATGACGCAGATTACTGATATTAAACACGTTATAAATCTGTGTCTTCCTTTCGAGCCACTGAAAGTGGTCGAACATTCTGCGCAATCTGCGGCTTCAACACTTTTTACCGATGCATCAATAATGAGATAGTGAATGCCGTTTCTAAATTCTCATTTCCCCATTAACAATTCTTCATTCAGATAATGTAAAAGCGGGGTTTTTAGATAAAACCCCGCAGGAAATAATAGGCCGTGCAGCCCGCCTTTGTGAACGACCAACCGGGTGAGCGCCGGGTAGCCGGCTCCAGCCAGGTGCCCCTGCGGCACACGGGGTAATCTGCTTAGGGCTGCTCCCGTCAAGGTCTGACCCGGTTCGCAGCGCCCTGTTGCGCAGGACCCGACCTTCATCACCACTTTCCCGGTTCTGCCCGACCAACCGAACCCGGGGGCAGGCATTCGCCCTGCTGTAGCGGATTGCAGGTAAAGGGCACCGCTGGCTCCCCGCTTAGCACGACCTATCTTTGAAAACCCGGCTAAAAAAAGTCGGATTTTACTTTCCTCCCTCGCTAAAACAATTACTATTTACCTTCAAATCACTCATACCGTCAAAGGTTTTTTATACAGAAAAATCGGTGTGAGAATTTTGAAAAAAGTGCCATAGCTATATTTTGGGCTTCTGGAATTGATCTGGGATGCACTAACTCAGGAGGGATGCTCTTCCCCTGTATCGCTTTCTTCTTTTTTCTTGTAATACTCCTCACGTAGTATGCTCATCACATAGAAATCACAATATTCGTCATTGCGATACATTGCCTGTCGCAAGAGTCCCTCTTTCACAAAGCCCACCTTTTCATACGCACGGAGTCCTCGCTTATTCCCGACAAAGACGTGGAGCTGGATGCGGTTTAAGTTGAGCGTCTCAAAGCCGTATGCGACCATCAATCTTGTAACCTCACTGCCGTAGCCACGCCCCCAATCCACAGGGTCGGCTATGCGAATGGAATAAACGGCGGCGCGACTCACCAGGTCAACCCGGTGAAATGCAGTGATGCCGACGGCTTTCCCCGTCTCCTTTACGCATATTACGAAAGGGACATATTCCTTCCGCTCATATAGATTCTTTATCTCCTCACCCTGGCGATCAATATTAGTCGGGAACGCAATGAAGAATGAATCGCGCACCTCCGGCTGGTTATGGCATTGTGCAAGCAGCGGTGCATCACCCGGCTCCACTGCCCGCAGATACACACGTCCTCCAACTATAAATGGATGTTCCATCTTTAACCTCTCTGCTTATGAGATGCGGGTGAAATGACACTGGAAGTATTACAAATTATCCGGCGCCACTCCCTGCTGCAACGAACCAAATTGAAGTTTCCTTGAAGATGCCCCGATTCGTCAAGCCAAAGATTTCCTGTCGCCGGGTTATGGCGATGGAAACTATCGCTGAGGGCGATGGGGACAGTTGTTGATGGAAATGGAAACCATCGCTGAGGG
>CAZGKP010000342.1:0-3186 GCA_964526215.1 uncultured Candidatus Sumerlaeota bacterium
TAAAGCACTTAAACAATTATCAAAGAGCAATCAATAATTATCTTATCGGCGATGTGACTTAGAGTTGCGATAATAAGCTGTCATAATCCGAGTGCGAACCAATCCAAAACCATAGCATTCCACTTTCTGTCCTCTGGCCAACAGCACGATAACCTTTTGCTACTCGCGCAGAGTAAATTGGGATACTGGGATGCACCCGCTTAAACCGTAAGCCTGGATGCCATGGATTTTGCCCGAATTGTCGATACGCTCCTCGTGCCTGAGCCTGAACCTGCTTTGGTAATGCGGAAAATGACTTTCTAAATCTTTTTGTGGTTCTCGATTTCACAACGAATCCAGATCAAGGTCCTTAGCGAGCGCATCCTGCGACTTGGAAAATGCTTGTTCCCAACGAGCCTCATCTTCTATCTCTTCAAAGATAATAGCAGCGATTGCGTCTTGTTCGACGTCAGGAAGCCTTCTTGCCTTCTCAACTGCATGTTCAAGTAACTCAGACATAATGGTTTGCCTCCTATTGAAAATTTCAGCCCTCTTTAATTCAGTGTAAAGCCCTTGTTATTCAACTTCGCAAGTTTCTCATATCTTCTGGTCTAACGCCGGAGTCAAGCTGCCAGCGGCGAACTAAGGATAAATCTGCAATAGAATCAGGACGCTTGGGGGCAGCCCCTATAATAAATGTGACAAACCCTTAACCTGATATACTATTTTCGGTTATATTCTCTACGTTTTGTTGCCAAAGGGTGGAGACGGTTTTTATTCACAGACAAATAAGAAAGTGAAAAATCAAATACTTCGTTACATTCATTATAGAGTCCGCCCCCCAAAGTCCGATAGAGCTAACCGGTGAGGCTTTGCTGTGTCCGGTTGATCAATTTGTTATGCGATTTTAATATCAATGTAATCCATTTCAGAATTCGGCTCAGGTATTGGCTGTCCATCTTCCTTAAGACCCTCGATATGTAACTCTATTGCTTCCTTGATCAGTTGCATAACTTCTTCTTTCGCTTCCGCCACAGCAATACATCCTGGCAAATCAGGCACATAAGCGCCGTATGACGTTTCACCTTTTTCGATTATAATGGCATATTTCATTTCTTTACTCCTGCCTGTTTAAGAATGCTTTTTAGCGTTCCTGGGGGAATGTCAACATTCGGATTACCAGATAACGTCACCATACCGGATTTTGTTGGATGCTTCAATTGTCGGTGACTTCCCTTCGTTCTAACTATATACCATCCATCCGCCTGTAACGCTTTTAATATTTCTCGGACTTTCATCTTTTTTGCATTCGATTATCGCATTACGACAAAGCTAACCGGCGTGAAAAAAGCGAAAACATCAAATACTTCATTACATTCATTATAGAGTCCGCCCACCAAAGTTCGCGCCCCCCAAAGTTCGTGGGTGATAAAAATAACGATTGAAACCGCAACGGGCGCTGAGTAGTCGCAAAGTTCGCAGAGTAGTAAAACTTTGCGTCCTTCGCGCCTTTCTCCACAGGCGAATGTTCCATCTTTGCGATTCTTTGCGGTTAATTATCAAACAGCGATGTATTCTCAATTCCCTGGTCAGTCTTCACCGCATAGATGCGGGTGTGTGCATTTACATAAACCGGATGAACAAAGGGGAGAATTGCGGGGTCTTTTTTGAAAAACGCCCGCTCTGCCCGACCCCAAAATATGTATTGTAGGGAGTATTCCCTCATAATTGATTCAATGGGAATTTCGCATTTTTTGCGATACACTTCAAGGAGTTTTTGCAGGGTGTCTTTAGAAACCGGGGGCTGGCGACCAAAAGCGTAAAGGTCTTTTCGGGGCCTTAAACCAAGCACCCCCCAGAAGAGATAACCGTAGGGCCATTGGGCGAGCCGGTTGCGGAATTGCGTTGGCGTATGCCCCGTCAGGATGAACCAGTTTATGGCGCGATTCCAGCGCTGGGATTCTGAACCGGCATTTTCGTGAAAGGCGTTCTTACAAAGGTAAACGGTGTTATGGGTAAAAAGTGGGATGCGTTCTGCGGTTTCAAATGCGGCAAGGACAGTGCTGCCGGGCGGCGTGTTATGATTCAGCCACTCAAATGCGGATGCGAGCTCCTGCACCGGACGTGCGCGCTGCGAGGCAAGCGCCGAAATATATGCCTGACGCGTGATTCCCTCCATCCCCACGAGTGATATTACACAAGCCAAAAGCAAAGCGGAAAGGCGTTGCGAATCCCACCCCGGCATCTTTAAGAGCGAGACAAAAATCTGTAAAAGGACTGCAAAAATGGCAACCTCGAAAGCCCCGGCGGCTATGTAAAGCATTGCATCGGTTAGCCTCGGCGCCAGTTTGAAATAGTAAAAGAATAAAATTATGCCGCTGAAAAAGAAAAGCATCAGAACAAGCAGCAAGAGTAGCGGCTGAAATATCGGTTTCTTTTGTGCAGAATTTTTCAGGAATTCACTCACGCGCAAAGCAAGATTCAGCCGGTTGAAAAGTAGCGACAGCGACAGCGAGAGTAAAAACGCTCCCGTGAAGAGCTCGTAATGCCACGGCTGCACAATCTTCCCCGTTATCACATTTTGATTCATCGTAATGAGAAAAACCACCGGTGCTGCAAAATAAAGCACCGCATCTGCCGGAGAGTCGCGCAACTTCTTCAGAAACACTATCCCCAACACAATAACAGCTATCGCCACCCAGCACCCCGGACTCGTAATCGGGAGGTGGGAAAGCGTGTATCCAAAATTCGGCCCCCTATCTGCAGCACCAGTTATTACAAATCTATGAATATAGGGAAGCGCCTTTAATACACCCACAAAGAGCAGTATGCTGAGCGGCGCTAACGGTTTACGAAAACGCATAACCAGACAGAGCAAAAATAATACAGCTATGAAAGCCCCCAGTGTTGACCAGAAATAAAAGTAGAACTTGAAATTCACATAGATGAGAAGCACCGCTGCAACGAGCCAGAGCCACCGCCGTCCTCCTCGCACCACCTTTATGAGGGATGCCATCGCTCCGAGAAAAAATAGCCCCGAGAATTGCGGATTCACCATACGCGCCCACGGCAATGCCGCGATGCTGTATTGCTCATACCAGAGAGGCTTAATCCCGCGCCCTGCAAGAAAATCAAAAAAAGGTCGCGAAAATGGCTCTACCCAGCCATACAGAATATATGGGGCGAGCAGGTTTAACAATGCCCAGA
>CAZGKP010000343.1:0-3145 GCA_964526215.1 uncultured Candidatus Sumerlaeota bacterium
ATGCACCTGAGCAGTCTTAATGAGCTTTTCGCCGCTCCCAAAAGGAATTAGAAAAATACAATTACCAGACAGGATAACAGGATTGCCATGATTGGGGATTATGCGGGTGCATATCACTTTTGTTCGCAATCGGTTTGTAGTGCCGTCTTCGGGTGAAGTTGAAGCGGGAACTACGAACTAAACTGACGTGCACCCGATTAATCATAGCGTGAAATCGTAAAATGATTAAACACCTGAAATATTACAGAAGCGCCAGAACATCTTTCCCTCTCTCCCTATTTATGACAAAGCAATTGGGACAAAACAATGCGTCGTGTGAGGTGAAAATTTCCGAATCAGTTTTGTTCTTAATTCTCAATTCATTAAACCTTGATGATTTTGTTTGATTTACAAGATAAAAAATCCTATCTAATACCCTACGGGCCTGTCAAGAAAGTTTTCTCAAATGCAAAATCCGGGATGATATGCTCGTCTATTTTTTGCTTGCAACTCCTGTCGTTTCCGTAAAACCTATCTGTAATTTTGGATGGTGCCCTATCGTGTGAGTTTGGCGGATATTTGATGCTGGCGAAACTTCTTAATCCATTCTGGTGGTTTGGTTTCTTCGGAACGGCTGTACGCTGGTGGCTTGTCTGCGAATTGTTCAGTCTGGCGGTGGTGCCCATCTGTTTCTATATCTTCCGCGTGTTCAAAGACCGCGGATACGGCTTTGCTAAAATCTTCGGCATATTCTTTATAACCTACATAAACTGGCTTCTGTGCACGATTTTGCCCTTCTCATTCGGTTCGGTTCTATTTACATTTTTAATCGTGTGTGGTTTGAGTGCATTTTTCTTTTTGCGCGTGAAAGAAAAATTTATCGCATTCTGGAAGAGACACTGGCGGCTTGCGCTTCTCTATGAGGCAATATTTCTTTTCTCATTTTTATTTTTTGTAAATGTAAGATCATACGCCCCGGATGCTACATTCAATCCGGCTGAAAGCGGTGCAGAGAAGTTCCTTAATTGCGCATATCTCAATGACTTGATGCGTGTGCGGCACTTCCCGCCGAGGGATTCGTGGCTCTGTGGGAATGACCCTCGCGCACATAAACCATTTTACGTAAATTATTATTATGTCGGGCATCTGCAATGGGCGACGCTTGCGAAGTTTGCACATTATGGGGCTGCTTATGCCTTTAGCTTGGGGCTTGCGACAATCTTTGCACTGACCTTCATTGGTGCGTTTTCTCTGGGGACAAATCTCACGCGGCAACTTTGGTGGGGATTTCTTGCAGCATTTATGGTTGCACTCTTTGGTAACCTCGATGCGCTTCAGCAGGTGTTTGAGCGCATTGGTTTCTGGATGTCGCACAAGGGTGCTACGCAAACAGCATGGGAATCGGTGAAGGCGCATACCCGCATCATCTTTTTCACGGTAGATTACTGGCGCTCATCACGTATTGTTCAACATACAATAACTGAGTTCCCCTTTTTCACAGCGATACTGGGCGACCTCCACCCACATCATTCGTCGCTGCCGATTGTTTTACTGGCGATGGGCGGCGGGATGAATCTCGTTTTCATTGTTGGCAAAAGGTGGCAAAACCTTGGTGAATTTTTTAAGCGTTATTGGCTGACGTTTTTATTTCTTGCGCTGGCGATAGGTGGGACATTTGCAGCGAACACGTGGGATGCAATTGTTCTGGGATTCTCTGGTGCGGCGATTCTGGTATATCTGAACTTGCGCAGATGGGGCAATATGGCACGGGGATTGGGCTACAGTATTGCCAGTGTTGCGGCTCTGGGGATTCTGTCTGTGTTTCTGTTTCTTCTTTTCAAATTATACTTCGCATCGCCGGTGAAGAACGACGTTCAAATCGCATCGCTTTTTCCGTTGCGATTCAAGAAATTCAAATTGATGATAGCACCGCTCACGCCGAGTTTGCGCACCCACTTGAGCGATTATTTTGTGCACTTCGGGCTTTTCCTGTTCCCCATAATTTTGTATTCGGGAGGGCTTTTGAGGCGGTTTTTTAAGGAGCGGGAGCGGGTCATTGGGTGGGTGTGGCTTTTTGCGGTGGTGTTTGTATTAGTATTGGGACGAGGTGTGTGGCGGTTCTGGTTGCCGGGATGCGCAATTGTATGGATGCTTTTCGCGGGGGCATTGCTGGCGCAGGGAAATATCGGGCGGCGCACCGTATATTTCCTGCTGCTTTCTCTCGTGGTGGCATTCTTCACGCTCTTTGTGGAAATATTCTTTTTCGATGATAGATACACGGGCAAGCTGGAGCGATATAATACGCTCTTTAAGATTTATTACCCGCTGTGGTCATTTCTGGCTCTGGGGGCAACGTATTCATTTGCGAGATTATTCAGACGCACCTTTCCGGGGCATCATCTCTGTGTGAAGATTCTTCTCGGCATCTTTCTCGCCGCAACGGTGGTTTTAGGGATGCTTTATCCAATGCAGGCAACGGCTGTGCGGACCGACTTTTTCCAGACGACGCGAAGATTTAGAGAAAAACCCGCGCTACGCCGACGCACACTGGATGCCACCGCATATTTTGCTCTCCCTAAAACTTATTCTGTGGATGTCGGGGGCGGGCAGCGCGTGAGTGTTAGTTTCAAAGACGATGCAAAAGTCCTTGAATGGATACGCAAGAATGTGAAGGGGCGACCGGTTGTCCTGGAGGCTGTGGGAGGACCATACTCGCCATTTTCGCGCGTCTCATCAACAACGGGACTACCAACGATTTGCGGCTGGACGCACCACATCGCCCAGCATCGCGGCGGGCAGATATTCGAGGTCATTGGTCCCCGAGAGGCAGACGTTAAGCACTTATACACCACCACAGATATAAAGGAGGCAAAGGCACTCCTGAAAAAATACAACATCCGATATGTAATGGTTGGTGCGCTCGAAAACGCAATGTTTCCCGCAAGCGGTCTTGCAAAATTCCCCCGCTTCCTGAAACTCGAGGTCAAAGCAGGTAAAAGCGCACTTTACGGTGTGCCTTAAAAGTAGACACAGAATGACAATATCTGCATATCTTGCAATGCGGCAACTCCCCCTCCCCAAAGCTGCACAGAGCACCTTCGCCATAGTAATAACGGGTGCATCTCCCGAATTCGGGAGAAGGATTGACTTGTAAAAGTTCCTGTAT
>CAZGKP010000344.1:0-3143 GCA_964526215.1 uncultured Candidatus Sumerlaeota bacterium
TTCATCCGCCCACTTGACGCTTTCGAGGCAGGCGGCGATATTCCTCTCCTCATTAAAGGTCGGAACGAGGACGGTTATTTCTGCACGCTTTTTCATTAACAATTGCTTCTTCATAAAGGATTGACGGGAGATAGACATAACAGTAATTATTTGCGCTGTAATGTCCTCTGGATAATATCATCAACTGTTTGTCCCTCATACAACCGCTTGGAAATTTCAACGTAATCGGTTGCCTCCCTCTGCATAAGTGTCAGGAAGCGATACGCACCTGCCGGACCAAGGGCATTATTAAGTGCTTCGATGCCACGCAATCGAATCTCGGTTTCAGTCATTGTTTGAGTCTTCAATTGTCTCCATCTCCTTTCGTATATAGTCTATCGGATTCATAAGCCGAATAGGTAGAAGTAATTTTGATGCTCGTTTAAGAAGGGAATCATCACATGAGAGGAAAAAGTCCGCCTTACTCTGCAAGGCGCAAGCTATGTGCAGCGCGTCCCTTGCCGACAGATTGACTCGCTGTTGATATTCCTTTCCAATATCGGTAAAATTTTCGCTAACAGGGCACTGAATCTTGCATAGAGACCTCAGACGCATAACCTCATCTTCACGATCTGGGAATGGGCAAAGAACTGTTTCATCCTCATGCATAAATGACCATACAAGATCAACCTCTCCCAGCGAAGCCTTCGTGAATATCTCCTGGCAAGCCAGAGTTTCCATTCGTATGCGGAGTTGACTTTGATCATCGAAACCCCGCTGAAAGCAATTGTAATCAAGGTATAATGTTTTCAACTCGTATATCTCCCCTTGAGTTCATCACCGAGAAATCGCTCTGTTTTTTTAGTGCAACATTTCAGGACCGATTCTCTCCTCCGATTTTTTTCGAGCGCTTTCTCATCAGATACAATGCCTTGAAAATCATTGACTTTCATCTATGAAAATCACACACTCTGCGTCAATTGAAATCACGGGAGGGGAAAATGCCCGGGCAAAATTTGGATGCGGAAATACTCATAATTGGTGGCGGACCGGCTGGACTCACCTCCGCTATCTATGCCACTCGCGCACGCCGTAAAACTGTCCTTATTGATAAAGTGATGCCCGGCGGACAGGTGATGAATACCGCCCTGATTGAAAATTATCCCGGATTCCCCGGCGGCATCAACGGGGCTAAACTTGCGTCTCGCTTCGTTGAACAGGCGAAATCATTCGGTCCCGATATACGTATGGATGAGGCAGTGGAGATTGATATTGAACAGGACGCATTCATTGTAAAAACTTACAGCGGGCAGATAACGGCTGCGGCTGTCATAATTGCCTCCGGTGCATTACCCCAATATTCATCGCCGCGACCAGCTCCGCGCAGAAAAATCCTCCAGGGACGCGCATTCGCGAATGAAAAAATCGGCTTTATATGGGATAGTGTGGTTACTAAAATCATAGGTGACAAGAAAGTCGAGGCGGTCGAACTCCTCAATAAAAAAACAGGCGAGGTGCGCACATCCCCTACCGAGGGCGTCTTTGTATTTATCGGCAACATCCGGCAGGTAGTGTCCGGCGCAGGCGAGGGTGCCACTGCCGCCTATTACGCCAATAAATACCTCGAAAGCTAAAAACACGCCTTATAGTCACCGCTACGATTTGAACTAATGACCGATGCCGAGAACTTTAGACTATGGACGATGGACTTTAGACTATGGATTGATGGCAACGGACAACTGACTAATGATGTTTTTTGTGCTACCTTACATTGCGCTGGCGGTGGTCATAATCCTCTCGTGGCTGCGGCTTGAAAAGAAAGAGGCAAGATTTCTGCTCATTGCCACCGGCGTTGCACTTTTTATTCATATCATATATGCACTTTGCATCCAGCGAATGCCCGTAGCGCGTTATGGCAGATTCTTTTTCATAGACGAATATGCTTATGACCTTTACAGTTGGGCGATTGCGCACGAGTGGCATATGGGGCATTTCCCGCGCCTGTGGACAGACCAATATCTTGGCACACTCCACACCGGTTGGAATCGCATACTTGCGGCGATTTATTATGTCTTCGGGCATCATCCCCGGCTGGGGATTGCCCTCAACATCTTTGCCGGTGCGCTACTTGTGCCGCTTTCATTTTTTACCACACGCCAACTCTTCCTGCGATTGCGGATTGCGGATTGCGAATTGCGGAATGACAAAGCGCATCCCTCTACCCCAATTCATAATTCCCCATTCACTATTCTGCATTCTAAATTCCCACTGATGCATTCCCCTGCTGCCATTACCGCACTCATAACGGCGGTGCATTTTTCATTCGCATACTGGTGTGCATTCCTTTTGCGCGACACCATATTGGCGGTGATGTTCCTTGCGGCGTTATATCTGGTTTTGCAAATTTATGGCAGACCGAATCTATGGGCGGGAGCGGCGCTCATCCTTATTCTTTGCGGGCTTGCCATATTGCGCGTTTATAGTGTGGGAGCGCTTTTGGCGGGAGTTCTGGCGTATCTTTTATTTTTCCACAAATACAAAAAATGGATGTGGCTTGGCGCCTTCGCAGGCGTAATACTCGCCATTGTTGCGCGGGTTTATATCCCCATCCGCGATTACGAAGACCAGTTAATATACACCTTTCTGAACAATCTCCCCGATGCAGGCAGGACGCCTCTGGGTAGCCTGATTTATTGCGCAAGGGGCATTCCGCGATTCTTCCTCGGTCCTTATGCCTGGTATGTATCTCCCGGTGCACCGGTTATAGACTATATGCTTTACCCCGGGCAGTGGCTTTTATATTTACTGATACTGCCGTTCGGGTTAAAGGGATTATGGATTTGCATCAGAGAAAACACAGTGCAGGCGTTATTTTTAGTTATCCCCATAATGTTGAGCATATTTTTATTTCTATTGGCTTATCAGGGTTCGGTGCCGCGACAGAGGCTTTATTTAGAGCCATTATTCATCGTATTTAGTGCGTGGGGGATTTACCGAAAGGACAAGGCGTGCCGCATTCCGCTTTACTGGTATGTCTTTCTGGTATTATTCATAGCGGCGCACTCATATTCCGCCTACCGTCGCGGACTGTGGTGATTGCAACCACACAGGGGGCGCATCTTTGCAAAGCTACCAAATCAATCAGGGCTTTTCACTACACCATC
>CAZGKP010000345.1:0-3108 GCA_964526215.1 uncultured Candidatus Sumerlaeota bacterium
ACTGGAGGAACTTACGAGCCGCATAACCTTCTCCCGAATTCGGGAGATGCACCCAGTAATAACGAAAGTAAAGAAAATATATTGCATTCATTCGAAATAGCTTGCTACTATTTTATACAACTTTTGCACCGATTTAGTTGTTTTGAAAATTGCCAGATGAGGCAGAGCACCCAGCAGTCAGATCGCTCGTGAAACGTGCCGGAAGTGATAAGGATTAGACGTCCAAAACAGTTTGATTTCGAGGTTCTCACTTTCGCAAACCTATTTAAACAATTTATGGCGTCCGACCCCAATTTCTAATGGATGTTAACACCTTAAGAAATGTGTGGGAGCCGGTAGCAGCCGGAAATCGCGCTCATGGCGCGAGAAGGATGAATATTGGCGGTAGAGAGGTTACCATATGTCCGGAAGATAGCGATCGTGACCGGATTCAAAATCGTTTAGGGGTTTTGTTTACTTTAACAGTTATACGCGGGGATATACCTTTTACCCATGATGGGGTGAGTGAGTGGTTATATGAAAATATATCAAAGTAAAAAAGTTCTGAAATTGATATTTTTATTCATCCTGATTTTGTTTTTGGTATGGAGAATTACAATCTCTGACTCTCTAATTCGGGGACGAAAGTATGAAAAATATCAACCAGTATCTGACAGACAAAATACCAATATGGTTGTTGATGAACAACACAACAAAGGAACATTACTCACGGAGGAAGATCGCAAGCTTGGTGTTGTGGCCATAACAGAACGGGAAGAATACCCCACTTATATTATTCCTGCGATGGTTAAACTAATACCCAGAGAAACGACTCTCGGCGTAAAAGATGAACATGTTACGGGAATCCCCGGAGAAATTCTTGGCATAATGTCTCTGAATCCCCCTGGTTATGGCGATATAAGAAGAACTGTAAAGTTAAAGACATATTGGATAGGTTGTTATGAGGTAACGCTACAGGAATTTGAAAAATTTCTAAAAGATACCAATCAGAGAGGAGAAAATATTCTTGTTGACGGAGCTCGACAGGTGAAACCGAACCGTCCGGTTGTCGGAATACACCGCAGACTTGCTATTGAGTATTGTGAATGGCTCAGTAAAAAGACAGGTATGAAATTTCGCCTTCCAACAGAGGATGAATGGGAATATGCAGCTCGCTCAGGTTATGAACAAAAACCAACGCCCTATGGAGATGAAATGCCTTTCAAGTATTATGATTATTCAGATTATTCAGATTATATAAATGAAATTGTATCTATGAGAATAAAATATAATTTGAATAGAAAAAATGAATATAAGAACTTTAAATGGGATGTTATATATAAATTAATGTATGATGTCGGATCATTTCCGCCAACTCGATATCATTTATTTGATATGGGTGGTAACGTTAAGGAATGGACATATCATGATTATGCTCCTGATGTATATCGTACTAAAGATGCTACTAGTGGAGTAGGATATAAAGTTTATAATAAAATCATACATAAAGAAGATTATGCTTGGATAGATTTAGGTTTTCGATTAGTTCGAGATGTTGATAATTAACTCGATGAGAAAATCTCTGAAACTGATTCTTTTATTCATTTTGCTCATATTATTGGTATGGAGAATTACGATTTCTTATTCTCTCATTCGAGAACGGAAGCAGGAAAAGAATCTACTAACTGTTGATAAATCAGATATCAATGTGAATACTGATAAAAAACTTAACAAAGGGACATTGCTTACAGAAGAGGATCATAAACTGGGTGTTGTTGCAATTACCGAGCGGGAGGAACACCCTACTTATATCTTTCCAGCTATGGTAAAATTGATACCACGGGAGACAATTCTTGGAGTAAAAAAAGGAGGTGGTCGCCGCCTCTTCGACAGTTTTTTCTTTATTTTTCCATACTTCTCAGGAGGCTTCGATAGTACAAGATCTGTAAAATTAGACCCCTATTGGATAGGTTGTTACGAGGTAACGCTACAGGAATTTGAAAAATTTCTAAAAGATACCAATCAGAGAAAAGAAAATATTCTTGTTGACGGAGCTCGACAGGTGAAACCGAACCGTCCGGTTGTCGGAATACACCGCAGACTTGCTATTGAGTATTGTGAATGGCTCAGTAAAAAGACAGGTATGAAATTTCGCCTTCCAACAGAGGATGAATGGGAATATGCAGCTCGCTCAGGTTATGAACAAAAACCAACGCCCTATGGAGATGAAATGCCTTTTGAATATTATGACTATTTTAAATACTCAAAATATATTGATGATGTTTATGATACTCAGAAAGATAATTTCAACTGGGAAATTATTCATAATTTAATGCATGATGTTGGTTCATTTCCTCCAACACGTTATCATCTTTATGATATGGGTGGAAATGTCAGGGAGTGGACATATCATGATTATGCTCCCGACATATATCGTATAAAAGATACAAGTTGGTATAGTGGATTTATGGGAGTGTACCATAGATTCGTTAAGAAAGAGGACTTTGCAAATATTGGTTTAGGCTTTCGATTAGTTCGAGAGGTTGATGATTAACTCGATGAGAAAATCTCTGAAACTGATTCTTTTATTCACTTTGCTCATATTATTGGTATGGAAAATTACGATCTCTTATTCACTCATTCGGGAGAGAAAGCAGAGAAAGAATCAGCCCACTCCCGATAAACAAAGCAGAGGAACATTACTCACTGATGAGGATCGTAAACTTGGCGTAGCCGCCATAACCGAACGGGAGGATTACGCCACCTATGTGATTCCGGCAATGGTTAAGCTGATACCCAGAGAAACGACTCTCGGCGTAAAAGATGAATGTGTTACGGGAATCCCCGGAGAAATTCTTAGCATATTTGCTATGAATCCCCCTGGTTATGGCGATATAAGAAGAACTGTAAAGTTAAAGCCATATTGGATAGGTCGTTATGAGGTAACACTTGGTGAATTTCAAAAATTCCTTGATGATACCAGTAAGAAGCGCGAAGAGGAACTGTTGGACGGAGAGAAACAATTAAAACCAAACCGCCCTGTGGTTGGATTGTATAGACGTCAGGCAATAAAATATTGTGAATGGCTCAGTAAAAAGACAGGTATGAAATTTCGCCTACCTACAGAGG
>CAZGKP010000346.1:0-3105 GCA_964526215.1 uncultured Candidatus Sumerlaeota bacterium
CTCACTCCAGAAAGAATCTATATCGCGCCAGGGCTTACGCCCCTTAAAATACACACGCGGATTCTTTATGGTTCGGTCACTGACATTTTCAATTCGCAGCCGCACCTCCGGGATATATTTCGGGAAATCTCGCGGACAAAGACGGCTATGAAAAACATCTATATTGCCCTGAAGATATAATTTTTTCTCGACTGGAGATTGCGCAGATTCAAAGACGAGACTCTGTGTTAGGTCACTACCACCGAATAGAGGCGAAAAGGGAATAAACCATCCGAGTAATGAAAGTAGATATAAACAGATACCGGTATTTTTTCTGGGAAACATTATTGAGAATATGCGCACAGTATTAAAGTTCTTTTTTTGTAGTGAGGTTCTTTACCGCCTGGATGAATGCCTTGACTTTTTCGGGGTCTTTTTTGCCGGGGAGAACCTCGACACCGCTCGATACATCAACGCCAAATGGACGTATCTGTTTCAGCGCATCGAAGACATTTTCAGGCGTAAGCCCTCCTGCCAGGAAAATGCGATGTCGCGATACATAAGGGGCAATAAGTGAGGCGTCAATCCGCTTTCCCGTGCCGCCATACATATCGGGATGATATGCATCGCACAGATACGCCCATACATCATATTTACCGATGGCATTCAAGCTTTCGGGGGTTTTTACGCGAATTGCCTTTATCTTGCGCCAGGGAAGTGCGCTGCAATATTCGGACGATTCTGCGCCGTGCAACTGAACGGCAAACAAATTCAGGACTCGTGCAATCTCAAGGACGCGCACGCGTTCTTCATCAACGAATACGCCGATGGCGGGAGGTTCCGCATACCCTTTCTTGCGAAGAAAATCGAGGATTTCTTCAGCGCGCTCAAGTGTTACAAAGCGCGGGCTTCTCGGATAGAAAATCAACCCGAAGAAATCCGCACCCGCCTCGAGGGCACAGAGCGCATCCTCGCCATCAGTCATCCCACAGATTTTGATTTTTGGTAACAAAGCGGGTGGCAGAGAGCTCAATAAGAATGTCTAATACGAGCCATTATGGGAGAGATTTTCAACAAAAAATCCCTCAATAGCTCCGAAAACTTCTTTTTGACCAAATTAACACGAGTTACCATAATCCCGAAAATCCCATCAGTCCACTTCGAAAATTTACCACAGGGCGCACGGGTTCACGGGGAAGTCGGAGACGCGCCGTGGCGGAAAAAAATCCCCGTGCACCCCGTGTTCCCAGTGGTTAAAAAACACACGTTTTTCATCCCTTTAGGGGGTGAAGCATCACTTCATGAACACTGCCTATAGACCAAGCCCACCTTCATCCTTTTGATAAAGGCAAACTGCCCGATACAGTCCGCCTCAGGCAGAAATGACTGGTCATCACCTAACTGAGGACGAGTTCGGAGATGCGCCCTCCTTCGGCGGATAAACCGCAAGCGGACAGGACGATTGACCCAAGAGATAAAAAACCGACAGGGAAACAAGACAAACAAATTAACGGCTTCGAGAAAGAAAAACCAAAGTCGTCAGGAGAACTCCTTTTCTCCTTGACGGATACTTATCATAAATGACCCCAAATTCCGCCAAATTCCGATTTCATTTCATTGATAATATCCTTATGCACCATGAAATTCATCATTTTTAACCTCACGTAATCCTCGTGGTAAAAGAAATAGCCCTCAAGCTTTCCATTTCGAGCAGTGCTACCTGAGTCTTTAATAAGATACCAATCTTTCCCGTTCTTTTCAAGGTAACCGACAAGGTGAATGGCGTGGTCATCTGTGGTGGACTTGTTGCTGAAGCGAAACTGTCGAGCATTCTCATCAATGTATTCGGCGGGGATATCATAAGTAGGAACCATTGCCACATCTAAATAGGGGGCGTATCCTGATTCAGAGGTGTCACCGACAATACAAAGGGAATAACCCCTCTTGATTGCAGTTTTGATAATTTTCATAAAAACGTTCAGAGGGACATTCAAATAACGTTTACTGTGCCACCAGTTGTCTCTTACTTCATACTCAACCTTTTGAAAATATGGTTTCTCCATCAAAGACATCACATCCACATAATCATTTAAATTCAGCCTCACGATGTCTTTCAAATATTCTTGTGGCGCCAAACTCTTGCCCCCGATTGAAATCTTAACAGGCGGTACGCCCATATAATGATTCAAAATAGATTTAATGGTGGAGATTACTTCTTGCTCATTCCAGGCATCCTGTTCTTTGACCGAGAGCAGGTAATTTTTCATCTCTGTATACATTTTCGAGTGGTTATGAAATTGTGGGGGGGGAATTTTCCCTTCATAAAATTCCGCTGGCACCACTCCGTACTTTTTCCAGATTCTAATCGTGGCATTGGGTTGCGAACCTTTGCCGAATGGTGATTCGCCCCTTTCCTGAACAAATCGTCTCGCCTTCTCGACGTATTCCCAGTAAATGGTAAACATTCCCGAAAGTTTGATTTTTCGTCGGGTAAGTCTGTAAATTTCCGATTCAAAAAAGGACGTTGAGGAAAAGCACCAGCAAGAGCCCGTTATCCCCTGGGGAATAGGGGTGCTATGCCAGCATTGCCGAAATTCAGTCGTTGTGCTGGGGAGGTCAACTCCCGTAAAGTCCATTTTGAACTGCTTTTCCTTTTCTTCCTCCTTTTCGAGTGAGGGTTCGGTGCATTTCTTCATCCGCTCCAGGAATTCGTCTTTGTACCCAATAAACACCCCCTTATTTTGTCTGGGGCTTTGAGCAAAATTTTGTTGCCCGAAAATGTAGAAGACAAAACAAAAAGCGAACAGAATCATCTTTTTCATAACCAAATCCTTTCTCATATTTCGTAAGGTTGATAAAAAGGTTTACATTGGATAGATATATCAATCTGTATATGGAATGCAAGGGAGTTTCTCAGTCAGAGGGGATTCTGATTGGCGCATCTTGGCAAAGCTACGAAAAGCAGACTTCTATAGAGGCTCAAAAATTTCTGAAACTACATCCTGAATAAAATAGCACACGGATGATGTGGATGCAAGCATCCGGGTCTGTGGATGCAAGCATCCGGGTCTGTGGATGCAAGCATCCGGGTCAACGGATTACGCGGATTCTCGCTGATTATGTGTC
>CAZGKP010000347.1:0-3051 GCA_964526215.1 uncultured Candidatus Sumerlaeota bacterium
TCGCGACTCCCCGATGCACACATACCGGACAATATCCCATCACATATCACGGCCGTTCAACCTTCTTATCAGAAGCATTCCCTCCGAAAAACCTCAATTCTCATAGATGGCGCTATCCTTGGAATCAATGGTTGCACAAGCACAAGCCAGAACCTTCTCCCCCATCAAAACCCCATCTGGTGGATGGGTTTTCAGAAAGCCCTTACCAATGCTGAAATTTTTGAGGCACTTTTGAAACGCGCCAACGCCAGAACAGCTATGAGGCTTGATGTCTCAAAACTCACCGGAGAATTCCGCACCGGTAAATATCAAGACCCGTATTGCAAACTCCGTAAGACAATCATACATCGTGGGGTTTCACCCGGAGATGAAAATACACCTCGCGCCTTATCTGACCTCTATGCACTCATCGGGCTGATTCATCTTGAAACGATGGTTTTTACAAAGGCTGAAGAATCCTTTCAGAAAGCGATAGAGTTCGATAATGGAAATTTAATCGCCGTTTTACTTCTGGCTGATGCATACGCATCCGAAGGGCGTTTTGACCTCGCTGAAAAAGCGGCTCGCCCCTTGCTTTCTTCGAGCTACTATCCGGTGCGCCTTAATGCCCTCCTGAGCCGCATATATCAGCACGAAAACCGCATAGGCAGGGCGCTTGCGTGCTGGCACAGCGTCATCGAAACAGTATCCCCGAAACCAAAAGACATATTTCGTTTGCGATTCCTCCAATCCGAACTACACGTCCAGCGTTATTTCCATACATATTCTACCGCAAACTACGTGGTGAAATATGAACCGGTCTTTGAGAAAAATCGCGAACGCATAATAAGCCCCATACTCTCGATGGTGGATGAGGCACGCTGGCGTTTGAACAGGCGATTTCGGACAAATCCAGCGGACAAAACTATCGTGGTGATTTACAGTGAGACGACATTTCGCTCCCTTATGGGAGGTGAGTTCGGCAATTTAGAGGGATTCTTCAGTGCCGAGGATGGGAAATTACGCATTGCGGTGAGAGACGGTGCCCTTGGGGACATTCGTTCATTGCGTCCCCTTATCCTTCACGAATACGTGCATCGCCTCATCCATTATATAACGCATGGGCGATTGAGGACACGCTGGCTCCACGAGGGTCTGGCAACATATTACGAGCGCGCCGAATCGGGTGTTGACCGTTATGCACTCCTGTCGCCATCATTAACCCGGTCTGTTTCCGGCAGCCCGATTCGTTTGAACGAACTCTTAAAGGAAAAGATTACGATTGCGGGGTATCTAAAAGCAAGGCGGGTGGTTGAGTTCCTTATAGGGCGCTATGGAGAGCCGCGGATGCTACGGCTTCTAAGGGAGATGGGTTCAGGAAAATCGCTCGCAGTGGCAACAAAGAATGCCCTCGGTATTTCCTATGAGAAACTTGAGGAACTGGTGTATAATGAGGTCAGATAGATTTTGAACGCACAGATACTATCCGCCAGCCATCGGAGGTTTTTCTCAAGGCGTATGTCTGGCGGCTTTTAGTGATACGGGCGCCCTTTTTATCTTCCCGCAGAATTTCCACTATACTCAGATTGCGATTTGTGGACGTGTTTTCTACCTTCGACACCTTTTGGGTGTAATACTGCCCGCGTTCATCCTGATAGCATTGCATACGCCTTCTGACATAGTCCTGCATCGAGACACCGCCCGTCATCTCCTCGCCCAGGGAGCGGAATTCGTGTTGAAAGTCCTGTGTGTTCCACGCCTCCACGAAATTGCGGACGACAGTCTCCGGCGAAAGCTTCTTCACGGGAGCGCTCTCGGAGGGAGTGGGTGCTGTCTTCGCTGCGCTCTGAGTTGAGATATAGTCTGTTCGCCTGAATATATATTCCACACGGCCAAGTAAGTCGAGGGGGTCAAACGGTTTGGAGATAAAATCATCCGTCTTGAGTCCGGCGCGCCAGAATTCGTCAGGTTTACCCGTCTCGCGTCCAATGGCGCTCATTACGATTATGGGGATGCTACGCAGTTCTTCGCTGGCGTGGATACGACGTGTGAGCTCCAGACCGCTCACCTTCGGCATCTTGAGGTCAATAATGACGAGGTCGGGATGCTGTTGTTGAATAAGAAGCCAGCCATCCTCGCCGTTATCCGCCGCATAAATGTAGTAGCCCTTCGTTTTCAGAGTTACCTTGACGATTTCCAGAATATCCTGCTCGTCATCAACCACAACAATCTTTTTGGGCATTACCGAACTCCCGCGATACAAAGGGGAAAGACTTTATGATGAAATAAACTCAATAAAACATAATTAACGGATATGGCAATTGTCAATCTGAAAAAAAGTGAATGAGGTGAACTTTTCAGGAGGGGTGTAGCCTTATTGTATTGCCTCGAAAAATTTATCCATAATAGGACACCCCCGGCGGAGCTGGAGCAACACAGGCGGACAAGTCGGCGTGCATCGGTGGCTTCATATTCTGAATCTTCGGGACAGTTTCAATCCCTTCACCGATGCGTCTTTCTTTTGAAATATCTCCAGGGGGATGAGATTAGATTATTTTTTCCACGCGTTTTATAATGTCCAAGGGCTCAAAGGGCTTGGTTATGAAGTCCTCCACGTCAAGGCTCTCCTTCCAATCCTCATCGCTCCTGCGTGAAGCCTGCGTAAGACTGGTCAGAACCATTATGGGGATATCTGCGAACTTTTCGGAATATCTCAGATAGTTAATGACCTCATAGCCATTCATTTTGGGCATCTTGAGGTCGAGGATCAAGAGGTCAGGTTTTTTCTTTTTAATAAGTTTCAGAGCCGCCTCGCCGTCAAATGCGGCGCGGACTTTGTAACCTCGCGTTTCAAGGGCAATTCGGAGGAGCTCACAAACCTCCTTCTCGTCATCCACCACATAAATGAGTTTTCCCATAGTTTACGCTCTCTTCCCGCTCATCAATACGCGCAAAGAATATAAAGCCCCTCCGAATCTGAAGTCAACATTTATTTCCCCACACCCCAACCGGAGGGTGCATCTTTGCAAAGCTACCAAATCAATCAGGGCTTTTCACTACACCATCATCCCC
>CAZGKP010000348.1:0-3025 GCA_964526215.1 uncultured Candidatus Sumerlaeota bacterium
TCGCGGAAGAGCGAATACACATAATAAAACACAATACTTCCCACGTAACCCCACCAGAGGATGAGGTATAAAACGAGGTAGAAAAACTTAATCAGAAACATTGCTATAAATCTCCTGTAACGGGGATACAAAAAACATCAAATAAATTATGTATCCCTAATTCCAAAGTCAAGTAGATTCACTAATATGCACCTGAGTGATACACTTTTGGGAAGGAAAGGCAATTAGTGTGTCATTATGGCAAAAATTACAAATTGCAAATTGGAAATTGCAAATTGGGAATAGAAGAGGTAAAAGAGGAGAGTGGGAGTAAATGCTTAAAACTCAATTATAAACACAGAGTTCAAATCGCGGATTTTTTACTTTTTACCTTTTACCTTTTACCTTGTCTGGCTCTGGAATGGAGTTTGCTGTAAATTTACGCAAAAGAAATCTGTTCGCTTCGTGCGAATCGAGAGGAGGTTGATGCGGATGTCACTTAGACCACTCGGAGACCGGATTCTGGTCAAACGTAAAGAGGAAGAAGAGGAGCAAAAATCCCCCGGCGGTATCATTATCCCTGATACTGCCAAGGAGAAGCCGCAACGCGGCACGGTAGCCGCCGTCGGCAAGGGCGCCCTGAATGATAAGGGCGAACGTATCCCGATGGAAGTAAAAGTCGGGGATGAAATCCTCTTCGGTAAGTATTCGGGTAATGATGTAAAGATTGATGGCGAGGAATACCTTATCCTCAAGGAGAGTGAAGTTCTGGGGATTATTGAAAAGTAAAATTATCCCCGGTACCTGCATAGGAGAGATGTCCGGAGATTGCGGATTGGAAGTTGGAAATTGCAAAATGCAAATTGAAAAACGAGGCATTGGAATGTATGCAGGTGGGAAAATCAAAAATATATAAAGGAGGTTGACAGGAGCTATGACAGCAAAACAGATGGTATACGGCGAAGAGGCACGTGCGGCGATTATGCACGGGATTGACAAGCTTACCGATGCGGTGAAGGTTACGCTGGGTCCTCGTGGGCGCAATGTGGTATTAGATAAGAAATTTGGTGCGCCCACTATTACCAAAGATGGAGTGACTGTGGCTAAAGAGATCGAGCTTGAAGACCCGTATGAGAATATGGGGGCACAAATGGTTCGCGAAGTCGCCACCAAGACCAGTGATGTGGCGGGCGACGGGACAACTACCGCAACCGTTTTAGCCCAGGCCATCTACCGCGAGGGGATGAGGAACGTCGCAGCCGGCGCTAATCCGATGAACCTCAAACGTGGCGTGGACATTGCCGTGGAAAAGGTCGTTGAGAACCTGAAAAGTATGAGCGTCCAGACACGTGAGCACCAGAAGATTGCCCAGGTGGCAACTATCTCTGCAAACGGGGACAATACTATTGGCAACCTCATTGCCGACGCAATGGAGAAGGTGGGCAAAGATGGCGTCATAACTGTTGAAGAGGCAAAGGGGATTGAGACCAAACTCGACCTGGTGGATGGTATGCAGTTCGACAAGGGTTATCTCTCGCCCTATTTTGTTACTGACGCCGAGAAGATGGTAACCGAGCTGGAAAATCCCGTTATCCTGATTTACGACAAGAAGATTTCGGTGATGAAGGACCTGTTGCCTGTTCTGGAGAAAGTAGTGCAGTCGGGCAAACCGCTCCTTATCATATCCGAGGACATCGAGGGCGAGGCACTGGCGACTCTGGTTGTGAACAAGTTGCGTGGGACAATTTCGGTGTGCGCCGTAAAGGCGCCCGGTTTCGGCGACAGGCGAAAGGCTATGCTTGCTGACATTGCCATCCTCACCGGCGGCAAAGTCATAAGTGAGGAGGCAGGCTTCAAGCTCGAAAACACCCGACTGGATATGCTTGGAAAAGCCAAAAAAGTTCGCATTGAGAAAGAGAATACGACCATTATCCAGGAAGAGGGTGCAAACAAGGATGCCATCAAGGGTAGAATCGCCCAGATTAAAAAGCAAATCGAGGAAACTACCAGCGATTATGACCGTGAGAAGCTTCAGGAACGACTTGCTAAGCTTGCCGGTGGTGTTGCGGTGATTAAGGTCGGTGCCGCTACCGAGGTTGAGATGAAGGAAAGGAAGGCGCGCGTGGAAGACGCCCTGCACGCCACGCGAGCTGCTGTCGAAGAAGGCATCGTTCCCGGCGGCGGTGTGGCACTGATCCGTTCTATCTCGGTGCTCGGGGATGGGAAAAAATACTCCGGTGACGTGAAGGTCGGTATGGATATTGTAAAGAAGGCACTGGAGTATCCGACAAAGTTCATCGCCCAAAATGCAGGTCTTGAGGGTAGCATCGTTGTGGAGAAGGTGAAGGAGGCAAAGGGCAATGTGGGATTCAATGCCGAGACATTCAAATACGAAGACCTGTTAGAGTCCGGCGTCCTCGACCCGACGAAGGTGGTCAGGAGCGCATTGCAGAATGCTGCATCCATCGCGGGTCTTTTAATAACCACAGAGTGTCTTGTCACAGAAATCCCCGAGAAGGAGAAGCCGCCGATGCCCGGAATGCCGCCCGGAGGCGGGATGTATTAATGGTGAATGATGAATAGTGAATGAAGAATTGTGAATATCCTCTCATCAGGGTTTAGTGGTGAGACATTGGACAATTTTCCCGTAATTTGCTGTTTATCATTCGCAATCTTTCTGAGAAGCGGCGGGGTTCTCCAGACCCCGCCGTCTGACTTACTGGTTTCGCAATCAGGTAAAGATAGGAGGTAATCCGTAATGAGCAAAGTTATAGGCATAGATCTGGGGACGACCAATTCTTGCGTGGCTGTGATGGAGGGTGGTCAATCGGTTGTCATACAGAATCAGGAGGGAATGCGCACCACCCCTTCGGTTGTTGCCTTCACCAAGAACGGGGAGCAGCTCGTGGGTCAGGTGGCAAAGCGTCAGGCTATAACAAACTCCGAGAATACCATATTTTCCATAAAACGCTTTATGGGGCGCAGGTATGAGGAGGTTTCGGAGGAAATAAAAAAGGTCCCGTATAAGGTTGTCAAGGGACCCAAT
>CAZGKP010000349.1:0-3020 GCA_964526215.1 uncultured Candidatus Sumerlaeota bacterium
GTGCTCTGCGTCCGGCGGCACTGCGAATATCTGAAATACACCGGGGGCATATTCGGGTTTGCCAGGTGCATCGCCCGTCCGCATATCGAGGAATATTTCGAGTGCATCACCCGTCCAGGGCGTCATCTCGCGAAACGGATTCGTAACCTCATTGTCCGCCACAATGCAAAAGACATAAAGTGCATTTTCGTCCCAGGCGAGATAGACCTTGCCGCGCAAATCATCGCGTCCCTTTGCGAGCTCGGCACCGTGAACGAAATTCTCAATCCCCTCCAGTGTGAACGCCTGGAAGTTGCCCCACCCTCCGGGTTTTCCATCAATCTCAAAGGGCATAAATGTCTTCAGGACGCAGTCGGTTTCAATGGACGTCTCCTTGCGGAGCGAGATGCCGTCTACGGTTGCCGTAATTTGTGCGCGGCAGCTGTGGGGTTCATCGGGGCGAGACGGCAATGGTTCGAGCGCAAATTCAATGCGTCGGCTCTCCTCGTTTGAAAGTGCAAATTGTTGTGGAGGTGTTGTGCAGCGATAACGGCTCTGGGGCTTGAGGGAAAGCACGATATTGACTGGTTCGCCCGAAAGATTCTTCACCGTTATGGCGGTTTTGTAGCCTTCTTCAGTTACGTTTATCAATTCGGAGCGGGAGATTTTAATTGGCGGGCAAACGGCAAGATAACGTATGGCTGGCAATGTCTGGAGTCCTCCCTTTTCCTCGAATACGCCCTTGAGCCGAGTTTCGGATGCCGGTTTGGTTGCGAGTGTCTTGAGCATCCCCGAATCAAGCGGGATTTCAAAGGAGATGCGCACGGGTTTGGCAGGCTCGGTAGTAACTTCGCTCATCAATACGGGGACAGGTTTCTGCGAGGGCGGGATGAATACCAGAGAAAATTTTCCGGCTTTTGGTGTTGTTGAGACATTGTAGACACGTGCCTCGCCCTTCAGTATTTTTGAATTGACTTTCAGTGTCCGCTCTTCGCTCCTGATTTCCACCCAGACATCTTTCAAATAGCTTAATTTCCCTCTGACAGAAGGTGGTGCGGATTGTGCCTTCGCTTTAACCACCTGGTCTTCATCGAGGTCGTAAATATTAAAACCGTGAAGGAAGACAGGTTCAGGTCCGACTTCAATAGTGCCAACCAGGATATTTTGCCTCGCAGCATCCTCACCGTATATCCGGCGGAGGACAGGGCGCTTCTGCGGCTGTTTGAAAAAGACAGACGGTTTATGCAATTTGCCGTCGCGACTCCATAGAACCATACATCCCCTTTTCCCGCGCGAAAAAATCAACGCCTCTACCGGTATATATATCTGATACCGTCCGTAAAATCTCATACCATCCAGAGTCACCAGGAGGTTTGAGAGGGCGACAAGGGCGGGTTTGGGCTGCCAGTGTGTGTCGTGCTTTTCCAGTATGCCCCAGTTGCTCGTCCCGTGCTCAATGAAAGAGGGAAGGCAGAAATAGAAAAAACGCTCAACGCCCTCGGCAAGTGTGAGGCAGTATGCCTTTACGAGATATTGCGCCTGCTTGTGTTCGGAATCCGCCACCATTGCGCCCATTTTAGCCGTAGATGTTGCGCCCATCTCGGTAAGCCAGATGGGTTTATCGTATCCATAACGGTGCATAAGGTCGCGGCTCTGTCTGATTTTGCCTATCACGCCTTCAGGTGGTCCGTAGTGATGAACATTAAATACATCAAAATACTCGCCGCCGCCATTTTCAAATACCTTCTCTATGTAGCGTGCACCCTCTTTATCCTCAAAGACCTCATCGCCCCAGGTTACCACGCCCGATGCAAATGTTACGGAACCTGAAAGGACGGTCGCTCCCGGATTTCCCTTTTTGATGCCGAGGTAGCCGGCTTTGAGGAGGCGTGCATATTCATCGGCAGTGCCACCAAAAAAGGTTGGCGAGTCAAACTCGTTCCATATCTCCCAGGCGGGGGTCTCTTTACGAAAATGTTTTGCAGTTCGCCACGTGAATTCATAAAACGAAAGAGTATCCTCGGGTGCAAATCGCCTTCGGTATTTCGCATCGCCCTTTTTCTCCTCCGATGCCCATACCGCTGTGTCGCCGAATACCTGAAGTATGCGCAGCCCGCGCTTAGATTGCGCTTTTTCCGAGGTGTCGTAGCGCGACCAGTCCCATTTTCCCTTCGATGGCTGGATATGGTTCCAGGAGATACGGTCGCGAACCCAGCGAATCCCGATACGTTTCATAACTGCCGCCGCATTTTTAATTGCGTCCACAGATTTGCAGCGCCAGCTCAAAAAGGCGTCTATTGCAAAGGGCGTTTCGGAGGGCGAGAAGATGCCGCGAGGTTTTCTAATTACGCCAAACTTAACAAATGCACTTCCGGTTGCACCGTCTTCATAACTTATCTCGAGCAGATATGTGTAATAGCCGGGGGCAAGCCGTCTACCAATTTTATCCTTCAGAGAGGGCGAAGGCTCTTGCGGCAGGGCGAATGTGCGCTTGTCCAGGACGTTATTCAGGTCGTCAAGGAGTTTGGTTAAGACGCTGAGGGGACGCTTGCCATCCTTATTTCTGAATGTCATTTTTATTGAGATACTTTGTCTGGCGTAAAAGAGATTGCCGGGGACGCCCGTCTCAAAAGTAGCGAGCGGTGCCGGCGCGGAATCATTGGCAGCGAGTAAAGTTGTGAGGAGAATAGAAAGGATGCAAATAACCGAGAGTCTTATGCCACTTTTCAATTTGTATCTCCGGGGGGGGGTTAGAATTTCTTGCGCCCCTCGAGGGCTTTTTGGAGCGTGATGTCATCGGCGTATTCGAGTGCGCCGCCCATCGGGATACCAAGCCCGATGCGGGTTACCTCGACGGGATACGATACTAATTGCTTCGAGATATAGAGTGCGGTTGCGTCGCCCTCGACATCGGGATTTGTGGCAAGGATGACCTCGTGGATATCGCCCTTTTTGACGCGCTCGATGAGTTCACGGATGCGGAGGTTCTCGGGGGTGATGCCCTTTAGGGGAGCGAGTCTGCCCTGTAGCACGTGATACAG
>CAZGKP010000350.1:0-3013 GCA_964526215.1 uncultured Candidatus Sumerlaeota bacterium
CGAAGGATGGAATGCCGTGGAACCATCACATCTTTAACATCAAGGAAATAAGAGATGAACTTCAGAAGGCGGCGTGCCTCGGAATACACCACTTCGTCCTTGCGAATCTCCTTGAGACGCGGCACGGCATGCTTCTTCAACACCCCTATCTCGTAAACCAGCGCCGAGTTGAACATTACGTCAGCCCTCTCCTGATAAGGGAAAATATTTCTCTCCTCACCCCTACGAACATTGGGCCAGCGGGATAGCGTATCACTGGTGTGGTAGTTGCGGAACTGGCTATCCCGGACGATGCGGCGCAAAAGGCGCGAATCCGAGGTGGAGACGCGATTATGATAGTCAATATTAAGCGTCGTAAGCGCGCTGACGTAGATTCTGAATTTCAGCCCGTCCGGCACTATCGGCAGGAGACGGTCATTTAATGCATGTATCCCCTCTAAAAGCATAATCTGGTCTTTTTCAAGGCGTAGAGAGCGACTCTTTCTCCTCTTGCCTGCGGGGAAATCGAATCTGGGCATCTGGACGGTCTTGCCCTTTAAGAGGGCACGAATGACTCTGCTGAGATAACGATAGTCAATCGCCTCGAAGGATTCAAAGTCCAGATTCCCACTTTCATCCCTGGGCGTCCTCTCCCGGTCAACAAAGAAATTGTCCATAGAGATAACAACAGGGCGAAATCTATTCACCCTGAGCTGGATTGCCAGCCTCTTGGAAAATGTGGTCTTCCCCGAAGAAGATGGTCCCGCTATAAGAATCAGTCTGGGTCTATTGGGATGACAGGTGATAGTATCGGCGATATATGCAATCTTTTTCTCGTGCAATGCCTCTGCCACCTTGATGAATTGGCCGATACCACGGGAAGCAATTATGTCATTTAAGAGTGCAACTGTCTCGAGTCCGAGGATTTTTGCCCACGCCTCGTATTCCTGATAAACCTGGAACATCTTTTCCTGTTCGACAAACTCGGGTAGTTCGAGTGGATTTTCGTGCGTGGGGAAGCGCAGGATGGCGCCGGGCGGATAATATTTGAGGTCAAAGACCTTCAGGTATCCGGTGCTGGGAACAAGGTATCCGTAAAAGTGATTCCGTTCGGGTCCGCAATGGTAAATGCTAACTTTTTCATTTTTGCGTTTGCGGCGGTAGACGAGGAGGCTAACCTTATCCACCTGTCCCAGCTTCTTAAAGAGGCGGATGCCCTCATCCAGCGGGACCTCCTGGCGAATGAAGGGTTCATCGGCGTCGATGATTTCCTGCATCCGTTTTTTTATTCTCTCACCGTCTCTTTTTGTTATATGGAATTCGCGAAGGTTTTTATACGTATCGGCGTGGAGCTCGCAGTAAAACCCCTTTGACAGCGAATGATTTATATATGCCTTCAGGTCTGGATAGACATCTTTGGCGGCGCGGATGAGCACAAAGGACAAGCTGCGCTGATATAGACGCATACCATCAATTGTGCCCAGGTGAAGGGCATCCAGCCTCCCGCCATACGAAATCTTTCTGTTCAGCTCCACCACCTTATTATCGAGCTTCCCACCCACGATGGGGTAAGGGTAAGTGATGCCCGATTGTTCCAGTGCCTCTTTAACGGTGATGCCGCTGGGGAACAACCTGGGGGTGTTTCCATCTATGATGAGCTTTATTCTTTTCTTTTTCTGAGGCATAATTATTCCCCCGGCGGGTGAGAAAAGTAAAAAGTCAAAAGGTAAAGGGCAAAATTTGTCCCCCCGGCATTGTTCAATAAGTACTTTTTACCTTTACCCTTTTACCGTTACCCTTTTTACCTTCTCCTTTGCCTTGTGCTGGTGTTGGAGTCGGATACACAGCATTCGGTTGAGTGAGGGCGTGCAATTGCCCGTTGAAGATTTCCTGCGCCGGATATTCCTTTACAACGCGCCGGTATTCTCTTAACGCCTCTTCCTTTTTCCCCGAGCACCACAGGATTTCTGCCAGTTCTATACGTTTAGCAGCCTCCTCGATGGCGGCGGGCGGAGGAAACGATACAGTTGTGGGGTTTTTGAGCGAAAAAGTCTCTCCTCGCTTTGCATTTGTCCATAATAAGAGTGCCTTGTGGAACTCTGCATCGCCGGACGATACACGCACTGGTCCCCACACCAGATTTCCGCCCACATCAATCAGCAAAACGGACGGCAGCTCCTTCAATCCATAAAGTAGTGTTATCCTGAAACCGGAATCTACGAGGCATACGGGACGCGGCTTAAGTATAGATAGATAGGGTTCCAGTCGGGAGCGCTCCTCAATTGTCTCGGCTACAAGCAAGAACTGGATCTTATCACCCAGTTCAGCCGCAAGACGATTCCAGCCCGGCAGTGTATCTCTCCCCTTATCCCAGGGCGCCCAGACAAGCATCAGGAGATTTTTACCCTTTAATTGCGAGAGCGAAACGGTGTTGCCGGCAGTATCGGGGAGGGAGAAACCGGGTGCCGTAATCGGCGTGGGTTCAGTTGATGGGGGTTTTGGATTTTTGAAAAGGCGGATTTCCGCCGAAGCACGGTCAAACTCAAATCGCTTATATCCAAATGCCTCCGCCACCTTTGGTGCTAAAAGTAGTGGTTTGCCCTTCTGCTCAATCACAAGCTTGTGCGGGTCATCTTTGTAAAACGGGACGCACAGTTTCTCCCTGCAAAGTATAACGAGGTTTTCGCCTTCCGATTTAGGTGTGGCGCCGAAGAGCGTCCCTATCGCCTTTTCGCCCCAGTAAACGCGCCCATTATCCCCGACAGAAGATTCCACAGCGGGGAAAGTCGTGACTTCATCTCGCACTTTGAGCGAGAGGATTTGTGGTTCTGCTCCCGCCGCTATGCTGACCGAAAGGAGGACAGATAAAAAAAAGAAGCGCATCAGTTCACTTTTGACCGGTATAAATTAAGTAGAGGATATTATCCAATGGGCAAAAGGCGAGTCAATACAAATCTAATGATGCCGCGTGCCAGGGGTGCATCTTTGCAAAGCTACCAAATCAATCAGTGCTTTTCACTACACCATCATCCCC
>CAZGKP010000351.1:0-2999 GCA_964526215.1 uncultured Candidatus Sumerlaeota bacterium
ACCGATACTTACACAACAACCACGACATTTGTTGCTTATCGCTGAATTTGGGTTACGATTGGGGCGAATTTTACTACTTCTTTTCTTTCTTGCCTACTCTGTATTTATAGAACCGGGTGCCGTATTTCTCCGCCATTGCAGAAAGGGTTTTCGCCCATTGTTCGGCTTCATCATAATTGTACGCCTTGATCGCCTTTTCAAAGTCGGTGATTAATTCTTCGATGCTCTTTACATCTTCTGGCTCAAGGTGTTCTTCTTCCCCCGTGAGGAATCTTTTGAAAATGTCGAGGTTGCGTTCAGATTTTTCCTTTCTGCGCACCTTCTCGATGAAGAGGCTATCTTCTCCAGATTTTGCTTTTGCCTCGTGGATGACCTTTTCGTAATCTTCGCCCAAGGAACCCTGATAAGATTCGACCCTAATCGCTTCCCTGGCACCGGATGAGAGGTCGGTTGCACTGACATTTAATATCCCGTTGGCATCAATAATGAATCTGACCTCGATTTCGGGGACTTCTCTTGGTGCGGGTGCGATACCTATCAGACGAAAGTGCGCCAGGCTGCGGTTCTCACTGGCTATTTTGCGTTCTCCCTGCAGGACGTGAATCAGAGCGATGCTCTGATTATCCACCACGGTTGTGAACCTTTTCGAGGCGGTTGTCGGTACATTCGAATTGCGGGCTATCAGCACTGAAAAGAGATCATTCGCCAGCTCAATGCCGAGAGAGAGAGGCGTAACGTCCAGAAGTAGCACTTCCTTGAGGCTGCCATCAATGACACCTCCCTGAATTGCAGCACCCATAGCCACCACTTCATCGGGGTTAATGACTTGTAGTGGCTCTTTTCCGAAGAACTCGCTGACCATTTCACGCACCTTGGGGATGCGAGTAGAGCCACCGACCAGGAGGATGGTGTCAATATCCGGCGGGGTAAGACCAGCGTCCATCAGGGCGTTGCGGCAGGGAGGCAGGAGTTCCTCAAAGGTGGGAGATGCAAGGCGATTGAACTCCTCGCGCGTTATATCGCGGTTGAAGTGCTTTGGTCCCGCATCATCAGAGACAATAAAGGGGAGGCTGATTGTAGTGGAGGTGAGTGTGGAGAGCTCGCATTTTACCTTCTCAACAGCCTCGTACACCCGCTGAACCGCCTGCAGATTCTCAACGGGGTCAATATTGGTCTCTTTTTTAAGCTCCTGCCGGACGAACTCAAAGAGACAATGGTCAATATTATCGCCGCCGAGGAATGTATTGCCGTTAGTGGAGCGGACTTCAAAGAGGTTACCATCCAGTTCCAGGATGGAGATGTCAAAGGTGCCGCCGCCAAAATCGAAAACGGCGACTTTCTCACTCTTTTCCTTATTAAGACCGTATGCGAGTGCGGCAGCGGTGGGTTCATTGATGATGCGGACGACCTCGAGTCCGGCGAGTTCTGCCGCATACTTTGTGGCACTTCTCTGACTATCATTAAAGTGAGCAGGGACGGTGACGACTGCCCGATCTATGGTCTCATTGAGGTAGCTCTCAGCGCTCTGGCGCATTTTCTTGAGGATTTCGGCTGAAACCTCTTCGGGAGAAACACGCCCCCATCCCAGGTCTACAAGGACGCTATCGTGCTGGGGGTCATCTATCACATTATAGTGAATTTGCTTGAGGACGTCACCGATCTCACCGAAGCGGTTGCCAATGAGGCGTTTAATCGAGGAGATTGTGGAGGATGGATTAATTACGAGCTGGCGTTTGGCAAGTTCACCCACGATGACTTCATCCACACTTCGGTAAAGCACGACAGAAGGGGTGGTTTTGCTTCCCTCGGCATTGGGGATTACGTTCAGGCGAGTGCTCTCCAGAAATGCCACGACAGAATTTGTGGTGCCGAGGTCTATACCGATAATATGGGTCATAGTGTTCTGGCGGAGCTAAAATTGGGGGCACGTTTGCCCGTTGTGTCCGTTTGCCCGTTTGCCGGGATAAATCTCAACTAAAAGTAAAACTTTCAATTCTCCACCCACCGATGGCGCGCCTGCGGCAGGCGAATGTTCCAACTACGCCCCTCTCTTATATTCTCACCGCTATTTCCTATGGAGGCGTCTGATGATGTTTACAAAGAAGGATTTTGATTTTTTCCCTCTCGAGAAGCCGAGCATTTCAAGGCGGTGCCTTGCCATGTCATTCGTATTATCCCACCTGAGGATTTCATCATAGGTTTTTTTCGCCATAGAGAGCGCACCTGCGATTTCATAAATCTCGCCAAGGTAAAGCTTATAATCCATATTGTATGGGTCAATCTCTATTGCACGTTTGCAGTATTCAACGGCTTTTGCGAAGCTCTTGCGGGCATGCATCATAGACACTGCAAGGCGTGCGAAATAGATGGCTTCACTATTATCATTTTGAATGGCTGCCTGGAAAAACGTGATAGCCTTTACGTAGTCACCTGTCTGATAAATCCGCATACCTTTGGTGAATGCCCTCTTTGCGATCTGGACACGCTCCTTTGCCCTTTCGCGTGCGGCGGCACGGGTGGGTAATTCTGTCGGTGTTTTCTTTTTCCCCTGTCTTTGCCTTTCCGGAGGCTTTTTGCCCGGTTTTGCCTGGGTGTGGTCATAATCTGCACGTTTCCTCTTATCCTTTAATACATTATATGCCTTTGAGACATCGGCAAATATCTCCTCATTTTTCTTTCGTTCCTCTTCGCTCTCCGCCTTATCGGGGTGCAGGTCCTGAGCGAGGCGATGATATGCCTGTTTGATTTCCTTTTCAGAGGCAGAAGGATCTATGCCGAGTATCTGATAATATGTGCGTTTCATCTATTTGAAAAGAACCTCTATCTCAACAAAACGTGGCTTTACGATATCAAAATGGGAAAATCTGTCAACAACTTTCCAGACAGATGTATATTCCGCCACAGGCGGATAACTGCCGAAGGCGCGCCATCGGTGGGGAGAGGAATTATGTGTCTGTAAGGCATCTGTAAGACACATCGCCGATAAGTTAATTTTTCCA
>CAZGKP010000352.1:0-2859 GCA_964526215.1 uncultured Candidatus Sumerlaeota bacterium
ATATAAACCACAAGATGTTGTATTTACTTGAGTCAAGCGGATAGCCCCATAAAAGAATATAACGGTAAACCGGTGATAGCTGTTAGCGGAAAAGACTATAATAAGGTAGTACTTTCTTTGCTTGATTCAAATTTAAATATTGTATGGAACAATACAAGGGAAATAACAAAAAGCTACCAGGGCAAGCCGGACGGTGGAGGAAGTATTGCTGAAATTGCCGATATTAATGGAGATGGGAAAGACGAAGTTATTTCATTTTCAAGTGCTGGATACGCTTGGAAGCCTCGTGGAATAATTGTGTATGATTACAGATCTAATGAAATGTGGCGTTACCTTACCGGACCTGGCCCCACTGGCATAGTCGTTTGGAAAAACAAATCTGGGGCTACTGATTTAGTTATAGGTACTTATAGCCCTGGCAATGGCAATACCGAAAGGCATAACAATACAGACGACCAGCATTCATATATTATCAGTATCGATGCACGTGGCCGAACTAATTGGGTAATTAATGTTGGTACATATTTCACTGGATCAAAAGTTCTATTAGCAGACTTAGATTCTGATGGTGAAAAAGAGCTTTACGCTCATAAATGGACCGCCTATGATTATCGTTCCGATGAAGGAGCAGTATACAAAATTTCCAGAAGTGGTCGAATAATTCACAAATTTCAACAAAGAGACTCAATAAAAAGTATGATTTCTATGGAATATTCTCCGAGCAAAAGGGCTTTATTCGCTAGTGATAAAAATGGCACACTATTTAAATTTGATGATTCTTTGAATGTGTTGGAAAAACGTGGCATGAATAGAGGTTCAGTGCCTTTAATCATCAATTTAGTAGGTGCACATGATTATGATGGCGACAATAAACCCGAATTATTGCTTTATTCATTTAATCGCTTGCAAGAAGGGAAAAATCCTCGGTCTGATTATGGTCCGAGGAATAAAGTTTTTTTCTCTGATATGAAATATCAAGTGTTGTCCGACAATTTAGATGAAATTGAAAAGGAAACATTTATTGCCGAAGAGTGGGATAAATGGCGGGGATTCAAGATAATTGATTTTAACAGGCCCGAAATGCCATCGTATCCTTTTATGGTTCTCAGTGATAAAATAACCATCTTTAATTTTTAGAAAAAATGAGATAACAACCGCATTAACTCGGACTGGCAAAAGCTGCGCCGCTACGCTTTGCAACTTTTGCCAGCCGGTTATGCGAAGCGTTGTGCAAAAGGAAATTTGTCGGTGAACGAGGATTTTGGGATAATCAGGGACATCTTGGAGGAACTTAAAGCCGAGTACGCCGCACAGTGTCCGCTCGACTTAGATGACCCTGAAGCACCAATCACCGAGAGAGATATCGTAGCGGAAATAAGGCAGCGACTGAAGACTTTTTGTGCTTCAAATGGATACCAAGTCCACTGCGAAATTAAACCCGCACCAGACGAGAACATAAACCCAAGGGATATGAAGAGGTTACCGCGTATCGACGTAGTGATACTCGCCAATACTAATCACGCCTCCTGGATGTCTGCAGCAAAGACGTTGCAAGGGAAGTATCGTAGGGGGTCCATCGAGGCAAGATTCTCGTCCATTCCTGTCAAGTTCTTTCATACCGCCATTGAGGCAAAAATCCAAAGCAAGGTACACAATGCCATGGATGATATCGATACTCTTATGAGGGTCCGCGCTAATAATCCCCTTTGCAATTGCTTCTTCATCCTACTCAATGCCCGGGGGCGGTATCAGGACCACGAGAAGATCAAGCATTACGCTGAAAGCAAAGGAATTGCCATTATTGAATATGCGAGTGGAATGAATTGCACAACAAATCGCTGAAGGAGGACGCGGCATAAAACCGCCGCGCCCCTTAGCTCTCCGTTGGCCTTGAAAACAAAGCATGAATAGATCTCGCCTTGAAAAGCTTACAAGTCGGCATGGTAAATTTCTTTTGGATTCAAAAGAATCAGCAGAAGTTTATCATGTCAATAATCCTCATTTACTAATCCAAGCGTGCGGTTATTTGAAACATCTAAATGGTAAGGAAAATTTGACTTCCGTTTTTTACAGAGGTCAATCATCGTTACATGGACTTAAATTGGTCCCTACACTTTATCGTGGCATACGGTCCCAAGGAACATATAACAAAAGAAATAATGCCATGAATACCTACATTAAAGTATGCCAAAAACATGGGAAAATACTAAAACAGGTTCCTGAATATGCATGGGAACCGCTCCTTCAACATTATGGAATAAAAACTCGTTGGATCGATGTCGTAGATAATGTTTGGGTCGCCTTATGGTTTGCCTGTCACAAGGTTCACGCTACTGGTCCCAACGGTAAATACCTCCACTTTGAAAAGCGGCCAATAAAAAGCGAAGGGCGCGATAATTTTGCGTATATTTTACTTTTAAAGGTTGGTGACCAGCCCATAAACAAATGTCCAGGACTTGTTGAAAATGATGAAAGTCTCGGTATTAACCTTCGAGTTGCTTGTCCATCAACTTTTCTTAGGCCGCACGCGCAGCATGGTCTTCTTATAAGGAAAAAGTCACCACGAGGAAATGTAGTGTTGGATTATTCTGACTTAATTGCTGGGATTGTAAGGGTAAAGCTAAGTGATGCATTTTTGTGGTTAGGATCTGGTGCTTTGCTTACAGCACATGTTCTGTTTCCTCCTCCTGTATATGATTTCGGTTATAGAGATCTGTTGAATTTTGCCCCTGAACCTGATCCGTTGCTAGGTACAATACACCATATAGGTGCTTAATTTAAGGAAGGCGCCAACAATTTTTTGCACAGGACGCCAAACAGCCGGCGCCTGTGAAAAACGCGTTAACTCAAATATCAACG
>CAZGKP010000353.1:0-2856 GCA_964526215.1 uncultured Candidatus Sumerlaeota bacterium
TCGCGCGTTTGATACAAAATCAAAATTTCGTTTACTAAACAAAGTATTCCAATCGCTATCTAATCCTGCTGATAACATTTCTTTCAGATTGCTTATTGAACTTGTTTCAACCACGCCAAGTGTTGGTATTCCTGGGAAAAAGAGCAAATTACAAAAGCGTGAAGTTGCTTGTAAGAATATATCAGAACTCTGGCACCTTGTTTTAGAGGGAAAAGGCTCTCTAAAAGAAGCATTAGAAAATTCTAAAGGTATACAACCTTTGGATAAAATTTACGAAATTGTTGAAACACTATTCGAAAAATACAACGAGAAGACAGAAGATTTTCTTTCTTATGTTTCTGAAATATTCAAATTTTGGAAAGATGTCCCCTCCTTCGCAACTGATCTGAAAAATATTTTAGACCAAGCTAACTTCTATGAGTCTTCATCGAATATAAAAATTATGACAATAAACTCTGCAAAAGGTCTTGAAGCAGACACTATTATTATAGTAGGGCTTGAAGAGGGTGTATTTCCTGAAAAAAAGCTTTCTAATGTTCAACTACAAGAAAAAGCCCGGCTTTTTTACGTCGCACTTACACGAGCCAAACGGGCTCTTTATATATTCCATGCACGTAAACGTTCTGGAAGTATTAGTTTCAAAGCAGATTCATTCAATCTTAAACCTTCGCCCTTTATCACTACCTTACCTACCGCGTATGTTAAACATGCTTACATAAGATAGGGCAATCGGGGTCAGACTACCGAAAGCAGTGAAAAGTTAGATTGACATAAGTGGTTAAGTTTTGCTGGAGACTTCTTATGACCCGACCGAAACAAAAGATCTCGCGCAGAGGCGCAGAGACGCAGAGAAATTGTAAGTGCTCCACCCCACCGATGGCGCGCCTTCGGCATAAGCCGGACAAATTTTTCCGGTCATTTTTAAGGTGGATGGGTAATGTCGTAAAAAAAGTTGACAGTTTCCACCCAAACCCCCTCTTTATACACCTGTATTGTGTACAGTTTCTCAAAGTCAATACCACTCGAGCATAAACCTTCACGCAGAAAGTGAAATCTGAAGTATCCTATAGTGTTTAGGTTCAAAAGAAACAATGAATAGCGACATTCTGGAATTTATCAAATCCTGTATTGTTCGCCGCAAGATACACTGGACATATCATATCAATATGCGATTGAAAGAACGCTCTATAACCCGTGAGGCAATCTTACGTTCAGTTGAGACCTATGAAATAATAGAAGAATATCCCGAAGATAAGTATTTACCCAGCTACCTCGTTTATGCTAAATATGAAAATCGGATTATTCATATTCAAATAGCTACGGATGTGGGGAATGATAATGTAACAATTGTTACAGCCTATAAACCGACTCTGGATAAGTGGGAGAAAAATTTTAAGACAAGGAGGGGAAAATGATTTGTCATAAATGTGGTGGAAAATTGCAGAAGGTTGTCACCGACTTGCCTTTTAAGGTCAGACAGGATTGCATTGTTATCATCAAAGATTTGCCTGTCTTGCAGTGTGAAAATTGTAACGAATATGTGATTGAAGATGCGGTTATGGAGAGAGTGGATAAAATCCTGCAAAAGATTGATAGCACGGCGGAGCTGGAAATCGTCAGTTATGCCATCCCGAAGACGTCTTTGTTAAAGGAATCTGGCTTGCCTGCTCGTGGCTGAGCGATATATATACAAAAGGCAATTGGGGGCAGACTACCGAAAGCTGTTAAAAGTTAGATGGAAGCCACCGATGGCGCGCCTTCGGCCTTCGGCCATAATCTACTCTACCTTCTCGTAACGGCTTGTCTGACGGTAGAAGGGGAATGCCAGCGCTGCGACTATTAAGAGCATATTTGCAAAGAAGAACGTTGCCACTGTGAGACCGATACCCTGTCTGCGCTCGCCTCCGGGCGAGGGGGTCTGCCTTAAGAGCCACCCCGCAAGTAGCATCGAGGGCACTGTGAAGAGCGCAAGCCCCACCACAATCGCCCACTCGCCAACCGTAACCAGCGCCACCGAAAAGAGTATGGCTACTAAAAGTATCCAGGGCAGAAATACAAACGTGGAGAGCTTCGTAAAATAGACGATTTTCCATAATGGCGACATCCGGGGTATCTTGCTTGCAAACCGCAAGAGCTCCTGGAGATAGGCGTTGGATTTGCGTAACTTGTGCGGGAGGAGCTGCGGGATGGATGTTGGTGTGCGTGTCTCCCGGGCAAAGGCGCGTTCGCAATAGACGGTGCGATACCCCTCTAAGTTAGCAGTAAAGGGCAGAAAAATGTCATCAGCCACAACGTCTCTATCGAAGTGGTCAATCACCTCGCGGCGGAATGCATAACAGGGCGCCACGACAATGGACGAGGAATGAAAGCGGCTCTCCATCACACGGAGGCGGTTTTGTCCCAGCCAGTAATTCTCCTCCAGAGAGATAGGGTGCTGGGGAGTAACGAATGCACCGACAACTCCGACGGATGGGTCGGCGGCAAACTCCCGCATCATCTCGATGAGGGCGAACTCATCAATTTCAGCATCCACATCTGTGTTCACCACGATGCCGCTCTTTATCCTTTCGAGGGCGAAATTTATCTGATTTATCTTGCCGCGCCTGCCGGTCTCGAGCACCTTGATGGGGAGAGGGGGAAATGAGGGGGAGAGGGGGGGATTGGGTTGGGGGTCAATAAGTTCGTGGAGGCGTTTTACGGTATCATCTGTGGAGCAGCCGTCGAGGAACCATACCTCGAGTCTGTCGCGCGGATAGCGCAGGGATTTCAGGTTGGCGACTTTTTCCGCAACGCGTTCCTCCTCATTATAGCAAGGAACGAGGAGGGTGATATGCGGGTATTCAAATTCATCGGGCA
>CAZGKP010000354.1:0-2780 GCA_964526215.1 uncultured Candidatus Sumerlaeota bacterium
CCGTTGTAATTTCTTTGCGAAGTTTGGTTGAACGTTGGTCATGCTGAAGAATATATCCAACCTTTTTAGCCATATCCGAACTTTCCGGAATCGCTAACTCAAGGCGAAGAGCAATCTCGTTTAAGTCGGGCGTAGAAGACGAATTAAGTGCTTGTCGGAGTGCTCGATAATTCTTAAGGGAGAGGCTTGTTGTGCCGGAATCAGGGATTAATTCAGTTGCACTAAAAATTACATCCTCATCCAGAAATTCCTCACCAAACAATTCGGAGGCGAACTTTGCAACAGCGGCTTTGTCACGTTCTCCTCCGGCAATGGTTGCGCTGGTGGCAATGCAGCGAAAAGGTCCGCTGCGACCCCCTTCTCTAAGTCTCCTTTTCAATCGCCGAAGGAGCATACCCATTTCAATGCCTTTGGAACCTCGATACTGGTGGGCTTCATCCAAGACAAGGAAAGTCCACCATTTAGCGCGCCCATTATCAAAAAGTGGGCTATCATCGGGGCGAATTAATAGATATTCCAGCATTGAGTAATTGGTTAATAAGATGTGAGGCGGCTTTTCGCGCATCACTTTTCGCAAGACAAGTTCGCCGGGAAGCCGCTGGGCAATATGGTCTCGTGCGTGGCGCCGCGAGTCATTCTCATCCTTTGGCGTTTCGCCGATATATTGACCAAATGTGAATTTAAATGGTGAGTCCTCTTTCTGAAGCCGTTTACTGATTTCCCCGAGTCTGTCCCGCTGGTCATTAGCCAGTGCGTTCATCGGATAAAGGATAAGTGCGCGAACCCCAGAACGTAATTGTCCTGCTAGGAATTCCTGATATAGGTGAAGGAGAATGGAATAAAGAAAAGCTTCTGTTTTTCCACTGCCTGTTCCAGTAGCAACAATGACATTGTGTCCCTCACCAAACACCTTCCGGATGGCCTCCTCCTGATGCAAATAAAGGAGCCGGTCGCCCAGCACAGCCTTCAGAAATCCTTCATCGGGTGGCTTATTAAGAAGTTTCGTAAGGAGTTCCCGTGTCTTTTTGCCACGCTTGAAGACCGGAGTGGCTTTAATATACGGACCCTTGCTCAAGTGCCCCGATCCTAGTGCTTCCTGAAACGATTTCCTCAGAGCACGATCTTTAAAGTAAAAAGTGGTCTCAAGATAGCGTCTGTATCTCTCTTCAACCTGTTCGGCTAAATTTATTGGATCCATTTAATTAGCCTACACTATCGGCATTTTGATTACATCTTAAAGTTTCAATATTCCACAAATGTGATGTCCGCCTTCTTTTATCGAAGGGAATGCGGAAATATTTCACATCTTCTATGGTTATACCTGCGTTTATAAGTTCTCTTTTGCTGAAACCTTTACCTTTCCTTTTTCCGCAGGGAGACTTGACCATTGCCTTAAGTGAACAAAAGATTTCCTTCATAGCAATGGCTTTTTGTATTTTGGCAACGATGGCTTTGTAAATTTCCGCCCCCTCAGGATAAACCCATATCTCAAATCTACATTTTTTTCTGTGGGACTCGATTTCTTCAGCGTCGCAGAAATCTCGCAAAGGAATTGCAGTTTCCTTTTCCTCTACTTTTGCTGGAAAGGGTCTTTTTTTGGTTTCATCAAAGCCCGCTTCGATATTTCTCACCCAGCGCTTTCGGGGGAATTTTACAAAGAGAGCTTTGTCAGATGTGGCGGTAAACTCGCCGCGTGATAAAGTGATAGGCTTGTCTGTCCAATTCGCAGGGATTTCCCCTTCTCTCCCCAAAGCCCACCATATTCTTTCTATCAGAACGGTGACTTCAATCTTTGCATTACCATCATGCAAAATCCAGTGAGTTTTATCGCAATCTGACCGAGGGTGAATAGTAACAATTGTCCGGTCGCTCTCTCGGTGAATCTCAAGAGCATCCTTTACATTCTCGTCCGCCAGTTCAACTTTGCACTCAGAACAATGATGAAATTCAATATTGACTTTGCCATGTCCTTTTGGACCCGGCAAACAGTTAAAGTTTTCAAGGTGAATGTCGCTCAAGGCATTCATAAATCTGAAGTCCATACTCTCCAGTAGATTATCCTCTTTATTATAAATTCGCACAAAATACCATCCGCCTCCCCGACTTACTAATTCCTCGGGCAGTTTTTGTTCTTCATCTCCGTCTTCTGGAATGAATTGTGTCCGCCATTTGTTTCGACCGCTTCCTTCTTCGCCCACAACGATTACTCCAACGTCGCCCCATCCTTTTTCATCAAGCGTTTGAATGCGAGGTGGCTGTTCGCCGAAGAGCGGACCCATTTCCTCGGAAGCATCGGCTATTTCCCTTCCAACAAGTTGGAAGCGAGGATCTCCAGTCTCCACTCGAATTCGTTCGCCATTCGCGGTAATAAAGCCAATGACCGTGTTCTGTTCCTGATAAAAGAAATGTGCCCTATATCCGTCCACTTGGACACTTTCTGGATTGTCGCTGGGAGAACCTGATACTTCTTTGTCGCGTTTCCATTCTTGCGGGACAATAACAAGGTAGTAGCCCGTAGTAGGATGTCTAACCAAACGCCCCAATCCTTTCCAATCTTTTCGCATTTTGAAAATAAGATAATGCCTTTCCTCGCTCATAACTGTGCGGCTCTTCTCCCCTCCAGTCCAGCTAACCTCTACTGTGCCTTCAGCACAGTTCAATGGGTAGCGTAATTCATCTGTATCGTCCTGTTCTAACGGTTTGCCATTTTGCGATACACTCAAGATTTCCAACTCCTCTGGCACTTCTATTCCAACAATCCATCTCCATCCCTCATTCCA
>CAZGKP010000355.1:0-2735 GCA_964526215.1 uncultured Candidatus Sumerlaeota bacterium
TGCCGCCATCGGTGTGCCTTTCGATCACGATGCACCGCCGCAGCCTGTATTCGTCGGACTGGGTGCGACGGTTGCCACATTTGACCGTGATGTTGGACTACCGCGACGCTTCTGGTATGAAATTGCCGACAGATGCATCAAAAAGGATTTTAACCAACACGAGATATTGAATCTTGCTAAACTGGCGGCGGTGGTGGGCGCAAGCATTCCACCGCAAAAACATAAATTCGAGATTCCACCCAAAGCCACCGCAAACCTTAAACGCACATTGAAAGAATTGCAAATCAACGATGGTTCCATAATTCTCTTACATCCCGGTGCGGGCTATCCCGAAAAAGCGTGGACTCTGGAACACTGGGCGGAACTGGCACTTGCGCTCCAGCGCGAGTATGAGGCGCATCTGATTTTCATCGGTGAGTGTGAACTCCGTAAGCAGATTGAGAAACTGTGCGCCGTCTGGCATCTCCAGACAGCCAATCTCTGCGGGAAAACCGACCTGTGGGAACTCGCCGCTCTAATCAAACGTGCCGCACTTCTTATTACGACTGATTCGGGACCGAAGCATCTCGCAATTGCCCTCGGCATGCCCACCCTTACGCTCTACGGACCATCAGACGAGCGGCGTTGGGGCGCACTATGGGATACCGAAATTCACAAATGCGTGCGTGCCTGTCCGGCTGATTTGACCGCAGAAGAACTGCTTGGTTTGCCTCCCGACTATGCAATGCGCCGCATTACGCCCGACTCTGTTTTGTCCGCCATCCGCAAATATGCAGAAAACCTTAAGAGAGATAAAAGGTAAAAGGGTAAAGGGTAAAAGTTTAAGATGTGGGAGAGATATGGTGGAATTTGTAATTCTTCAGTGCAAAGGAATCGGTTGATGCGTTATATGTGAACGGTATCCAGCGTTATGTATTCCGCCTTAATCTTCGGGGTTTTGAGTTGACAGGATTTCGCCTGCATTGATACAAGCCTCTTTGCGTTTTGCAATCATCACCATTTATAATACCTTTTTGGAAACTTCTTTATGGGCAATATTAACCCAGAGTTTTTGATAATGATTCCCGTGTTACTTTTTTCTATATCGTTGCACGAATACGCCCACGGTCTTGCGGCGAAATGGGGCGGCGATTTGACCGCGCAAGCCGCCGGTCGCCTTACACTTAATCCCATCGCACACATTGACCCTGTCGGGACAATCTTTGTCCCTTTTATCTGTATGATAATGGGTGGCTTCTTCATTGGGTGGGCAAAGCCGGTTCCCGTAAATCCAAATAATTTTAGAAAGTCGAGCTGGAATGTGGTGGTGAGTATCGCCGGTCCGCTTTCGAACTTCTTTCTGGTTGTAATATTCGTACTGCTCTTTAAGGCAACTGTGATGTCGGGGATTTTATTTAGCGGTCGCCTCTCGCCGAATGCGATAAAACTGGTTACAACCATAATGGTGGATTTTATTGTCCTTAATGTGCTTTTAGGGCTTTTCAATCTGATACCGATTCCGCCGCTGGACGGCTCACATATCTTCTATCACTATTTTGTGCGCCCTCACACACGCGACCACGTGATGTTTAAGGTGTTTGAGTTCATGCAGCGTTTTGGATTTCTGCTCTTGTTCATCTTGATATTTGGCATCCCTGGGCGTATCAATCCTTTTTATCGTCTGATTCATTTTACATTAAAGATTATCGACTTCCTAATGGGATTTAATGTCTAAATTAAGGAGTGCAAATGGCGAAAAAACGCATCCTTTCGGGTAATCGCCCTACCGGCCTACTTCACCTGGGGAATTATGTCGGCGCGCTTCAGAACTGGGTGAATCTCCAGGAGGAATATCAGTGCTTTTATATGGTGGCTGACTGGCACGCTCTCACTTCCGAATACGCTGACACCGCCGAGGTGCGCGCCAGTATTGAGGCGATGTTTCTGGACTGGCTGGCTGCCGGTCTTGACCCGGAGCGCTCCGTCCTCTTTATTCAGTCGAAGGTGAAACAGCACGCAGAGCTTGCGCTACTTTTAGGTATGTTTGTTCCGCTGCCGTGGCTTGAGCGTTGCCCCACATATAAAGAAGCCCTTGAACAGATTAAAAATAAAGACCTGCGCACTTACGGTTTCCTCGGCTATCCGGTATTGCAGGCGGCAGACATCCTGATATACAAAGCCGATGCGGTGCCTGTGGGCGAAGACCAGTTGCCACATCTTGAACTGACTCGCGAGATTGCTCGCCGCGTCAACTTTATCTATGGCGATGTCTTTACCGAACCTAAAGCTATACTCTCGCGTGTGCCGAAACTCCTCGGCACCGATGGTCGTAAAATGAGCAAGTCTTACGGCAACTGCATCTACCTCTCGGATGATGAAAAGACGGTGAATTACAAGGTGAGCCAGATGGTGACCGACCCTGCGCGTGTGCGGCGAAATGACAAGGGACACCCCGAGGTGTGCAGCGTATTTGACTATCACAGGGCATTCACACAGGAGCGCATAGATGAGATTGCAACCAATTGTCGGAGCGCTGCGACCGGTTGCGTTGAGTGCAAGAAGATGCTGGCAGCATCGCTAAACACTTTACTGGAGCCGATGCGTGAGAAGCGTGCAAAACTCATCGCCGACCCGGATTATGTCAAGGGCGTTATTGCAGATGGCAACTGCCATGCAGCCGCCGAGGCTGAAAAAACAATGGAACGCGTCCGCGAGGCACTGAAACTCATAACATAAGCCAACGGATGAATTCGCCT
>CAZGKP010000356.1:0-2695 GCA_964526215.1 uncultured Candidatus Sumerlaeota bacterium
GACCGCCTTGAGGAGGCGGCAAATCTCCTGTGGATGATTGCCGTAAAATACGGCTGATTTCTCACTACCTAGTCGAGCAGAGAGGAAGTAAATATGCCCCGCAAAAAAAACACAATTAAGTCCGTCCCTAAGGCGGTCGTTAAACGCCTTGCCCTATATTCCCGGGCACTACACCGCCTGGAATTAACCGGAACAACCCGCATCTCCTCGCAGAAACTGGCAGAACGACTCGGTCTTAATCCGGCAAAGGTCCGAAAGGACCTCGCCCATTTCGGGCAATTCGGAGTTCCGGGATTTGGGTATATCGTTGGCGATCTCCGCTGGGAAATAAGAAAAATACTCGGCACTGACCAGCCCGTCCGTGTTGCTATTGTCGGCGTCGGCAACCTGGGCAAGGCATTAATCTCTTATGTGGGCTTTCGGACTCAGGGATTCAAATTTGTTGCGACATTCGACACCGACCAACGCAAAATCGGGCATACCGTAAGTGGAATAAAGATTAAAGACGCACAGGAGTTAGAGAAAACTATTTGTATGAAACAGGTAGACATCGTCATACTCGCCGTGCCAGCTCACGTCGCGCAGGAGGTAACCGACAAATTGGTTAAGTGCGGGATAACGGCTATCCTGAACTTCGTCCCCATGCGGCTCACAGTGCCCCCGAACGTAAAAGTCCATTACGTAGACCTTGCTATGGAACTCGAAAGCCTCGGCTACTATATTTCATAAGATTATCAAAGAGACGCCATCGTAGAGTCTTTGCCTTTCCCTAAAGGTTCAAGATGGTAATACCGGGTTTCTATATATTAAAACAAACAACGGACAACTAACAACGGACAGATGGATTTATGAATCTCTGGCAAAAATATCGTGTCAATTTGCGGTATGCCTTTCGCCCGCATAAACCCATTTTGCTTTTTCGGCTCGCAAAGACGTTCGCCAATATCTTCCTCTTCGGGGCGAGACCATTGCGCTATGTTGATTTTGCCCTCGACTATAGATGCAATATGAACTGTGAACATTGCTTTGCAATGGTTCTGAAGAAACCTGAAGAAACGCGCCGTATGCAACTCGAAGACTATCGCTGCGTCATCCGGCAATGTGAGGAACTCGGCGCGGTGAATTTCTCATTCCAGGGCGGTGAACCCCTTATCATAAAAAATCTCGAGGAATATATCGCTGCCGCAAATCCCCACCGTAACATCGTCTCCGTTACCACAAACGGCGTTTTAGTAACACCCGCAAGGGCACGAAGCCTGCGGAAAGCCGGCGTTGACATCCTCACCATAAGCCTCGACAGCGCTAATCCCCAGGAGCACGATGCCTTCCGCCGCTCAAGAGGCGCATATCAAAAAACTCTCGCCGGAATTGATGCCGCCCTCGATGCCGGACTGAACGTAACTATCGGCACCGTCATATCCCACCGAAACATCCGCTCTGAAGGAATCGAAAGACTGTTTGAATGGGTCTGTGAGAAAAGCATAATCCTGTGCGTTGCGCTTGCCGTTCCTGCTGGAAACTGGCTCGGCGCAGATGACGTCCTCCTCACCGAAGAGGACTGGGCGTATTTTCGCCAGCTCGAAAAGAAGTATCCATACGTGCGAAATGACTTCGAGGCAAACTTTGCAAAATACGGCTGCGGTGCTGTGAAAGAAATACTATATCTCACGCCCTATGGAGACGTCCTCCCCTGCCCATTTATCCACATAAGTCTTGGAAACATCTTCAACGAATCAATCAAGACAATCAGAGAGCGCGCGTTAAGGAATCCCTGGTTTGCAGAATATAAAGAGACCTGCCTCTGCGCTACGGACACCGAATTTATTGAAAAATATATGAGCCAGGTATTAAACAAAGACGCCCTCCCCAAACCAGCTGAAGAGGTCTTTAACTTCGCAAATTAACCACGGGGAGCACGGGGAAGAAAGAAAATCCCGGTGTCCCCCGTGTTCCCAGTGGTTAAGAAAAGTCGCATTTTCAATCATTCAAGGATACAAGGGTATAATCGAGGGGCATTTATATTACATTGGTGCCAATCTTGCGGCGGGAAATGGAATTGATTTGTAAAAGTAAGTTACGCTGTGGAGGGACACCGAGGTAAGACTCAAGAAAAAAGAGCCGCTCGTTGAAAGGTAGAACCGATTCATCCACCGAGCGAAACGCTTTTCAGCAATCGCCCATTATCAAGGTCTATGAATGCGAATGAGGGATGAACAGGGTCGTTGTCTGCGAATATATGGGCGGTGCTCATATCATCGTGATAAAAGCCGATGTCGTGGCTATGGCGGACAAACTTACCCAGGGCACACAAAAGATTACGCCGCCTCTCCCCTACCGCTATATGATTCAGCAAATCCCCAACGGGTCGAAGAGGCTCTATGCCAAGCGTTACAAGATAATTTTCTCTCAGAAACAACCCTTTGCGTTTCTCGGCAAAAACAACAGGCAACGGCGTCTTTATCCCGCGCTTAAGTAGTGCAAATCCCAGCGCCACTCACGCAACGCCCTCAACGATACGAAGAAGTATCCTATCGCCCTTCTCAACCGTCGCACCGGATAGCGCTTGACGTATATCCGATGCGTTACACCGCCGGTTGTGAAATCAAAACTCACCGTGCAGCGGCTCCGGGTTGACTTGTGTAGGCGGAAGGTCTGTTTGGGAGTTTTGGTCTTTTATTCAGTATGCAGTTAGTTT
>CAZGKP010000357.1:0-2694 GCA_964526215.1 uncultured Candidatus Sumerlaeota bacterium
CTTCGCTAAATACTCATGTCGCTTCGGTCGCGGACACGGTCCATATCAAGGTTGATATTAATGATGTGAATGATCTGGCCCCTTCGCTGAATACCAGGGTCGCTTCGGTTGCGGATACAGTCCATATCAAGGTTGATATTAATGATGTGAATGAGTTGGCACCAAATCTGAATGTCAAGGTTAATGATGTCAATATATTTAAGACCACGACTCTTGATGAGATAGATGCCTGGCAGATTGTGACGGCGGGAACATTAGTTGTCGGAAACGCAGAAGACTTATCGGATTGCACAAAGGCAATTCTTTATGTGGAATGTGCACCCATAGAAGCCGTAGCGACCGATGGTGCCCAGGGATGGGTCGAGGTCAGCTATGGTGAAGAAAACTGGATATTATTATATCCATTCACAGGGACAGCCGAGACGGTGGCGACTACAACTATTGTCGGCACCGTGGCCGATTCCAATACAGCAATTCATCTAACCGATGCGACTACAGGTGATTTCGATGTAATAGGTCGCAAGTGGTTTATAAAGGATGGCACTATAGCCAATTCGGAGGTGGTTCGTACCCAAAGTATAGCAACAAATTTAGTGACATTGTGTGATGATGTTATAAATGGTCATGCCGCCGGAATAAGCGTTTATGATCGTGTAGATTCATGGATCATATCTTTGTCATCCGCCTCACCTGCGAGCAAGACCCGCGTTATTTTCAATAATGTCGATGCCGATTGCGATGCCGCATACCATACATGGATTAGTAAGGAAAAACGATAATGGCCCTTACAAAAGAGATAATAAAACTTTGGCCCACTTTAACGGAAGGCGGATTATTTGTTGTCGGAGTGGAAGTTGTCTTAAAAGAAGATGAAGTTGAAGTAAGGCGCAAATCATTTACGTATAATGCCACCAGGACGGATGACGTATCACCTCTTTCTGATATTTTATTGCCTCAAGCTCAATTATGGATAGATACCTATAAACAGGAAAAAACCGCATACAATCATGCTAAATATGAAACTTTGAGGGCATCTATAGATTCGGGTTTGGTTTTGTAAAACATTGGGAGAATTTAACATGAAAATTAACCACGGATACCTTAGGCATAAATTTCACGGTCCATTCTTCGTTCCACAGGGACTACGAAGGATAAAATTTGCACGGATTATATCTGTTTTCTGTCCCTTCTACGCTGCGCTACGAAGGGTAAACTTCTATCTCATCTTCATTGTCATTATGCTTTCTCTCCTCTGGCTTCCGGCAAAAGCTGATTTGATTAACAAACCTCTGCCGGGGACATTACCGAATCCTGCACATCCGCTTTCTCGCGGATTAGTCGGCTGTTGGTTTGCTGATGGCAGCAAATCTGCGTTTGATTATAGTGGCAATCAAAATAACGGAACTTTCGGTGACGGAGCGGATGCAAGTACATTTCCAACTTTAGTTCCTGGTAGAAATGGATATGCATGGAGGTTTGATGGAGGAGATTATGTGAATTGTGGGAATGCACAGAGTTTGAATCTATCGACTGAGTTGACAATCTTAGCATGGATAAATCCAAATGGAGTAAGCGAAAATGGATATATATTGACTAAATATAGTGCTGTAATAACTGGTTATAGCTTACAGTGGGCCGGTAGTCTGGATAAGGTACAATTTATTTATGGTGATGGAACTGGGATTATTAATAAATATTCAGATGGTTTTACCGACTCAAATGTCTGGGTACATATAGCAGTTGTAAAAAATATTGCGAGTAATATTTATTTTTATAAGAATGGTGTTCTTGCAGGTTCTGGTACTGGAGTAATAATTGCTCCAGGAACAGAAAGTGTCTTATTAGGAAATCTAACTGGAGGTATTTATTCCAGCACTTTTTTTAACGGCCTTATCGACGATGTCAAGATTTACAATCGCGCCCTATCCCAGCAAGAAGTCCGGGATTTAACTATGAATAGTTACTGCATGTTCGAAACAACGGATGACTGATTTATGATTTACAATTTTGAATTGGCAATCTTCAATTGAAAATCGAAAATAACTTATGGTACCTCAAGTTGAAATAAAAATTGATGAAGCGAAGGTCAAACAGGTTGAATCCGCGCTTAAAGGCCATGAAAAAGCTCTGCCTAAAATTATGTATCGCTCGCTGAAAAGAACCGCATCTGCCGGACGAACACAGATAGATCGTGGAGTTCGGGCGGAGGTAATGCTCAAAAAGAAAAATGTAATGAATCGCATTCAGGATCTGGAAAAGGCAACTGATTTTCACTGGGTATGGCGATTGGGAATATCTCTGGAAAGGCTGACTCTTGCCGCCTTTGGCAATGTTACTGAATCCAAAAAAGGGAAAGGTGTTTCCTATACGATTAAGCGGGGGCTTCGCAAACTGCATCGACATGCCTTTATAACCAAAGGTTTTCATCATTATAAAAGTGGCGAATATATCGAATCGAAGACCGTATGGCAGCGAGGACGTTATAGATTAGGTACTGAAAAAGCGGTCCGTAAAAAGCGAGAATATCTGCCGAGTGGAAGACTCAAGCTTCGAGAAGCCCTTATCGTTCCCCGTGGGCCCTCAATTGGTTGGATAATGGAAACCGGACCTTTATTAAAACAAGTTGAAAAAGAAGGTGTTGCGGTCCTGTCAAAGGAGATCGACCGGCAGGTCAAAAGGGAGTTGGAAAAGAGA
>CAZGKP010000358.1:0-2688 GCA_964526215.1 uncultured Candidatus Sumerlaeota bacterium
CGCCAGGAGGTTTTCCTTTTCCACGAATTACTTATGCATTCAAACAGACGCCCTAGATTGTTCAATTTTCTTAATGCCCCAAGCAAGTTATCATTCCCTTTGAGTCTCGTTAAATTGTAGTCTATACTGCTTTTGTTTTTAAGGACTAAAAAGTGCGCAATTTGACAATACGTCCAGGGTAAATTCTTATGTAATAAGGCAGGAACAACTTGAACTATTTAGGGCGTCTGACTCCAAACGTCTAAATAACTATAGATAAATAATGACACATCATTATTAAGCGGTCAGGATAGTAGTATATGAGTTTCCCACCCCATATTTCTAAACAAATGACTGTTTTTGTGATTGGTGGAATCTTGTGTGTTATAGTGCTTATTGGGGTTGGTTTGTGGATTTTGAGAAACCGGTATGCTCAAGGTTATCCTATAGAACCCGAATTATTTCGGAATCAGGCTAAAGAGATTAAGATTGGGATGAGCGAGGATGAAGTTCGCAACATTATTAAGATTTATACATCAAGAGAAATAAACGAGAAGAATAATAAGATTATATACTCTTTAGAACCTAATGAAAAAGGAACCTTTTTTAGAACCGTTATCTACATAAATATTTACCTTGATCGAGGCAAAAAAGTGTCAAAAGTTTCCGTAACTGATGGGTAACAAAATCGTAAGTTGCGCACTGGGGGTCAGACGCCACAGTAGGTTCAGTAAAAAAACACTTGACAATGCGCATTGAGCGTCATTTATAATAACTATCTCTCAAGGAGAAAAATGAGTTTTTCCTGACGACTTTGGTCTCGTTTATTGTCCCCCGAAGCCGTTATTTTGCTTATCTTGTTTCCCCCGGCTGTTTTTTTTCTCTCTTTTGGGGCTTTCATTAAACAGAACAAAATACAAGAGGTCGAAGAAAGATATAAAAATATCCGGTTCGAGATGAGAACCTTTTTTAAGATTATGGGTATGGTGGCATAATGCCTCATCTGTAATTTATTGGAGATGTTGGGACCTTAAGCGTTTATTTTCTCGACTCACCCAATAGATACTCTTCAAACAAAAAATTGTTGTCCCTTCTCACCCCACCATCAGATTTTCCTCGGGGTAGCGATAACTGACCTTCTGTTTCTCTTCCACCAGCGCCAGAACTATCGTGAGAGGTCCCAGCCTCCCCACAAACATCATAATTGTGATGAGAATCTTCCCCGGTATGGATAGATATGGCGTGATACCGGTGGATAGCCCCACTGTGCCAAAGGCGGATATTGTCTCGAATAAAATACGCAATACCGGTTCCTGCCCCGGCTGCCAGGTGCTAATCCTCGCCCTCTCCGTAACTGATAATAATACGGCTACGATGAGGACGGCAAGTATGCTCATCACGAGGATAATAAACGCCTTGCTGATATTTTCAGCGGGGATGCGCCTCTTGAACATCTCCACATCAGCCCTTGGCGGGGTGCGCAGATGGGCGCGAATGGTTGCAAACAAAATCGCCGCAGTTGTCGTCTTTATCCCACCAGCCGTTGAACCGGGAGCCCCTCCTATAAACATCAGAAACATTATAAGCACAAGCCCCACGTGACTCACCTTCGTGAAGGCGACAGTGTTAAATCCAGCAGTCCGGCTCGTTACCGATTGAAAAAGTGCATGAAAGCCACCCGCAAAAAACCCCTCTCTTGCCACTGAATGCCCGCCATCTAACGCCCAGAAAAATAATGTCCCGACCACTATCAGAATCACCGAGACTGAAAGAACTACTTTCACTTGCAAAGGAAAGGCACGCCGCCCCTGCCTCACATACTCCCGCCGGTAAAGCACCGAATCCAGCACGCAGAACCCAAGCCCTCCCAGAACAATCAGAACCATAACCACCACGCATCCGCCGTAAATATTGCGCATTCGGTAGAGATTCTCGCTGAAGGTCGAAAAACCCGCATTGCAAAAGGCACTGACGGAATGGAAGGCGGCATCCCACCATAAGCGTTCCGGCGGGTCATATCCTCTCCATAATAAATAGAGTAACAACGCCCCCCATAACTCAAACGCAATCGTTACCTTGAATATCGCCAGCAGTAATTTCTTTATGTCAGGCGTGCCGGGTGTGAGCGTATCGCGCAAAATCTGAACGCCGCTATGTGAGATAAATCTGCGCTTGAAGACAAGCACGAAAAAGGTCGAAAACGTCATTATGCCCAATCCACCAAGCTGAATCAGCACCAGAATCACCGCCTGACCGAAGCGCGAGAGGTCTTTTTCCGTATCCACCACGATAAGACCCGTCACGCAGACTGCGCTCGTAGCAGTGAAGAATGCATCTTCAACGTATAGCGGTTTCCCGCGTGAGCTGACCGGTAGAGCCAGAAGAATCGTGCCCAGAATTATGGCACCGGCAAAGCTAACGAGGATAATCCTTGCCGGAGAAACCCCGTGGTGTCTTTGGGTTTTTCCGGTGTCCTCATTTTTATCCTTACGCCTGTGCAGAAAAGCCATCGCTATTCCCTGTCCACATTGATACAAAAATTACTTGAGCCATCTACCACGCCCCAAAAACTCTGACAATCAAAAAATAGTCATCAATCCGCCATAGCTGGGCACCAAGGCACCGGGAATTTATAAAGATTCATACTATTGCTTCGTCAATGTTGTATTGATGGATACGTTCTGTTTTGAGTTTAGAATCTTTTATGTG
>CAZGKP010000359.1:0-2672 GCA_964526215.1 uncultured Candidatus Sumerlaeota bacterium
CCTCGGACATCAGGCGTAATGAAGACGTAATCACCGTTTATCTCGGCAGGAAGGCAAAAGATGCTTAAGGTGCAAAACATCCGGGCATATTACGGCAACCTGCTTGTGTTGAAGAACCTTTCCCTCCACATAAAACCCGGAGAGATTGTGACCCTTATAGGTGCCAATGGTGCAGGGAAATCCACTCTGCTGAAGAGCATTATGGGACTCCTGCCGCCCAGGCAGGGACGCATACTATTTTGTGGCAAAGATATAACACGTCTTGCCACGGAGAAGATTGTGAGGCGCGGGATAGCCCTTGTCCCCGAAGGGCGACAGATTTTCGCCCCACTCACCGTGCAGGATAATTTGCTTTTAGGTTCTTACCTGCGATATTCACGGCACACCCGGAGAGACGTAAACGAGGACATTGACCGCATTTATGAATTATTTCCTCTCCTGGGTGAGCGGCGAAAACAACTTGCAGGCACACTCTCCGGCGGTGAGCAACAAATGCTCGCAATCGCACGTGCACTGATGTCACGCCCCAGAATACTACTGCTCGACGAACCCTCGATGGGACTTGCCCCCATTATCGTGGAGGATATATTTCGCACCGTGAAAAACCTCCAGGCAAGGGAAAATACCACCATCCTACTCGTTGAGCAGAATGCCGAGATGGCACTTAATGTCTCCGAACGCGGCTATGTAATTGAAACGGGAAAAATTGTTTATCAAGGTCTCCGAGATGACCTCCTTGGAAATGCGGAAATACAAAGGGCATATCTGGGAAAGACCGAAGAATGATAAATTATACAAAACATCATAAGTTGTGTGCATATCTTCTTCACTCTCCATCTTCATCTCCATCTCCATCTCTTGTCGCAGACGCGCCCCTGGCGGGCTGTTTGCTCCGCCACGCGACGAATTCAATCGCCTGTTTGTAAACTGTAAGTTTTTCATGTGAAAAGAACATATCTGTTGCGACCGTAAAGGGTAAGATAAAGATGAAGACGAAGATGAAGATTTTATGAGGGAATATAAGCGAGATTCCCTCCAGAATATCCGCCAAGGGCGGATAAATTGCCGCGGCGAATAAATGTGATAATATTAAACGCTGTGTATAGGAGGTAACTGTATGATCTGGAATCCTGAATATGAGACAATGCCAAGAGAAGACATATACCAGCTACAGATAGAACGCCTGCAGGCTACACTGAATCGTGTCTATAAAAATGTCCCTTATTACAAGAAACTTTTTGATGAAAAAAGTATTGTCCCCGAGGACATAAATTCATTCGAGGACTTACAGCAAATACCGTTTACGACAAAGACGACCCTGCGAGAAAACTACCCTTATGGGATGTTCGCCGTGCCGCTACGCGAAGTCGTCCGCATACATTCATCTTCCGGCACAACCGGAAAACCCACAGTGGTCGGTTATACCCACAATGACCTTAAACACTGGAGCGAACTCGTTGCACGCACGCTCATTGCCTGCGGCGTTACGAAGGACGATACGATTCAGATTGCCTTTGACTACGGATTATTCACAGGTGGCTTCGGTTTTCATTACGGTGCGGAACTCATCGGGGCATCGGTGGTTCCCACCTCCAGTGCGGCTCCCGAAAAGCAACTCCACATTATGCGCGATTACAAGAGCACCGTCCTTGCCTGCTCGCCATCTTTTGCACTTATCATCGCCGAGAAGATAAAGGGTCTTGGCATCAATCCAAATGAACTCACCTTACGCATCGGCATTTTCGGCAGTGAACCCTGGTCTGAAAACCTGCGCAACCAACTTAAGACGGCTTTCTTCATTGACGCATTCGATACTTATGGGCTTTCGGAAATTATGGGTCCTGGTGTGGCTGGCGAATGCGAGCAGACCAATGGACTTCACCTCTTTGAAGACCATTACATCGCCGAAATCATTAACCCCGATACGGGTGAGGTCTTGCCATACGGCGAATCCGGCGAACTCGTCCTCACGACCATCACAAAAGAGGCGATGCCGATGATTCGCTACCGCACAGGTGACCTTACGCGGATGCTGGAGGGGAAGTGTCCCTGCGGACGCACCTATTTAAGGCTTGCCCGCATCTCCGGTCGCACAGACGATATGTTCATTGTGCACGGCGTTAAACTATTTCCCTCGCAGATAGAGGCAATCCTGGGGCAGGTGGAACATACCGAGCCTCATTATCAGATTCTCATCGAACGCAAAGGTGCTATGGATGAGCTCGAAATACAGGTCGAGGTCTCCGAGACTATCGCCTTTGACGAGGTAAAGAAACTGATGAAAATCCAGGAGGAGATAAAGGAGAGGATATTTGAGGAATTCGGCATCCACGCAAGGGTGAAATTGGTAGAACCAAAGACGTTCCAGCGCACCGGTGGCAAAGCGAGACGGGTCATAGACCGCCGGGGAGAGTAAAACTATTTTCGACATCCCCTTCGAGCGAACAGGGTAAAAGCAATCTGCGGATTAAACGCTTTTTCCAGATGCATCAACTATGCCTCTCGCTTTTTTTCTTCGCCAAGCCTTTTGCGGGCGTAAATCTCGGTTATGTCTGCGAGATACTGGCGGATTTCATCCGTTATCTGGTCGGGTGTGAAGCGCCAGCCCCAGTTGCCCGAAGGCTTTCCGGGGAAGTTCATTCGCGCCTCACTGCCTAATCCTAAAATGTCCT
>CAZGKP010000360.1:0-2595 GCA_964526215.1 uncultured Candidatus Sumerlaeota bacterium
CAAATTTCACACAAATATCCTATCATTGCAAAATATACTATGTCATCAATTACGTGTATCCTAACGTCAGTGCTGAGTGTTTGGCGCGGTACGTGCCAATACACTCCAGTACATGGTTCGGCACACTCCTGTTGCCTCAGAAGTCAGGATTGTCCCATCCTGCAATGTCCATTCCGACTCTGCCTACGTAGGGAGCCAAGGCGACTCCGACATACCCAACCCGGGAACCACCGCCGGAACGCAGAACGCCTGATTTCTTCCCGATCCAGTCGTCGCGATAGATCTCTCCGATGTACTGTCCGTTCAGCGAGTACGCGATGTCGCCTTCTTGGAAGTATCCAACGTTATTGCCATTGGCGTCGCAAAGAGTGTCATTATCACTTCGCCATCCAGCGAAGTCACCGGACGAGACTTTCCAGAGTGGTTTCATTTCTTCATCCTTTTCAGTGCCGAATTATTGATTATATGGTTTCCGTATAAGAACCCTGGTCTGCTTTATTGCCCATATAAAATACTTTCAGGCTTCGGCGCATAAGATTCCTATGCTTTTTTCAAGACTCCGCTTGAAAAAAGAAGTAAAAAGTATTGTCCTCCGAGACTGATGAATTTTAAATTGTCAGTTGTCAGTTTTAGATTTTAACTTGATGGGAACTCAACATCTACAAAATGTTGTAGATCTCGGGGTCTTAAGCGCCTATCTTCAATGAATTAGCAACTGTTTATCTTTCCACAGAGGCGGAATTATCCAATGTCTAACTCGAAATGTTCAATTCACTGAGGTGGAGTAATGGGCAAACGGGCTCAATAAATGTAGTTATGGCGTTTGGCCAGTTCTTCCTTTTTTTGCTGGAAAATTGAACTCCATTCAGCACTCCCCTCGGGGATATTGCGCTTGATGGAGCGGATGATTTTCTCCACCTCTGCATCGAGTTTGTCCTCGAATGCAAGGTCTTGGAAAATCACACGAGCAACGATGCTATTTAATTTTAGCTTCCGACTGTAAAAGCCCACGAGTTTTTGTTCTGTAAGCGTGCGGGCAATCTGCTCGGCGATGAACTCGATACGTTGCTCTGATAAACGCATAAAAACCTCACAAATTCAGCATTACAGGACAATGCCCCGTTGTCTGGCAATCTGCCTTTTCGCCTTTCGCACAAGTTCAATGAAACTGATGTCATCCCGATAGATGCGCTCCATATGCTTTGATAAGATTTCCCGAACTTCGTCCTCCAGTTCATCCTCACGTTTGAGGTCCGTTGTTATTACGTTTTTAATCTCGTGGAGGATTTCCTCCTCATCCGCGCGGAAAGCAACTTCGGGACGCTCCTTCAGTTCCTGCAGAATCTTCCCGGCAAGGTTATCTATCTTTTCGGGTTTAAGCCGCATAAAAAAAATCCTTTCGGAATGGTGCAAAAAAAACAAAAAACCGTATCTTTATACTCCTGGTGGTGAAGTCATTCAAGAGATTTTTTTCGGCAATCCCGTAACACTTTATCTCTCTGAAAATCTGGAAACAACCAAACGCAGAGACTTCTGCAAACGTCATAAGTTGTGCCGCATATTTCCTCCTTTACCCTCCATCTTCATCTCCATCTTCGTCTTCATCTCCATCTCCGTATCTTGTTGTTTTCTGCGCCACGCGCGTTCCTGACCGATTCAATAATTGCGCCTGTAAGGGATAAGATGAAGATGGAGATGAAGGCGAAAACGAATATATGATATTATGTAACTGTTTAGCAGTTTATTTATTTTTGATGGAACATTCGCCTGTGGAGAACAGGATGACGCGGGTTGACACAGATGTCTTTTATCCGTGAAATCCGCGCAATCCCGTTCGCCGTGGCGAATTAAAAAACCTTTTTCATCCTTTTGGGAGAGGCGAGCCGCATCAGGAAGACTATCCTCCCAAATGTTTTGCTTTCCTCATATTATATTCTCTGCGTCCTTTGCGTGGGAAATCTCGACAAATCGTATGATAGAATGAAGCCATACACCCGCTTGCCCGGATCAGGCGAATTCGGGCTTATTTTTCATTGACCTTGCGTATGGGTTAATTTAGCAGTATATGTGTGTTGTTGAGAGGTTGATTATGTCAAGATTTTCGGGGTGTGGGTTTGAGAGAGAAAAACGATTCTTATGTAGTGTTCGCTCGCAAGTGGCGACCCCGGACTTTCGAGGAGGTTGTGGGGCAGGACGCCGTCAAGCTCCAACTCCAGAACGCCCTCGCTGATGCCCGTATTGCCAATGCGTATCTATTTGCGGGACCAAGGGGTGTCGGCAAGACGAGTGTCGCCCGTATCCTTGCAAAGGCACTGAATTGCGAAAAGGGTATCACCCCGCACCCGTGCAACAAATGCGCGCAATGTGTCTCAATAGCATCGGGCAACTCGATGGATGTTATGGAGATAGATGGCGCCTCCTACACCGGCATAGATAACATCCGCGATCTACAGGAGGGTATTAACCGCGCCTCCTTCTCCGCACGGAAAAAGGTTTACATCATCGACGAAGTCCATATGCTGAGCATCCCCGCCTTCAACTCCCTTTTGAAGACGCTGGAAGAGCCTCCACTTTTTGTTGTCTTCATATTCGCCA
>CAZGKP010000361.1:0-2493 GCA_964526215.1 uncultured Candidatus Sumerlaeota bacterium
ATTATAGATAAAAGAGCCACTTCATTTTTTATGGAAAATATTCGCTTGTTTTAGGGTTAGTTCATCGCTTGCGCCTGCACGAAAGCCTCCCTATCCGATTCCTGAAAGGTCTCCACCTCATTCCAAAAGAGGGAGGCGCACTGGCATCACGTGGAGAACGCCTCCGAAGTGCCCTCACCGAACTCGGTCCCACGTTTATCAAGCTCGGACAGGTTCTCAGCACACGCCCCGACCTCGTCCCCCCTGACATCTGTGACGATTTTGCCGAGCTCCAGGACAAGGTTCCGCCCTTTCCCTTTGATGATGTGAAAAAGGTCTTTACGGAGGAGTTTGGGCGCTCCCCGACGAAATATTTAAGGATTTCGAGGAGACGCCAGTCGCCGCCGCATCCTTGAGCCAGGTGCACAGGGCGACACTCCCCGACGGCAGACCCGTCGCCGTCAAGGTTCAACGCCCCGGTGCCGCCGCAATGATTGAGGCAGACCTTGGTCTTTTGCACTTCGCTGCTCACTGGATTCACGAACACGCTTCTTTAGATACCTGGATTGACCCGATTGCCGTGGTCAGGGAGTTTGAACGCTCCATCCGGCGCGAACTCGATTTCCGCACCGAACTCAGGCACATTAAACTCTTCAGAAAGAACTTCGCAGACGAACCAATGGTTCACGTCCCCGAGCCCTTCCCCGCCTATTCATCACGCCGCATACTGACGATGGAATGGATTGAAGGGACGCCGGTGAGCGATGTCGAGTCACTAAAGCGGCAGGGGATGAACCCGAAAGTCATTGCCGTAAATGGAGCCCGCGCCATCCTGAAGCAAATCTTCGAGGACGGATTTTTCCACGCCGACCCGCACCCCGGGAACATCTTCATCCTCCCCGACGAGGTTGTTTGTTTCCTCGACTATGGGATGGCGGCGAGCCTCGACCCCGCCGATGTCGATGCAACCGCTGAAATGCTCACCGCTCTCTTCACAAACAACGCCAGCCGCATAGTCAAAGTCGCACTCAGGATTACGGGCACACGCGGGAAGGTTGACCGGGGTGCCCTGGAACGCGACATACGCGAATATCTCTCACTTGAGTCAGAAGACATAATCAAGGGACTGCATTTCGGCGAGGGAGTAAAACGGGTTACCGAACTTATGCATCAGCACAACCTCGTCTTTTCCCCGCGTTTCACACTACTTTTGAAGAGCCTTGCCACCATCGAGCAAGTCGGGCACAACCTCGACCCGAATTTCGATATGGTGCCGGTCACGAAGCCCTACATAAAGAGATTAATCAGGCGGCGGTATTCCGTCCGGCGGATTATGGCAGACCTGCGCGAGACTTTAACCGAGGCGTTCACCTTTGGACGCGCCCTCCCCGGCGAACTTCGTGAAACATTCGCTATGCTGAAAGAGGGAGAGTTGAAAGTTATCTTTCAACATCGCGGGCTTGAACATCTTATACACGTTATGGACAGGGCAAGTAACCGCATAGCCTTCAGCGTAATCATCGGGGCATTGATAGTGGGGTCATCACTCATTATGCAGACAGGAAGGGGACCGATATTGTGGGGGGCACCTGCAATAGGGCTTATCGGTTATTTTGTGGCGGCGATATTCGGGTTATGGTTGGTGATTAGCATCATCCGCTCTCGAAAGTTATGACGCCAAAAGAGGGGACAAAAAAAACAGGGATAAAGGAGATTTTGCGAATAACTCCTTTATCCCCGGAAAAGCCGTTTTTCCAAATCACTCGTAAAGCGTCCAATTGCTTGAGACACCCAATGCAGGGGTAGTTGGAGAAAAATCCGAGTAGCCCCGCGGTGTTATCTGGAAATATGCCGTGTAGGGAGAAGTGTAATCATACTGAGTAAAGATTGCCGTAACGTTCTGGGACCAGGCAGGTTCGGGATTCTCATCACAATCGAAATCCTTATCAATGCGCATAGTTGCTGTAGGTGTCCCGCCGGCGCTACCGATGGCAATGGTCAGGTTTTCATCGTTGCCGGAGGTGGGCCAGGACGCGGAACCAGTAGCCATATAGACATTCTCCAGTTTGACCAGTTCCCCTCGCAGGGCAAATGAGTTGGCTCCATCTTGCAGGTCGCTCATATGGATTATCTGGGGTGTTGGCAGAGTTCCGGTTCCGTTGTTCGTCAAATCGGTCTCCGCATAAGGCATGACCTCCACAGTTCCATTATAGAAATCACATTTCCCGAAAATTGTGAGATCAGTACCGACCTGAAGGCTCTTGTTGCTGTACCAAGCCGAACTGTTAGATTTATATATCTGAATTCCACCGGTTGAATCCTCCATAAAAAACTGCAGGCTGTAACCATCCATATTTGTCGTGGTAATCACCCCCTGGATAGTATAGTCTGTTCCGGCATGTGTAGGTTCGCCATTAGCATCCACCTCTTGCAGGACACTAATGTCCGTAATCTGGGCAAAGCTCATTGCTGCAATGAGGGAAAATACACCCATCAAAAAATACAATTTCTTCA
>CAZGKP010000362.1:0-2487 GCA_964526215.1 uncultured Candidatus Sumerlaeota bacterium
CCTCCTGCCAGTGTCCACCCGTGCGTTTATAAAAATAGGCCGCCCCATAGGATTTCGATAGATAAAGAGACAGCGAGTTCCCCACAACGGCATGGTCTCCGGATATATCCAAATCCCTGCCAAAGTCATAGAATCCCTCCACCTTGGTCTCGTCAATGTCCATGAACAGACGATAGATATAAGCCGTTCCATCCGTCAGGATGTGGGTATCAGGGGCTCCGACAAGCAGGGTGCTTCCGGACAGGGAAACCGACCAGCCATAATGATCTCCAGGGCGAAGATTATAGGAAATGCTTTTCATGGCTTTTGTCCAGACATCGCCGCTTCGTGTGTATACATAAACAGAACCGGATTCATTTCCCTCTGTTTCATTATCCTTGCATCCAACAGCCGTGATATCCTCGCAAATCGAAACGGCATTGCCAAAGTGGGCGGGATGGAGGATATCACTGGGTGTCACTTTCTGCTTTTCCTGCCATGATGTTCCGACGTTCTCAAAGAAATAGACCGAACCATGCTCGGATTCATCCATATGAGCACCGACAACGGCTGTATTGCCGGACAGGGAAACGGAATAGCCGAACAGGTCACCAGCAGCACCATCACCGGGGAGGAGTTTTGCAGACTGCACCCAATTCTCGCCGGATAGATGGAAGATGTAGGCGGCTCCAGCATTACTGCCGTTGGTGTCTTCATTATAAGCCCCAATAATGGCCGTATCACCGGAGAGACAGAGAGAATATCCGAAATAATCTGTGTCCAAACCATCACTTGCCGTCAGCTTGTCGGATTGAGACCAGGTTCCGCCATCCCTCTTGAAGATATAGACCGACCCCGAGTCAGAACCGTTATCATCATCCTTGTAGGCTCCGACAATAAGAGATTCTCCGGACAGAGAAACTGAAACGCCGAAAAAATCACCAGCAGTCCGGTCATTCGCGATCAGTTTCTGTGTTTGAGACCAGGTTGCCCCATTATATTCAAAGATATAAACCGAGCCGGCATCTAGGTCGTCTCCGTATGCCCCCACCGCGGCCGTATCACCTTCAATGGCGACGGATATTCCGAAATAGTCATCCATTTCCACATCGGCTGGAACGAGTTTCGCCATTTGAACCCAGGTTTCTCCCTGGAGTTCAAAAATAAAGGCGGCCCCACGTCTCGTATCATTGGAGGGACCTCCTATGATGGCTCTGTCTCCACATATGCATACGGACTCTGAAAAGGAGCAGAATGTTGTCGCCCCTGTCGGCATGACGGCTTTTTCAACACCATAATGAAGCGAGGTTTCTGTAATGTCCAGAGATTGGGCCTGAAACCAGAACAGAAGAAATCCCATTACCAGTAAAGAGTAATATAACCGGTTACACCGAAGGGCATACATGCTCGTTCCTCCCGTTAACTTTTTTTATAGGGATAATCCGAAGATGTTTATATTAGCTTATGCATTAATAACGCTTCCAATTGTGGATCTTGTCAAGAGATTTTTTGTTTAACATATTTTTCCATAATCATTAGGTAACTTTCTGAAATTTTGGGTGAGGGGGGGTAAGAAGGATGGCGTTCTTTGGCATTTAGAGTAAAAAGGCAGTTTTTTCGGGCTGAATGCGAGCAGGTTATCCTGTATTTTGGGGGAAATTGGTGTGATGAGGATAGACCTCTCCTACCTTATCTTTGATGTCGCATTTTTTATTCTCATCTCAGGCGAGATTTATAAACGCAAAGGCGACGAATTGCCAGAACTGACCGTATTTAACCGCAGAAGATACTCTCGTTGGTGGGGTCAGACTCGATTGGTTTCTCAATTTATTTCTTGATACCGAAGAGGGATTTTTGATGTGAAACATATTTATGGCGAGACCGAAATGTGTAGCTTTGTCCTGAACCTGCCGGAAAATAACCCAACATTTAAGCTTGAGGGCAGAAAGCGGGATTAGTTATTGTCTAACCGAATAAAAGAAGAAGCAACACTGTGTCACGCCCTGAAAATATTGCGAAGAAAGATACAAGACAAATCCGCCACGGCGGATAAAATTCCGAAAGTGACGGGGGTTACTCCTAAAGTCCATAATTTCACCAACTCTTCTGGAGAATGACCAAAAGGTATGACCGATGATGTGAAGACATGGCTGAAGGATGAGGGAAAGTTTTTTTTGAAAAACATCGGCATAAAAGAGGGACAGGTAGTGTTGGATTTCGGCTGCGGTGTCGGGCATTACACAATTCCGGCTGCGAAGGCAGTGGGGAAAAAGGGTAGGGTTTATGCCGTAGATAAAGATGCTGGTTCTTTGCGAAAATTGAAGCAGATAGCCGAATCGGAAGGTCTTAAAAACATAGTTGCCGTAAAAACGTCGAGCAGTCTGAAAATCAATCTCGATGATGAGACGATAGATGTGGTTTTACTTTACGATGTCTTACATTCTTACTATTTCAAGCCGAAAGGTAGGACAAAGATACTGGGTGAGGTCTATAGAATCTCAAAACCCA
>CAZGKP010000363.1:0-2462 GCA_964526215.1 uncultured Candidatus Sumerlaeota bacterium
ACGACTATTATCACTGGCAACATTACTACGATGCGCTGGCAGACGCAGATGTGACATTTGCACTTTCCGATTACTCACGCGACATTTTCAGGGCGCATTTCGGGGCAAATGCACATACACTTGGCGGCGGAATTGACCTTAAAGAATTCCAGAACGCCGAATTCAATGGCGAGCGCTTTCGCAAAGAACACAGCATTGGAGATGTGCCATTTGTCCTCTTCGTCGGGCGCAAGTCATATACGAAGCGTTACGATGCACTCATGCGTGCAATGCGTATCGTGAACCAGAAGCGCCCCTGCCGGCTCGTTATGATTGGACCCGACCAGGATGGTCAGGCGATAAATCCCACCGATGCACTCTATCTCGGCGAGCAAAGCCGCCAGACAATCCTCGATTCTTATGATGCCTGCGATATTTTCGCGATGCTGAGTGAATCGGAGAGCTTCGGGATGGTCTTTACGGAGGCATGGATGCTGAAAAAACCCGTCATAGGTTACAAATATTGCGGTGCAGTCGCATCGTTGATTTCAGATGGCAAGGATGGTTTCCTGTGCGACTCGGATGAAGAAGTGGCGCAGCGGATTTTATTACTTCTTAACGAGCCGTCTCTGGCAGAGCGACTTGGCGAGAGCGGCAGGCAAAAAACCCTCGCAAATTACACCTGGGACAAAATTGCCGCAAAGGCGCACAGGCATTATGAAGCCGCCATAGAAAAATAGAAAACCCCTGCGGACACTTAATTTCCATTTGCGAGTGTTTCTGTTTCATAACAACTTTTTATGGCGCCAATAAGGCGAATATCTATAAGGAAACCAAGAATAGAACTAACATTACATTTTCCTGCATTCCTGGTTTCCTTATAGATTGTTACAAGTTATTATCCACATTCAAATGTGCACGGTGAAGGTCAGCGGGGGTGTCGAGGTCCGTTACCACTCCCGCATCATTTGATAGAATTTCCCTTATTGCATCGGGATAAGTAGCGATTATGTTATGCACACCACCGGCTCTGTCTAAAGGGAGTTCAAGAATAGGGCGAAAAAATGAGCGCGGAAAAAGCGGGGGATGTCCTCGTCTCCCTTCCAATGTCGGGATGAGAATCTTTCCCGGAAATGCCCTGTGCGTTTCAAGGAGCAACCGATATGTCTTCGCTTTCACAAACGGATGGTCGGCGAGACACATAATTACGCCTGAACAATTTTCCGGGACTCGACTAAGAGCGAGCTGGAGCGAATATAATTGACCCAGCTCTTGTCTTGCATTCGGGATGAGCGAAAAATCGGGCAGTTCTATTTTCTCTATTAGCGACTTATGTTTTTCATTAAAGACAACGAAGCCGGGAGAATTGATGCCTGCTTTTCGCAATCGCTCTGCGATTATTTCAAGGAAGGTCTTTTTACCCACGCGGATATATGGTTTGGGAACGCCCATTCGTTCCGAAACACCTCCGGCTAAAATCACAGGAATGACCACTGATTTCCTCCTTTGTTTTATGCTTGCCTCCGGCATCTTGTAGGTGATAAAAAATACTCCAAATATTCGTGTGCAAAAAGTTATATATGGAAAAAGAGCATCTCAATTTCGTGCAGCGGATTACGGCTTTCCTCGCAGATGAGGTGGGTCTCTCGCTGAATTTGCAAATAAAAATTGCACTGAGCCTGGCGCTATTATTGTTGATGATTTTCCTGCGCCACCTTGTGTATAGACTCATAGACCGCCGCGTAAAGGACATCAAGAGACATTATTACTGGAAACGCACCACCAACTACGCCATCACGGTTTTAGGAATTGTCATAATCGGGAGTTTGTGGATAAGGGGACTACAATCGCTGGCGACATTTTTTGGACTGGTGAGTGCGGGGCTTGCAATCGCACTGCACGACCCGATTGCGAACTTTGCTGGCTGGATGTTTATCGTCTGGCGACAGCCGTTTAAGGTGGGAGACCGCATCCAGCTCGGGAAATACAGTGGCGACGTCATTGACATCCGCATATTTCAATTCTCCATACTCGAGATTGGCAACTGGGCAGGCTCCGACCAGAGCACGGGTCGTATCATTGATGTCCCCAACGGGATGGTTCTGCACGAGGGTCTGGCGAACTATTCAAAGGGCTTCGAGTATATATGGAACGAAATCCCCGTCCTTGTTACGTTTGAGAGCGACTGGAAAAAGGCGAAAGCTATCCTTCTGAAGATTGCACGGGAGAAAGCCGAGCATTTATCGCCCGATGTTACGCGCCAACTCCGTAATGCTGCAAGAAAATATATGATTTTCTTCCAGCACCTCACGCCGACAGTTTATACGGATGTGAGAGATTCAGGTGTGCTTCTGACAATCAGGTATCTAACAAAGCCACGTCAGCGCAGAGGCACAACTCAGGCAATCTGGGAGGCAATTCTTGACACCTTTGCAAAAGAGCCGGACATCGCCCTCGCCTATCCCACCACGCGTTTTTACGAC
>CAZGKP010000364.1:0-2452 GCA_964526215.1 uncultured Candidatus Sumerlaeota bacterium
CATTTTCGTCTCCTCCAATATCTGAAATTTTATTCACATGCCTCGGCGCATAAACATATATAGTGAGCCGAAATCACTCAATAAGTCGCCAATCAAGCACTTCGCTGTTTGGGTCGAATGTGATGGTGTCGTTTGAAGTACAAAGTATGAAGTGCGAAGGACGAAATATCTTAACGATGTCCCTTATTGTCCCTTAAGAATGTCGCAGTAATATGTCACAGTAACGTGTCACAGTAGCGTGTCACAGTAAAACATAATGCTTTGTCGGGTCGGTAACGCTCTTAGCCACAGGCTTTATAACACCGTTGGCGACTAAATCCGCCAAATCCCTTTGAGCCGTTCGTCGGATACACGAAGCTATGTTACAGTATTCATTAACCGTAATCGTGCCCTTTATAATAAGATACTTAACCGCCTTTTCCTGACGCAAGTTAAGTCCAGTCTTCCTAATCTTCTGAAGTCGGACATCCTGTTCGATTATCCGTTTACCTCTGACCTGAACTTCTTCCATCTGCGACCGCAACCCGGCAACAAAATATTCGAGCCATTTCGTCATATCCATATCGCTGTCTCTAACGGACTGAATCGCCCGATAGTAGCTCGAACGGTCTTTGTCGTAATACTCCGAAATTGTGAACAGCCGCTTGAAATCATAGCCGGTCTTGTATAAGATAAGCGTCGAAAGAAGGCGTGCTGTCCGACCATTGCCGTCTATGAACGGATGAATATGCACGAATTGAAATTGAGCTATGCCTGCAACAAGAACGGGCGATAAACCTTCAGCCCTATTTAGCCACTCGACAAGCTCCTGCATAAGATAGGGAACATCAAACGGAGGGGGCGGAGTATAGATAACCTCCTTTGTCAGCGAATTGACCACATAGTTCTGGATGTTGCGGTAGTTGCCCGGGTCTGCTTGCCCACCGCGAACGCCTTCGACCGTCATCTTGTGAAGCTCCCGCATAATGCCCTCCGTGATTGGGTCATCCTTGCCGAGGTATTTCGAGACAAATTCCATCGCATCTTTGTAATTCAAAAGCTCTCTTTCGTCGTCGCGATTGACACCCGTAAGCTTCTTGCCCTCGAGGATGCTCTTTGCCTGCTCCAAAGTCAGAGCCGTGCCCTCGATATGTGTGGAATGGTGCGATTCGATGATTAGGGCTTCTTTCTGCATATCGGCAAACCACTCGTCTTTAAGCTTCACCGCATCGAGGAACCCGCGCACCCGCTCGATTTCCACAAGCGCCTTATTGATTCCGTCCTTTATCGTGTATTGGGGATTAAATATCATATTTCTGAATATATGCAGATGAGAATTGGATGCAATAGATATTTTGTGTGCGCCCTTCCCCTGAAAAGCGCAAGATTCGTCCTGAAAAGTCGGGCGTTCTTGTTGCGTGGCGAAGGAGTTAGCTGTTTTGAGGGAAATGCGAAGAGAGGGGGGTAGGGAAATTGGGCAATTGCACTACCTACTGCCTCCATTCATTCCAGCCACAATCAGTGCATCTTATTGTATAGTACATTTCATCATGCTCATCATCACATGCACCTTGTCTTTCAATATTTGTGCTACCGCAAATGGGACATGCAAAATAGGGCAAAGGATCATCTGAGTTCTCATCAATAGTTTTTGATTTCAAAAGCCCATTTAATTTAACTACGGTCATATTCTCCATATTAGAATTCAGGATAGTCTCTTTAAGCTCATCAGAAAGTTTGCCATATAACTTTTTCTCCGGTCTTTGCTACTCAACCTATAGTAATAAAAAGCAGAGAACCATCCAATGATTAATCCTGCAATGCCGACAATAATTCCCATATTTTTTATCCCTCCATTTTCTCATTTTATTTCTTTCCGTCTTAGCAAACCACACACTAAATTATACTTAGGGACATTAGCCATATATCTAATTTCCTCTTCCCCGAAAAAGTTAATGAGCATTTTTTCTTCATCTCTAGTCCTGATGTTTTGTATTATGAGAACAACTATTAATGGAACCAAGAGAAAAGGAGTATTAGCCAAAATTACGATCCCAGACATTTCTAAAAACTGCCCAATTCTCATCGGGTGGCGAACGATACTGTAAATACCTTGCGTTATAAGTACCCCGTTTTCGTATCGAACAAGTTCTTCGTTGTAGCTATTGTGCTTATTCAATGTATAAAAACTCATCAGCCCTATTATATTTCCTAAAATAAATATAAATATACCGCAGAAGATTAATGTTATTGATTTAGGGTAGTGCCCCGTTCTTATAAGGAATCCCAGTAAAATACAGAAATACAGAAAACAGATATGGCGTGCTTTTGTCACTGATGACCATGAAAGGATTACTTCTCCTTTCCTATTTGCAATATCAGAATAAACCTGCGGTATATATCTTACAAGACCGCCGACTAATATTAATAGGGTGATTCCTATATCATAATTTATAATTTCGCTATTCACTTA
>CAZGKP010000365.1:0-2435 GCA_964526215.1 uncultured Candidatus Sumerlaeota bacterium
CAGACGGGGAAGAGCAAATTGCGCAAAGGATTCCCGGCGATTTCAAGACGACTTCTCTCTCGGTAACCCTAAAGGGCAAGTGGACGCGCGTGGATCTGGACCCCGAAGAGTGGCTACCCGATACCAACCGGAGAGATAATTCTTTCATAAGAGAAGGCGTCTTATCCAAGAAAGCTAAAGGATTTGAGGTCGGCGAGATCACTTTTGATGACGAATCATTCCGGGGGATTGGTTGGGACAGAGATTGGATTCTTACTATGGTCAGATTCAAAATGCCAGTGGTGAACCGAACAGATATGCACCGATTACTGTTAGTTCAGTTCGATTCCAGAGTCGAGGGACGTTCCGGGGGCGCGGGAAGAGCGGTCATTGAACGATTTGCCCCCGAGGAAAACAAGGTTGTTGAGGGCGTCTGCTGGCTACCGCATCAGACCGGATATGCCATAATTAAAGCCAGAAGTAATGAAACTGACAATACTCATCTCACAAGAAGTCAGGTTCATGAATTGATACATAGGAATGTAGCAACGCCGCTGGTTGAAAAACACATCAGAGTAAAACCTTCCGACCAAATTCTCGGACTTGACCCGGTTAGCGTGGTGGGACCTGGTGGTATGGCAGTGAGAGACATCCGCCTGGAACAAGAAAACCAAAAGAACATTCTCCACTCTATAGCCTTAAACACATCAAAGTTGGAGCGCATTTTAGTTATCTCTGTCGTTGCGTGTACAAGAAAGGAAAAAATGTCCTTAGGTCCTCGGTCTTCTTCCCGCCGCTCCTTTGTTCTTTCTCCCGGAGAGCAACGCGAAGTCAGCGTGCCCTATTCCATTCCGTATCTTCTGAATAGACCCTTTCTGTATATCCTGATGGCTTCACCAGACCCCGAAGTTGAAAACTGCACAGACCGCACGTTGAAAGGTTATTACAATGGACACGTATTCTTCAGAGGACGTTACGACTTGAAGGCTGCAGCAAAGATGAGGCGTGCAAAACTACCCGAAAGACCACCTGGGATTGATTTAGTTCTGGCAGACTGGAAAGCCCCCACTTTTCAACCAGGTGAAAACCTGCTGAAATGGCGTGTTAAAAATGAGGGTGGGCAGAAGCGGGGTTTGGCTATTGATATTTACATCCAGGATGACCTCCATGGACCCAGGTGGCAGAAGCAGTTCTTTTTTGACATTCCTGCCGGAAACACTCGAGAGGTGAAATGCAGGTATCAAGTGTCACGACCTTCCGCGGACGCTTATATGGGAATATTGATGGCACAGATTGCTCCCGGCGAGAAAACGCTGCCCCAGGAAAGCGACAATCAGTTATTCTTCGACCAGTATTCCTTCGAAGATTTCCGACGATCTGAAATCATCTCTGAAAAAGAAGGCACACTACTCTCTCGCCATTTTGAATCGCCACACTTTACCATACGGTTTGCTCCAGGAAGCCTGGCGGAAAAAGAGATAGAGAAAATTGCTGCCCAGCGCGAGGAAACCGTTCGTCTTGTATGTGAGCTGCTGGATGTTAAGTTCGACGGTAAGATATCACTCGACCTTTATCCCGACGCTCAATCCAAGACAGATGTGACAGGCCATATCGGTGACGGCCTTGCCACGGGGAACCTTATTGCCGAGATTTACAACCAACAAACAAAGGTAGACCCGCGGCACGAAGTATGCCACATCATCGCCAGCCAGCTGGGAAATCCACCGGCTATGTTCAACGAAGGTTTGGCTGTGTATATGCAGATAGATAAAAAGTGGGGGGGGAAGCATATAGACCGGTGGGCAAAAGAGTTTATGGAAGCGGGGGCTTTAATTCCGCTTACCAACTTGCTGGTTTTCAGAGACATCGGACCGCGTGGCACGAATCCAAGAGTTGCCTATCCTGTAAGCGCTTCTTTCATCAAATTCCTCATCGAGTCGCAGGGTGTTGAAAAATTCAAACAATTGTACAGAGATCTCCGCAGCGAATCTTCCTACTCAAATATACAGCGAAATCGCTCCATTATTGAGGAAGTCACCGGAACTTCGCTGGAGTCTCTGGAGGCGCAATGGAAAAAACAAATCCAGGCAAAGTAGATTTGTGTGTCACTGCCACTTTGCGCCCTGGCGACTTTGCGTGATATAAACAACTTAATCGGGAGTGGATAAAGAATGGTTTATATCAATAAATACGGTATTATGCTATTGATATTGATTGGGATTTTGGGCTGTTCGGCAGTTAGTAAAAGTAAAAATCCAAGAGAAGATAGAAAAAATAATATCCTGAAAAGACAGTTCGTTAACCCGCGAGAAGTTGAACTGAGAATAACTTATCATTTAAGGGGAATAAAAAAGTCGGACTCTGGTAAAGTCACTTTGTATGAATTCTCAGAGGAACCTGTTTTATGGAGGATGGAAAAGAAGGTAGATAAACCGGTTCTGTTACTCTATGTGGCA
>CAZGKP010000366.1:0-2400 GCA_964526215.1 uncultured Candidatus Sumerlaeota bacterium
AATGGAGATGTGCAATTTTATTTTCATCAACCGTACTGTCGGTTGAGAGAATTTTTACACGTAAGTCCTCTACGTGCTCAAGCACATTTCGCGCAATTGATATCGCTTCTTCCGGCGATGAACCGATAGAGCCGTCATAGTCTGCAGACATAATTTGTTTGAGGGTGAGATAATTCCTGTGCATCACAGCCCTTGCCGTCTGGTGCAATTGTTTTTTTAGCCTCCACCTATCGGTCTGCACAATCAAAGAACGCAAGTAGAAAAAGAGCGGCAGGAGTAATATGAACGCACCCAGACCAATGGCGAGAAAAATAAAAGGCTTTTGTTTTTTCCGCATATACACTTACCAATCACAAAGTATCATAAAGGCAGGTAGGGGCATAATTCTCAAGTCTTTTCCGTTGAAATTTCCCAGCGGGACTGTTACCAAATTTTCAGTTTTAAATCTGCAATTTCCAATTTGCAATTTCCAATTTCCAATCTCAAGGTGTTCACCGAAATTGAGCCGTGAAAAATTCACATTGCCTGAATCTCTCAAAGGAAAGGTCTTTCGTGCCACGAAATTCTTTGCGCAAAAGGCTCGTGCATCCGGAGCGACATTTCTCCTTCAGCATCTCTCCCACGCCAGGCACATAAAAACGCCCGCCGGTGCATTTCTCCATCGCCGCGTAACCATTCCTCTCGACAAAAGTCAAAGCGCTGAGGGTTACTGTTTTCCGGGAGATGTAGGGAGCGGCACATTTGCCACGAAGAGTCTTGCCACCCTTGCGGGAGAGCCACAGTGGCAGCCTTCAGAGCACCCTCGCCTTATTTTCCTCGACCTCGAAACCACCGGACTCGCCGGCGGCACTGGGACATATCCATTCCTCTGTGGCATCGGTTATTTCAAGCCTGATTCATTTATAGTCGAACAATTCTTTATGGAGGATTATCCGCAAGAATCTGCAATGCTTATACACCTCGCCGGGATACTCGAGACCACCGAGTGTTTCGTTACCTTCAACGGCAAATCATTCGACCTGCCGCTCCTTGCCACGCGCTTTATCTATAACCGCATCCGCATTGACCTCGGGCGTCCCCACATAGACCTGCTTCATCCCGCGCGACGCTTATGGCGAGGCACTCTGCCCGATTGCCGCCTCGAAACCATTGAACAGGTGCGCTTCGGACTCCACCGCCACAGGGATATTGATAGCCACCTCATCCCCCGCATCTATTTCAACTTTGTCCGCGGGCGACACATAGAATGGATGCTACCCGTCTTTGACCACAATGTCCAGGATGTCGTCTCTCTGGGTGCGCTTCTATTTTTTTTCTGCCAACTCCTTTCCGAACCGCTTCCCGAAGACATAAATCACCCCCTGGAACTATGGGGATTAGGTCGCCTCTTTTTGAAACTCGGGCGTATCGAGAATGCACTTGAAACCTTTGAGCGGGCGCTCTTTCACGCCCACGAACCCGATTTGATTGAAATCCTCCTTGTCCACATCGGACGCCTCTACAAGAAACTCGCCAGATGGGAGGACGCAACCCAGACCTGGGAACGCCTCCTGAATGCCTCGCGAAATCATCGCATTGCCGCCGCAATCGAACTGGCGAAGTATTACGAACATCGTATAAAAGACCCTGCACGCGCCCGTGAAGTTATCCTTCGTGCAATAAAGGGTGTCGAGATTTCCAGCGAAATAGAAAGCTACTTATCCGGGATGCATAAAGACCTCTTTTCGCAAGTGCCCCCTGATATAGAGCACCGACTGCGCCGCCTCGAAAGAAAAATCCACCGCTATAACCAGCCGGATTAGATTTCATATACCCTTCCCGGAGAATCTTTCATCGGAATAAAAGGAGTATTGTTTTTCTCAGGTATGCCCGGATATGTGGAATAAGATTTATTTCTTCTACCAGAAAAAGACATTTGGCTCCTGAAACTCGCACAATTTTAGATTGACACTCCTTAGCACTGCTACGATACAGTCAGTATGATTAACGAATTCTGTGTTTATTTGCGCTATACTTCGCGATTGAACATAAACACTCTCATTATATATATTTCCACTACGGTGCGAAAAACATGAGAGTAATCATCCTCTATTTAGATAGCACATCACTTGGTTATGCACAATACTGTCCCTGATAGTAGAGTAGAGAAGACGGCAGATTTACAATGAATTATAAAGCTATATTGTCTGAAATTCGAGAACTATATATCGAGGATCCTCTCCCTTGGATTATTGGTTTCTCCGGTGGCAAAGATAGCACCACCGTATTGCAAATGGTGTTTTATGCGCTTTCCGACTTGCCCAAAGAACAACTATCCAAAGACATTCATGTGCTTACCAATGATACCCTTGTAGAGAATCCTGCAATCGTAAAGTATGTAGATGAACAGTTAAAAAAGAT
>CAZGKP010000367.1:0-2386 GCA_964526215.1 uncultured Candidatus Sumerlaeota bacterium
AAAGAACGGCCCCATAATCATGAAAAATACGTGAGTGTAATTGCGAATCGAAGCCCTAAGCAATCGAGGAGGAAATGATGTTGTTACCACAATTCCAATATTTTTCACCGGGGACATTGGACGAAGCCTTTGCGTTGCTTCAAGAATTCGGCGAAGAGGCTCGTATCCTTGCGGGAGGAACTGATCTACTGGTAAAGATGAAGCAGAGAACCATGGAACAGATGCCTAAGTACATTGTCAATATTAAAAAAATACCAGGGTTGCAGTATCTGCAGACGGATGGCAACGGTGGCATGAGACTGGGCGCCCTCGCCAACATTCAGGAGATCAAATCCTTCTTTCCCATCCGCCAGCGCTTTCCTGGTCTGGTCCAGGCCGCCGGGATTCTGAGCACACCGCAAATCAGGAATATTGCCACAATCGGCGGCAATCTCTGCAACGCTTCACCGGCTGCTGAGACTGCGCCCGTATTGAATAGCTTATCCGCTCGGGTCAAGATTCTCAGCAAGGACGGGGAGCGCATTGTTCCTTTAGAAGAATTCTTTCTGGGACCGGGAAAGACAGTTTTGCGCAGCGATGAGATACTCACCGAAATACAGGTACCGGATCCGCCCCCTAATAGTACCAGTGTTTACCTCAAACACGGCAAAAGGCTATCCGATATTGCTATTGTAGGCGTTGCAGTAACCATCACTATGAACGGCAATACCTGTTCTGACGCCAAGATAGCCCTTGCCTCTGCCGGACCCACCCCGATGAGGGTGCCGAGAGCGGAAGCATTAATGATTGGTCAGGAGATTCATGAAAAACTCATTCAAGAGGTTGGTAAAACGGTCTCAGAAGAATCGCGCCCTATCGATGATGTGCGTGCATATGCTGATTACAGAAGAGAAAAAGCCGGGCTGCTTGCAAAAGAGGCGATTGAACAAGCCCTACGGCAGATCAAATTAGGAGGGAGTTAATGGTAAAGCAAAAAGCAAAGCACAGAATAAAGCTAACCGTGAACGGGAAACCGTACCATTTTTGGGTTGAGCCTAACAAGACGTTGATCGATATTCTGCGCGCTGAGCTGAAGCTTGGCGTCACCAAAGAAGGATGCGGCGTTGGGAAATGCGGCACATGTGCCGTCATTATGGATGGCAAAACCGTGCCCTCATGCCTGGTCCTTGCTGTGGAGGCGAGCGGCAAGAACATCATTACTGCAGAAGGGCTGGCTGGTGAGTCAGAATTTCATCCGTTCGATGAGGCTCATACACCGGAGGGAGTCATGAGAGCCTCATCTGATTTGCCGGGGATGAAATCTCGGCAGGAGTACTTCACCTTCTGCCACCTCTGTTGTGGTCACTGCAGTATCAAAGTCGGGGTAGAAGACGGCAAAGTGGTTGATATCGCCCCTGATACGGAAAGCGGGTTCCCTCACGAACTGTGCCCCTTAAAGAAATCACGCCTCTCCATACCGGAGATACTTACGCACCCTGATCGTCTGCTGTATCCGCTCAAGCGCGTAGGCGAAAGAGGCGAAGGTAAATGGGAACGAATTTCCTGGGAGGAGGCATTAGACACGATCGTTACCAAGTTTAAGGATATACGAGACAATTATGGACCGGAATATCTCGCTCTGTGTTTGGGTGAACCCAAGGGAATGGAATTTGCCTTTGGGCAGAGGTTTGCGAGCGCGTTCGGCACTAATAATGTGTTTACGCCCGGATGGTCATGCGGCATCCCCAATGCCGGTCCTTCTACCGATACGTGCGGTTGGAACATGGTTGTTGATGAAGTCTATCTGCCCAAATTGTTGGTGGTATGGGGCTTGAATATCAATCATATGAGCTGGGGTATCCGAAGGGAGAGCGTCGCTGAGGGTCTCAGAAACGGCATGAAAATGATAGTGGTTGATCCCCGGAAGATCGATCTGGCCGACATGGCCGACATGTGGATCAAGGTGAGGCCGGGTGGTGACGGGGCTCTTGCAATGGGTCTGCTGAAGGTTATCATTGAGGAGAAGCTTTACGATGAAGACATCGTAAAGAACTGGACAGTCGGTTTTGACAAGCTGGTTGACGAGATAAAAACCTTTACTCTGGACGATGTTGAAAGGGTATCCTATATCCCCCGCCAACAAATAATAGACTTTGCGAGGTTGTATGCCCGGACAAAGCCTGCTGCAATCCAGTGGGGGAATGCTGTGGACCAAAATATAAACCAATATCAAAACAACCGGGCCATCGCCGTATTAAGAGGCATCACTGGAAATCTGAATGCTAAAGGCGGAGATGTATTCCTCTCCAATCCGCCCTGGCTTAGACCGGGTAAATTCTATTTCCCCCAGGGTTCCAATCGAGACGTTAAGAAATCGCTGGGGCAGGAGTTCCCTATAGCGATGAAG
>CAZGKP010000368.1:0-2335 GCA_964526215.1 uncultured Candidatus Sumerlaeota bacterium
GTCCCTATCAAAATGAGAGTTTGTCCAGATAGAACCTTGTGATCTTCGTATGCTTTAATGAGCCCGATTTCATTTCGTTAGGGACTCTTAATGACTGATGACGCCTGATTGCCAGGGAATCAACGAAGCCTGATTCCCGCAATCAGGAATCTTCATCAATTTTCCTCTTAAAGATGCGTTGGGCTTTGCCTGCCTGTCGCGGGAGCTCGCCGGGTTTGAAGATATCGCCTTTGGGGCTGAACCCCAGCACCTCTTTCAGGTGCTTCTCCACCATATACCCTGTAACCCCTTCCTCAACTTCGATATTTACGCGCAAATCTTTAATGCCGTTTCTCTCTTCAATAATAATCTGATAATTGTTTTTGACGCCGGGGATTTCCATAAGTGCCTGCTCGACCTGACGGGGATAGAAATTCACACCTTTGATGATGAGCATATCGTCTATACGTCCTGTTATGCGATCGTGGCGGAGGTGGGTACGTCCACAATCGCATTTGCCGCGGGATAATATCCGTGAGACATCGCCAGTGCGGAAACGTATAACGGGAAGGGCTTTCCGGGTGAGTGTTGTGAAGACCAACTCACCAACTTCGCCGTCAGCAACCGGTTTGCCTGTCTCGGGATCAATGACCTCCGCTATGTATTGGTCCTCCCAGACGTGGATGCCATTGTGTGCCGGGCAATCCATACCGGTTGTGCCGACTCCGCCGGTTTCGGTCATTCCATAGATGTCGAAAGCCTCGATGCCAAGCCCGTTCTGAATCTTTTCGCACATAGAGTCGGAGAAGGTTTCTGCGCCGAACATACCAATCTTAAGGTCAGGCAAATCGGCATTTTTCTCCTCCAGAACCTCCATAATCCTGATTGCATAAGATACAACGCCCATCAGGGCTTTTACGTTAAAGTCGCGCATCAGCTTTATCTGACGCGGGGTATTGCCTGCGCCGGTCGGGATGACAAAGAGCCCCGCCTTGCGCGCACCGTGGTAGAATCCGAACCCACCATTGAAGAGTCCGAATGAAGGCGTAATCTGGATGATATCGCCCGCATCAACGCCCGCCATACGATAGCACCGTGCCATACATTCCGCCCACTGGTCAATATCCCCCTGGGTATATGCCATAACGATAGGCGAGCCGGTTGAGCCAGAGCTCATATGCATCTCGCGCAAATCCTGCTTATCCACGCAAAGCATCCCCAGCGGATACGAAGAGCGGAAATCCCCCTTTTCCATAAATGGCACAAATCTCAAATCCTCAAGTGAGCGTATATCTTCAGGCTTAAAAGATGCGCCATTCATCTTTTTGTGATAGACCGGGTTATGTTCATAGACCCACTTCACGATCTGTTTAAGGCGTTCGAGTTGCACCTCACGCAGTTTCTCCTGCGGCATAGTTTCAATCTCGCGATTCCAGAAGAGTTCATCCATTTTATTCCTCCATCATACAATTCATAGTTATGGAGCATTGCGATTGGGGGTGTTTCGTGTCAAGAGAGTAAGTGGGGTGCGGTAGTGCAAAATTCTATAGCGTTTTGCATTCGGGGTTATTGGGGTTCCGGGGGATTGTGCCGGTTTCAAGACCCTTCGTTGATTATGTATATGAGGTCGGCGGTGTCTAAGACCTGGTCGCCATTGGGGTCTATGTTTTCATCGTTGGGTCTGATGCCCAGAATCACAGGGATGATTTCCTCGGCGGTGTAGTGTTTTATGTTGTAATCCCTGCGTTCGGTGGCGCCGCGCTGACCACCGGGCGCGAGCGTCACGGTGTCGGTGTATACTTTCGAGTTTTCGCCTGCTGTGATGGTGATGGTGCGGGTGTAGGTCATCTCACTGTCGCAAAGGGGCAGGATTCCGGGCGTGGGATTCATTCCCGGTAGCACCGTCTCGACGGGGATTTTTACACGATATGAATATTTTTCTTCATCAGGCTCGGAGCCGATATATTTGTGCAAACTTGCCTTAACCGTGCCGGTCTGTTCGCCTCCGACAGGTGCGTATGTTGCCTCGATTTCCCCTTGCTCTACGAGGGTCTTGCCTTCGGTAACTTTCCCGTAGAGCACAACACCTGGCTCCGGTATACCTCCGGCTTGAGCAGCAGTATTGAGAAACATCATCAGGCAAATGGAGATACTCCAGGCGCTCAGAAATCTGTGCATCTTTTTCATTTTAATTTCACCCCGCAATATATTTATTTAGGTCTATTTTGTTCATTGTTCTCAGTGGAATTCAGTTCCTTGTTCTGCGGTTCTTCTTTAGTATGTCCCTCTCCGATGCCGGAATAGGCATAGGTCTGGAAATAGATTTTAATATCGGATACGCCGCCATTGCCATCGG
>CAZGKP010000369.1:0-2331 GCA_964526215.1 uncultured Candidatus Sumerlaeota bacterium
TGGATGCGGTGAAGGTGGTAACAACGACGCCGGTCCAGCTAAAGGCTCCGGCAACGGTGAGGTCTGGGTTGAGGATGCCACACAGGGGGGAGACAACTGCGCCACTTACACCCCGCCCAATCCAGTAACGATTGATATTGGCGACAACGACGTCCGGCTCTCCAGTATCGAGGGCTCGAGCGGTGGCGATGCCTGCGCCGTCGTAATCAATGAGGAACCTCCTATTGCCGGCGCAAACCTCGTGCCGAAGACCTGGTTCGTAACGCCGCCTCCGGGAACTACATCGGCTTATGTCCGTCTGTATTACTCTGATGCGGATGTGACACATGCGGCTGCGCCCGAGGCATCTTTCGTTGTCATCCAGCGTAAAGCCGCTGGCAACTGGATTGCTCTCAGCAAGACCGCAAGCAGCGAGACGGAAAACTGGGTCGAATATGGTCCCATCACCGCTGACTGGACATTCGGCATCTCCGGGAATCCGGAGACTGTCCCGGTGGAACTCTCGGTCTTCAGCATCGAATAAAAGCCGGTTACATAAAAAGAGGTGGCGGATTTTCATATCCGCTACCTCTCTCTACCATTTTGCACAGGAAAAAGAAAAGGGGGAATATTTTACTATGAAAAAGAAAATCACTTACTTTTTTGCGGTTTTGATGATTTCACTTCTTGCCAGTATGGCATTGGCGTATTATTTGCCCTTTGCATACAGAGATGCTTTCGATACCAATACCAAACCCGGTCCGTTGGCGACGGATTCTGCCGGCGGTCTTTATTATGCCACGTTCGATGCAGATAGCTCTCGCCTATTTTACGTCCCTGACCCAATCTATAATTCACAAATCACAAGCCATGTCCTTGTTTACAGCGCGGGTAGCGCTTTTTCGTCGGGCAGGGGATTTCAGGGGCTTGCGACGTATGGGGACTCGGTCTATGTGTGCGGCGATACGGGTGCGACCTCGGTATTGAAGAAGTTCAACAGGTCGGGGACGTCATTCACCGAGGATGGCACATTTGCGCCAAGCCTTTCGGGGAAACGCTACTCCGGCGTTGCGGTTCTTGATAGCGGCACAACCGTTGCAGTCACGTATTATTATGGTTGTGTGCATATGTTAAAAGCCTCTGATGGTTCTTACATCTCCGGCTTTTGTGGTTGCAAGAACTACCAGAGAGACCTGACAGTGGATAATGTCGGAAATCTTTATGCGGGTAGAAACGGCTATTCTGACCCGGCTGCTGTAAATCGCTACGTATGGAGTGGTTCAGGTTATTCCTTCACAGTATTCAATGACTACATCACGACCGGCGCCTTTTCCACACCAGATATTGAGCCGCTTCAGGGCGTGGGTTATTCAAGCGACTTAGACCGCCTCTTTGTGCCGAGGCGCACGCCCGGGGATTATCTACCTCCCTGGAATGGACCTGAATCCGTTATGGTTTACGACCCGGCGAGCTCTACAACAATCATCCAGGAAATATACGGAGGTCCCGGTTATCCCGACGGAGCGGGTGATATTCAGGACGTCGGCGACAGTGCCGCTTTTAACGATGGTGCCGCAGACATCCTTTATATCTCCGACACAACGCAGGACGTCATTTACATCTTTGCAAACCAGCCCATTGCCAAGGTTGAGGACTGGATGCTGATAAAGTATTAGTTTCAGCTAAATTTCCATAATGCTGATGTGACCGCCGAATTCTCGGCGGTTTTTTCTTTCTAAAAAATATTGACAGCAGTTCTACACTTGTTATATTTATCTTCCATTAGATGTCTGACGCCTATATAAAAGTCGTTCTTTACATAACCACGAATTTCACCTTCTGCCTGAGATGAACAAAAAAAGATAAAAAAAAGAGTTGACAGCCATACGGCAATCTATATTTACTTTCTTATACATATTGAGAAAGTGTAAAAATGAAACACTAAATAGCGAACAAGGATTTTGTAAAAACGCTGTTGAAAGGAGGGATGCCGGGCTTCACCGTTAGTGAAAGAGAGGTGAGGCAGATTGTTGATTGGTCTCCTGGGGAAGGGCGTAATAGTTTTACACAGAGTCTTTTAGCTATCCTTACTCTATCCTCCCCAAAGGTAATTAAGACCAAAAGATATCGGGTGGTTTTCTTATAACCACCGTGGCGGATTCTTCCGTCAGAAAATATCCAGATTGAATGATTTAAGAAAGGAGAAAAGATTATGTTATCATCGAAAGCGAAATACGCGCTTATCACGTTTTTCGTAGTTCTGTGTGCCACAGCCGTAATCGCACAGGACTTTATGCCTGCGCCGGACATTTCTGCACGTGTCAGCGGCAAAGGCAAGACGCCAAAGCTTGG
>CAZGKP010000370.1:0-1113 GCA_964526215.1 uncultured Candidatus Sumerlaeota bacterium
TTTCCTTTGCGCCCTGTATTCATCCACCTGGAGTGCGCGCTGGATTCTAACCGAGGCACAACCGCATACGTTGTCGGTGTTTCTCGGAATGCAAACCCGTGAGGACTATCTCACAAGCGCACTGGACTACTATCCCGCCATCCGCGCCCTTAATGCCGACGTCCCGCCTGATGAAGCTGTCCTTTGCATCGGCGAGCATCGCGCATATTACCTCAAGCCGCGCCTCATCATAAGCGACTGGTTCGATACGCCCGCCATCCTCGACCTCATCCGCAAGACAAAAAATAACGACGAAATCTTTTCGCTTCTTGAGGAAAGGCGCTGCTCGCATATCTTCTTCAATAGGGGAGAGCTCTCCAAATATCTTGACGCATTTTTCAGACCACGCTTTAGTAATAATGAATATAGACGATTCTTAAAATTCGCCCAATCGCCCAGACTCAATCTCCGCTACCGGATTAAAGATGTGTTCATTTACAGAATCAAATATACAAAGGAGGGAATAAGATGAAAACAAAGGTATTGTTCGTCCTTTTTGCTGCGATGATATTCGCCATTTCAGTTATCGGCACACAAGTTCTTTTGACCCGACGGACAACGCTGCTTGTCCCCAGTGCCGGTGCGCAGGAAATTATCGGCGGGCGCGTCTATGCCGTAACACAGGATACATTTGTTATAACATCCAACCAATCTGGCACAGAGGTCTACGTTTACTTCTTTGATGCAAAGCCTGAGAGGGAAAAAAGTACACTTGAATTCATCACAAAAGCCGCCGCAAAATAACGGAAATTTTCGCCCTTGCATAAACGATGGCAAGCAGTGGATAAAATCTCTCTTTGACAATACATCTGGACAATGAAAATAAACCGATGTGACGCGCAGGGAGATGTCAATCTATGAGTATCAGACAGATACAGATTATTGCCCCTAAGGATAAGGCGCAGGAAATCACACACCTCCTTGAAGAAGAACCCACCAATACCTTCAGTATGATCGAAGGTGTGGGAAAAGAAAAGCATTGCCTCTTTATCGTCATTACGCGAACGGGGAATACGCAGGAATTGCTCGACCGCATACAGAAAGTGATAAAAGTGGATGGGAAGGCATTGGGTC
>CAZGKP010000370.1:1123-2320 GCA_964526215.1 uncultured Candidatus Sumerlaeota bacterium
ATTCTTCGCGCCGAGGGTTCAATCCCTTATCCGGAGCGCGAAAAAAAGGTGTCCGATAAAGCCAGTCGTGAAGAACTCTATACCAACATAAGTGCACGAGCCGAGCCGACAGGGAACTTTTTCCTGCTTATAGTTCTCTCAACGATTGTCGCCTTCATCGGTTTCCAGCAAGATAGTCCCGCGCTGGTCATTGCAGCGATGGTTCTTGCGCCGCTTCTGGGACCCAATATCGCCACAGCCTTTGCCTCATTGATAGGGCATCTCCCCTTATGGCGCAAGGCAATGCGCGCATCACTCGCCGGCATCGGTATCGCGCTTCTGGCATCCTGCATCCTCGGCGCGTTTTTCCACGTAGATGTTACGCTTCACGAGGTGGCATGGAGGACCATCTTTTCCTGGTCTATTTTAGTTCTGGCATTCGTATCGGGCATCGCCGGTGCCCTCACCTTTACGACAGCTCTCTCCGAGGCACTGGTGGGCGTTATGGTGGGCATTGCACTATTGCCACCGATTGTAGCGCTTGGTTGCACCGCTACTCAGGGGCTCTGGCGACAGGCGACAGGGGCGCTGCTTATCTTCGTTGCAAACCTCTCCGGCCTCAATCTGGCGGCTATCGCCACGTTTCGCCTCCAGGGTATCAGACCCAAGAACTGGTATCGAAAACGCTCCGCAAAACGCGTAACCTGGATGAGCCTCACTATCTGGATTACGTTACTCCTGATGGTTGTCGTAATCCAGGTGGCAATGATTTACAAATAACCGGTGCTGCGCAGTGCATAATCGTGCAACAGCGGTTTATTAGCGACCCAACAACTCACTAACCCTTTCAGGAGGCTCAACTAATGGCATTAAAACTCCTCACAGTGAGCGAGCTCACCAACTACATAAAGGACACCCTCGAATCAATGGTGGGGCGTGTGCGTGTGTTGGGCGAGATTTCCGGCTTCCACGAAGCCGCCTCCGGGCATGCCTATTTCACCCTTAAGGATGAAGGTGCTGCCCTCAATTGCGTGATGTTTCGCACCGCACTAAAAAAAGTCGCATTTCAATTGAAGGACGGACTCCGGGTCGAGGCAACAGGACTCGTTACCGTCTATGCCGCAAGGGGACAATATCAATTAGTGGTGGAGAAGATGGAGGAGGCAGGCATCGGCGAGCTCTTCCGCAAATTCGAGGCGCTGAAAAAACGCCTTGCAA
>CAZGKP010000371.1:0-2281 GCA_964526215.1 uncultured Candidatus Sumerlaeota bacterium
TGTTTAAGTTCATAGCACCTTGTTAAATCAGGTGCCAATACTTTGTCAATTACCATTGGAAATAGCAAGGCAATCAGCAATAAAGGAATCGCATTATGCCGGAGACGGTGGCATTGGTGCTTGCGGGCGGACACGTTGAGGGATATGGGGTGCTGACGCGGAATCGTGCTAAAGCGGCGCTCCCCTTTGGCGGTCATTTCCGCATAATAGATTTCGCCCTCTCAAACTTGAGTAATTCCGGCATAACAAGCGTCGGCATCATTACGCATTATTTGCCCGCCTCGCTCATTGAGCACGTGGGTGCCGGAGACGCCTGGGACTTCCATAGTTATGGCAGAATCGTGAAGATTATGCCGCCTTTTGTGGGGGTGGGACACACCGCCTGGTTCAGAGGCACCGCCGATGCTATTTTTCGCAACCTCAATTTTGTTTACGACCTGAACCCCGATGACGTGATTATCCTCTCCGGCGAACACATCTACCAGATGAATTACAAACAGGCGCTCGAATTTCACCACGCGCATAACGCCGACCTGACTATTGTCGGCACGCGGATGACGCCGGAGCAACTCTCTCTGCGCTTCGGATATATGCAGGTGGATGAGAATAGCCGCCCGACATTCTTCGCGGAAAAACCCAAAGAGTTCCTCTCCGATTTCGTCTCTACTGGAATCTTTATCTTTAAGCGGGAGGTTCTCATCAATCGCCTCACTGAAAATGCCGAAACGGGACCCACACAAAACCTCGCTTACGACATTATACAGAATATGGTGCCCGACCCGTGCACTTTCGTTTATGAATTCGATGGCTACTGGGAATATCTGGAGAACGTGAATAATTATTACGAAACAACGATGCTACTTATGGGGGAAGATTCGCCCGTAAAACCAGCAGAATGGGAGATTGTAACAAACCTTGAAGACCGCGGACTGGGGTATCGTATTCCCACATTTATCGGGAAGAGTGCGCAGATAAAGGATTCACTCATTTCGCCCGGTTGCCGCATCGAGGGGACAGTCATTCATTCCGTGATTTCGCCGGGCGTCGTAGTGGAGGAAGGGGCAAGGGTGGAGGACTCCATCATTATGCACGATTGCCACATCAAGAAAGGGGCAGTTTTGCGCCGTGTAATTTCAGATAAAGATGTGGTTTTTGAAAATCACTGTGTGGTCGGCGGTGAGGAGGCGCCAGGAATCCGCAATCCCGAATTGCCCGAATCTGCCCGGAGTCTTGCGATTATGGGCAAAGGGGCAATCATCGGACAGAAAGTAAAAATCGGCTCGTTTTCACAGGTATATCCCGGAATAGACCTTGGGACATATTCCGACACCCGCTTCGCACCGGGGATAAATATAAAATAATAGTTGGATTACGTCAGAATTGGAAATTGCAAATTTATACGGGCACAACGGACAACGGACGACGGACCAACCGATGACCGAACAAAGATTGATACTCGCATCATCTTCCCCCAGGCGTAAATATCTGCTCTCGGAGCTTGGTTTTGATTTCGAGGTTGTTCCAAGCACGGTGGATGAGAGCTCGATAGCATTCGCCAGCCCACGTGAGCTCGCTGTGAAGGCGGCATTCGCAAAGGCGAATGAGGTAGCTGCACAACGCAAAAATGCCCTCGTGATAGGGGCGGATACTATTGTCTGCCTCGATGAGCATATTCTGGGAAAACCGCGCAATCGCAAAGAGGCACGCAGGATGCTCGAGGCACTGCGTGGACGCGCACATACGGTGATAACGGGCGTTGCCGTGAAACCCGCAGATTCCAATAACGCCCTCCTCGACGCCGTCAGCACAAGGGTATTTTTCAAGAGATTTACGAAAAAGACACTCGACAGATATCTCGATAGCGGCGATTCGCTCGACAAGGCAGGCGCTTATGGCATTCAGGGCATAGGTGAACATCTGGTGCATCACATAGAGGGAGATTACTTCAACGTGATGGGATTGCCCTTAATATGTCTCCTCGAATTACTGGCGAATTTCATAGACGTGCGACCATATCTGGCGCGATTGCCTGCGCTCAGGCGCCCATTTTAACCACCCACCGATGGCGCGCCTTCGGCATCCACTTCACTCCAGAAAACCAAAAACAGTCTGAGGTAAGCGAAGAACTGGTAGCCATAATGCAACTATCTACTATAGGACAATCACCAATGTCACCGGCGAGGGTCGGTCATATGAACATTGACACATCCGGTAATGAGTGGCCGAAGGCGCGCCATCGGTGGGATGGGAGATGCCTGTGCAGATGCAGTTCTGTGGCATT
>CAZGKP010000372.1:0-2244 GCA_964526215.1 uncultured Candidatus Sumerlaeota bacterium
ATACCTGAAAATGAACGCCACGCGGAAGGAACATTCTCAGTTTAATTCCCCTGTAACCACCAAGGTGAACCGAGCCATCGCTGTTTAGAGGTTTGAGGGAAAGCGGCACAGTAAATCCGCATCCCCACCCTGTCCCGGATTCAAAAGAGATTTGAAGGATTCTTTTACCTGCGCTGCTTTTAACTTTATCAATTTTAAGACTCGCTCCTCTCTGAAAATCACCCCACTTATTAATCTCAGAAGAATCCATTACGGCAATATCGCAATACAGCGCCCCGGGAGTTCGCTTTATGTCGAATTTCTTTATCTTCACCTTTTGTTCGGTTTCTTCGTATTTCTCCGGATAGGAATGGCGGGCACGGGCGTGCATCTTTTCCGCTCGCTGGTTCACCTCGATTATCTTCCCCAAGAGCACCCGATACCCATTGTCATAAATGTCAACCAGTCCATAGTTGCTATCCTCTCCGTCAAAAGACCTCCCCTCCGGTGATTGGTCAAAATACATAAACCAGTGATACCCGACTATGTATGGGAGGTCGAGAATTTGCGTAACGTATTTTTCATAACCCACCGCCCTGTCTTGCTGCGTTACCACTGTTACATCCGCTCCGGCAGTATTCTTATTGCCACTATTGTTCTCCATCGCCCGATATGAGAATTCGGTTATCAGGACAGGCTTTTGTGCGGTGAAATAGATGTTGTCAAAGAGAGCTCGGTCAACATCCATATTCTTGCAATAATAATTAACCGAAACGACATCGCAATATTTGCCGCAGGACTTCAGAACAGAAACCGGGGCACCCCCGGCAAAACGCACCCCAAGTATCAGGTGATTCGGGTCGTATTTCCTTATGGCATCACATATAACGGAGAAATATCTCTCCGCGACCAGTCCCACAAAATCTTCCCTGTCTTTTTTTGCTCCCTCTGACATAGACGGCAAGAGATTGATGTCCTTTAGCTCATTGAAATTTTTGAATTCTGTATGCCATACTTTGTTAAATTGCCCGATGTCTCCCTCATATTTCTCCACGAAGAATTTTATCAACCTCTTCTTCCCGGCGGAAGAAGAGCGTATTTTCACATACTCATCCAGAATAGTTGAGACGTGACCGGTGAACCAGGGGAAGTCGCCGAACCAGGGGAGCTCATTGTCTATAAAATAGCCCACGAGAAATTTTGCACCCCTGTATCGCTTGCAATAGCGGCTCGCTATGCTGTGTGCGGACTCTTCAAATTTCTCATCAAATACATCAACTAATTTATGTTCGCCCGGAGTGTGAAAAGGCAGAATCAAAGTAAAAGGCATTTTGTAATTAAAAGCTGCACTATCTGACCAGCAACCAACGGTATTGTATCTCCATTTTTTCAGGCGTGCCAGTACAGATTTCGCCCAGGCAGATTTTGACTTGAACCTATCCAGCACATCGTAATAACGGGCACCGGGGAGATGCGCCCCATCGAATGGGCTGACAACATTCACACCTTTTGAAAGCCATCGTTTCCCATTTGGTGCAATAAACCAGTATTTACCTTTTACTTTTTTTACAGCGAAGAATCTACGAGTGCCTTTTACGGGTCTAAGTGTTTTTTCGATTTTCCAGAACTTTTGGTGATTAAACTCCACCTCCCAGATAGAAAATCCCCATTGTGTGGCTCTCTTAATACAATCAATCTTGACGAATCTGCATAGCGTCTTTTGCTTAAAGATTATGACTCTATCTTCGGCTTCCCAGCCGTCTTCGACCCTCGCCACTTCTGTCCATTCCTTGCCATCCTTTGAGACAAGAATCCCGTAGACATAGCCTGCGGCAGTTTCCCATCTGATACGGATTCCATAAAGCGGAACTTCCTCTTCAAACTCAAATTCTATCCATTCTGCGTCTTTCCATTCGGATTCCCAGCGAGTGGAAAGTTCTCCATCAACGGCAAATTGCGGTTTATGTTCTCCCTCCACAGGAGAGGCGCGAACATTAACAACCCGATACGTGGTCGAAGAGTCGGCATAACACAGGAGCGTAACACAGAAAATCAGAAATAAGATTGAGAGCCATTTTTCAGTTCGTGTGAGAAACAGCCATTTGTAATTTGTAAGACCATTGCCCCTTTTCATAATTGTTCTCCTTTTTCTCTCCTCAAAGTTGGTTGTAAGAGCTTATACGATGGATATGGCAAATTGAAAAAGACAAGTGCCTCGATCGTGGACAAAAAAACTTCACCTGAGATGGAATGTTGGGCAGGATA
>CAZGKP010000373.1:0-2222 GCA_964526215.1 uncultured Candidatus Sumerlaeota bacterium
ATCTCCACAGCCAGTATTAGGTCATTCAATCCGAAGGGAGTCGGCTCGGTCACGAGGATGGTGAAATCGGCGCCCCTGACGGCTTCAATCACCGGGCAGGACGTCCCCGGCGAGGCATCCACAATGGAGACGCCGTCCTCCGGGACGAGCTTTTTCACGGCACGCACAACCGGCGGCGCTGATGGCTCTGTTATATTGATTCGCCCCTGAATGAAATTTACCCCCGCATCGGTTGAGCCTTCTTCGACCACGCCAATCTCGCGCGGGACTTCCTTTATCGCCTGTGTGGGACACACCAGCATACACCCACCACAGCCGTGGCACATCTCTGGATAGACTAAAACTTCTTTGCCGATGAGGGCAATTGCGCCATACTGGCAAATCTCCGCGCACTTGCCGCAGGCGGTGCATTTCTCCTTATCCACCTCCGGGACAGCGATGGCAACGGGCGTGGATTTTGTGATATGCGGCTTGAGGAAGATGTGTCCATTGGGTTCCTCGACATCGCAATCGAGATAAGTTGTTTTTTTGCCATTGCGGGCAGAGGCGGCAGCCAGATTTGTGGCGACCGTAGTCTTACCCGTCCCACCTTTACCGCTGGCGATTGCAAGCTTCAAACTGAATTATCTCCTCAAAATACTCTTTCGATTGCGAGCCGTCAAGGCACAACCAGAGACGTCCCTTCTCCTCTTGAAGCAATTCTCCCATTTGCAAGGCTTGAGTATATCACCTATCGCGGGAGGGCTACTTGCCACAAGAGTTTATTTTTAACCCCGGAGGAAGAAACATAAAAGCATAATGAGACTGGCTCCGAGGATGCTGTGCAAGAGGTCTATGCGTCGAAAACATCGCCCACCACTCGCTTTCTGGTGCAATTCATCAAGAAAGGCTAATACAGAGGTTGCAATCCATACACCCAGTCCCCTTGCGTAATCCCATCCGATATATCCGCCACTTGCGGCGAAGTATAATATGAAATAACCCGCCCCGAATTCGACATAATGAAATGCTGCGCGGAATTTGCTGTGATGACGGTTAAAGAATGCCCGGAGTCCCGGATGATTCTTCAGTCTGTCAAGCCATCTTTGAGAATCTGCCCGCCCGAAACCTGCCCTGCCAAAGTAGTAAATCGCCCCACCCCATAGCAATGCCAGGAGCCATAACAACAGGTTTCCCATTCATCTCTATCCTTGCCGAGCATTGACGCGCTCATTCGTGAGTTTTTTCATCCGGTGCAATGTTCATTCATCACTTATGCCGGGGTCGAGGAGCTCCCCGATATCGTCAGGGTCATTCGAGTGATTTGTATGTAGATTCCGGGGAGTGGGGTCTTGAAACAGTTGCCGAGGTCGCTTGTATATACCGGTGTCATTTAAGATTTCGGGGAGGAGTTCTTCATCTCCCACCGAGGCGGACTTAGGTTGTTTTTCAATGTCAATAATCACCCCGCGTTGTCCCTCGCGCCCTATCGAATATGTAGTTACACCGTTGACGTCAGAGAGGAACTTATGGATAAATTTGCGTTCGGCAGGCAGCATAGGTTCGAGCTTCACGGGACGTCCCATTTTCCTGACCTCCCGGGCGGCGTTTTTTGCTATCCGTTCCAGACGGCGATTACGCCTTGCACGGTAATTTTCTATATCTACAAGGATAAGGGGCATATTTTTCTCATTGCCGCCGACAATTCTATTGACGATATGTTGAATGGCATCAAGCGTCTGACCCCCCCTGCCGATGAGGATGGAGCTCTGCTCGGAGAGGATGTCCACGTGCACAAAATCAGGTGTGGGGCGCACCCTCACCTCCGCCATTATGTTCATACGTTTCAGGATGCCGAGCACATATCCCCGTGCGACATCTGCGAGGTAGTCGGGCTTGATCTTCAGCCTCACCTGCATTCCGGGTGCGACCTCCGCCCCGCTATCTTCGGTTACCGGACTTGAATCAAGGACATCAAAGGCATCCTCGGGTATCTCGAATCGCCTCGAGGCATCTTTTAGTGCCTCGTCTACTGAACCCACTGTAATATGTATGTCTCTCATAGTTCATCCTACCTTTGAATAATGTAAAACCGGGCGGCGCATCGGGACTCACTTCGAGACTCCCCCCGCCGCCTTTTCCATCTTTATATGCTTATTGATGAAATATTGTTGTCCCACCTGTAAGAAGTTTGAAACAAGCCAGTAAAGCAAAAGCCCCGACGAGAACTTATACATAATAAA
>CAZGKP010000374.1:0-2221 GCA_964526215.1 uncultured Candidatus Sumerlaeota bacterium
ACTCAATCTTCTGTAAGGGCAAAAGCGCCCGATACAGCAAATGAATGACTGGTCATCACCTGGCTGAGAACGGGTCAGGACGATTGACCCAAAAGATAAAAAAACCAGACGTGGAAACAAGACGCAAAGATTAACGGCTTCGGGAAGGAAAGAAAGACCCAAAGTCGTCAGGAGAATCTCCTTTTCTCCTTGACGGATACTTATACATGAATGACCCCACACGCTGTAAAAACACGAGGACTGCTAAAGCATGTTACGATTGCTGTGACAGAGAAGGTGATACGAGTAAAGAGCGTTGTGATTGTTACCGCAGTAGTGACTGCGCGTCAAAATAAATCTTAATCATTCCACGTTGGTTTTTTTGCCTTTGGCATAAATCTTTGGACAGGAGTATACCTTCATGAAATATAACAATAGTAGAGATGTTATCAACAAATATAGAAAAGTGATCACCTGGCAGGTGATGGTAATCTTTTGTTATTTATTCGTTTCGTTAGCAGTGGCGCAAGATAAAGGGGAGATTACTCGTGTGCCTTTATGGTCAACGTCTAATTGGATACCACAGGAAAGGAAGTTAATATGTCTTGAGATGAGGTGTAGTAAACCAGCAGTTGAGGGGCGAGCGATTATTTTAGATACAAATAGAAAAACATTTCATTCCGTTAAAATTCCGCATTTTATTCCACACTTTGGTTTTCAAAATATACCTTACATAAAAGACACAAAAGAGATTTTACTTAAGGGTGGTTCTACGGACAAAAACGACTTCCGAGTAGTTAAGTTTAAGCCTTTCAGCGAACGGCCTGTTATTCGAACTCTGTTCTATATTAGTGATGGCTCTTCTCGCGATATGGCTACAGATATGGAATTATTTCATAGGTATTTAATTTTCGTACATAGCTATTTTGGTGAATGGAACAAATACAAAAGTTTGGTTGCTTACGATATGGACAAAAAGACTTCTTTTACACTACGCTCGGATGTCCGCTCTGATAATCTTGTTTATACCCCGAGCGGGAATTTATATTTTCTGACCGAGAAAGGTATTCAACGGTTCACAACCAATATAAACCGTGCCGAGACTGTGCTTAATCCGTTCAAAGTTAAAGGATTAACCATAAGCCGAAGTGATTGGGAGAAAAGCAATCTTATTAATTTTTACATCTCCCCGGATGAAAGCGTCTTACTTATACAAATGAGCTTTCTCGACCTCGAAACATATTCTGAGATCAAACCCACCCTGCTTTACAGTTTTGATCTCACAAAAAAAATATGCCTAAACAAGATCAATTGTTGGTCTAGCAATTTTGTTTTTCCCCCTGACTCCAGGAAAATTCTCATTGCTTCGCCAAAAGGAATTGATGTTTACGATACCTCGCTGAACAAGCTATCTATCCTCATAAATAGCCCTGGGAAGATTGTACCTTGTGGCAATTTAGGGTTTGTTCTTTTTAAAAAGCGCCTTGAGGAAGATAAACCAAAGTCTTCAGAATCATCCTATCCATATGAGTTTTTAATGTATAATTGGGAAGGGAAACTTGTGTTTAAATTCAGTGAAACAGGGTCAGACTACCGAAAGCATTGAAAACTCGAAGGTGTTGAAGTCCATTCATGATAAGTTTTCTTCAGAGAGAAAATGAGATTCTCTTACTGCCTCAAAACCCGCACCGATGCAAAAGGCGTTACCCTCACCTATGAATACGATATTCGCGGCAGATTAAAAAAATCTTGTATCCCGGGCAATGGGGGTCAGACACCATAGCGAGCTCGGTTAAGCCTCTTTCTAATTTGTCGCTCCCCTTCCGTAACACAGTTCCTGACACGTCCCACATAATCGTAATCACAATCATAATCGAAATTTCAAATATCTCTGACTGATGACGCTGATTGCAAAGCAATCGGGATGACCGATGACTAATATGATTGCTCTGCCATTACCTTTGCCTGAAGCGGATTGAGGCAATCTTCCAATGTATCCACATAATAGAACTTGAATGCGCGCTGGAAGTATTTTAGTGCTCGCCTCTTTTCACCAAGCCCCAGGTATGCAAGGGCTGAATAATAGTTCACATTGAAGTCCACCGGTCCCTCCACAGGCACACACTTCAGGAGTTCAATTGCGCGCTCATATTGTCCCAGGAAGACATAAACCCGCCCCAGTAAAGAAATAAGCGCAGGTTCAGGGTTCTCGGAATTCTTTTCCAGAAAATCAAGGAGCGCA
>CAZGKP010000375.1:0-2193 GCA_964526215.1 uncultured Candidatus Sumerlaeota bacterium
CCGGTATGCACGGCATGAATTGCGACCTTCTTGTCTATGGTTATCTTGCCATGCGCCTCGGTTATCTATACAACGACCCCCGTTTTGAGGAGTTCGCAGATGACCAGGTCCAATGGGTTCTCGGCAACAATCCCCTGAATTATTGTATGGTTAGCGGTGCGGGGTCGTTGAATCCCCCGACTGTTGCAGGTTTTTACGGAAAGGGTCCTGTACCCGGCGGCATACCGAACGGCATCGTGGGAAAGAACGGCGAAGGGACTATTCCCCGCTGGATTGCACATTCCTGTAGCAGCAGTGAGTACTGGCTGCCGCACAATTCGTATTACTTAGCATTAATTCCGTATCTCGACAGCGATACGAAGATAAGAGGGCAGGTAATGAAGTCGTTAAGTCCCGTTGCCGGTGCAAAGGTGGTTATCGAGGGCGGGGACGGCTTCTACAAGGTTCTGAAAACGGACAAACAGGGACACTTTGGACCCATAATTATTCCACCGCAAAAAAAGTATGAAATCAAGGCTTCCGCTGGTGGCAGGAAAAAGTCCCTCGAGTTTTATGCACTATCAGGAGATGAAAAAAATATTAGCCTGAATTTAAAATAACATAAGAGTTTAGCAATATGAAGAACGCTTCAATGAGATAGGAACACAACCGCTAATTAACGCTAATGGACGCTAATAAAGAGAATATTGAAAATATATTTTACGGTAAAGAAATTTTGCCAATGGCATAAAGGAGATCGAAAAATAATGAGGACCCTTATTATTTCTCTGGTGATGGTCGGAATGGTAAGCATTGCTTTGTGTGGAGGGCAGGAAATCCCCGTAGGGGAGAGGGTCATAATTGATAATTGTGATTCCACCGACCAGTGGCGGACGGGTAAATGCGATAAGCCTGGGGTTTCAATTAACCTCAAAACCGAAAAGGGCATTAAAGGCAATTGTCTGCGTATTGATTACGACCTTGGTGGACCCGAAGCTTATGGCTGGGTGCAGGCGATTCATTCCTGTGAGATTGAATCCCTGAAAGGGAAAGCCTTTTATTTCTCTGCAAGGGCACAGGGGGCAAGGAATAAACTGGAATTCAAAGTGGAGGATGAAGATGGCACAATATTCTGGACTGTATTTCCCGCGCCACACGCAAAATGGAGGCAGTATGTGGTAAATGCGGATGACCTCGATTATGCCCAGGGCGGACACGATAAAAAACTCCAGAATATAAAGAACATCTTTTTTGCCATAGGCACCACCGTGAGCGGTAGCGGCTCGGTATTTATTGATGAGGTCTCCATCAGCCATTCAGTAAATGAGTCTCGTGCGGTGCTTTCTGTGAGCCAGATTGGTTATCATCCCCGTGAAAAGAAATTCGGCATATTGCGCATCTCTAATCCTCAGGCGGGTTTTGAGCCTGATGATGCGGAGTGCAAATTTTCCATAAGGGATGCAAGGGGTAAATCTGTTCGATATTCAGGCAAACTCAAAAGAGCCGCATCACCCATCTGGCGTGAATTATTTTACTCTGCCGACTTCAGTGATTTTTGCAAACCTGGTGAATATGTCGTTCAGATGAACCTGCCAGAATCGCTGGGAGCGAAAATCCTGAAATCGTTTCCGTTCAAAATCGAGGAAAGAGTTTTTGGGAAAGAGACGGCGAGGCTGGAATTTTCCTTTCTGCGTTATTTGCACTGCGGGCAGAAGTGTCACTTAAATGACCCGGTTTTAGGCGGGTATCACGATACGCTCTTTGACATAGGCAAGCGCTTATGGTCGCTTCCGCACCTCATCTTCGGCATCAGCCAGTTTGTAAAAAACTCACCCGTTCAATTTGACGAGAATAAAAACAAGATTCCCGACAGCGTTGATGAGCTTAAGTATGCGGTGGATTTTGCCCTGAAGATGCAGCTTTCGGGAGGAGGCGTTGACTGCGGCGGGATTCATACGGCTGGCAATGATGTCCTGCCTCCAACACTCAAGCCCGAGGATGACCACTCCAGACGCATTATGGGGACTGCCCCGGATGTGGGTTGCACGGGATATTACGCAGCGGCATTGATTGAGGCGGCAAATGCCCTTAAGAAATATAACAGAAACCTTTCTTCGCGATGTGGCGCTGCGGCAATTCGTGCCTGGGGATGGCTCGAAAGGCAATCGTATCAGAACATAACCCATACGGGTGCTGTGCTCTGGGCTGCTACAT
>CAZGKP010000376.1:0-2126 GCA_964526215.1 uncultured Candidatus Sumerlaeota bacterium
TGATACAGGAACTTTTACAAGTCAATCCTTCTCCCGAATTCGGGAGATGCACCCCGGATGATCCCAGTGCAATTTGCCAATAACGCACCCGATCTTTTTGTGAGGACTTGGCATTTCCCTCCGCAATATTCAATGGGATGCTGGTTGAAGCGCGTTCCAACTGGTCCCTGACTGACACTTTGGATGGCAATGATTCGATCAGAGGCTGCGTCCAAGCAACAAATTCAATCGCCCTTTGGTAAACCTTAAGTTTTTCGTGCGAAAAGAACATAGCTGCTGCGGATATAAAGGTTAAGATGAAGACGAAGATGAAAATGGAGATGAAGATTTTATAAGGTAATATACGCGAGATTCCCTTCCGATTTGCTCTTCATCTTCATCTCCATTTATCACGCTGTGTATAAAAGTCGAATATTGAACTCCTTATTTCTACTGTGACAAAGCATTAGAGGCCTTTAGCCTGTGGACCCTTCACGATGCCCAAGACCTAAATCACGCCCGCATACTCCCCGACGGTCTCGATGAGCATCACCATTGCGCGGATTGCCTTGCGCATACGTTCCTCGATGAGCTGCCCGTTTTCGTCAGTTGTCCCCAGCCCCGGCGAGAGGAATATGTTCGCATCATACATAATCGTCGGGAAGATGCCGACCTGCTTCATTCCCTCCTGCAGGATGTTCGAGCCGGCATACATATCCTCGATGGTGAAAATCGGATAGCCGAGGCCCCTCCCATCCCAGGTCTTCTGGTAGTTAATCTCCACAGCGGTGGAGTTGTAATCTTTTGTAACGACGAGATTGCGGCGCAGTGCTGCGGGGAGTTTCTTCAACTCCTCGATGGTGATTGCATAGAGGTCGTCCACGGGTTTTTTAAGGACGTCGGGATTTTCACGCATCGAATTCAGTGCGGCAATCATTCCGGTGAGCGCCTCTTTGCCCGGGTCATTCGTAACATAAGCAGCCTTGCCATAGCTTGCGGTTGTGCCGGAGCGGTTTCCGTGCATACCGAGTGCGCGCCGGATTTGCACAACGTATTCCTCCTTGCCGATGACGAGTCCGGCGGTGGGGCTACCACTCGCCTTATCCATAGAATAGACCATTATGTCGGCGCCGCACTTTCGTGGGTCGTTGCCGGTGAATGGGGCAGCCCAGGCGTTATCTATTATGTAGGGCACATTGAATCGTCTGGCGAGGCGTGCGAGATTTGTCTGCAACTTCGGTGCGCCATTTTTATCCTTCACACCATAGCCGTAGCCCGGACTCGTGTAACCCAGAGACGTAAATGCGGTGATGAGTTCTGCGTGTCTTTCGGTATGCTCTTCAATCACCTTTATGGATTTATCGGGGTCAACGTTGAGAAGGAGCGGGCAGACGGCGCTCCTGATGCCGTGAACTTCATACTTTGCGCCTTCGAGCGGGACAAAGACGACGTCCAGATTTTCCTGACGTTTGCCCACAAAGCCGAGTTCGCCCGAAGTGCAACCACGGTCGGCAAAAATGTCCTTGTATTTCGGCGGAAAGGGACGCCCGTAGCCTCCCTGATGATGTATGTGTCGCTCGTAAGGGGCGATATAACGGCAGCGATAATTTTCACCACGCCCGGAAAATGGCGGCGTAACGAGTGCATCGAAAGTAACCCAGAGCGCCGCCTCGCACGTATTTACGGGGCAGCAATCGTATTCATCACCATAAACACTTTTGATGATTCCGCGCAGCTCGTGGGCAAGGACGGCATTCGGAATCACCTTCCGGCTCATCCGTGCCATCTCTCGCTCCACATCCTTGCGCAATGGTCCGGGGCAACCGGAAACCGCACCCGTCAGACCCATATCGAACCATTCGTCCTTTTTGAACTTGAGCTTCGATGCCTTCTTTTTGAAGTCGGCATAAATCTTGGGAATCTTCTTTTGCAGCTCCGTATACATCTCGTGCTTGAACCTGAATTTTGCCTTCTTTGCCATATCGAACCCTCCCAGAATAAAAATTTCCGTAACATTGGCTGATTGAAAAAAATCAATAAGGAAGCCGGGGAACCGGGAGGAAATACATATATGATTTTCTTGGATTCCTGGATTCCTAATAAAAATCACATTCATTTTCAAACAGCTTTCCGCAACAACGATTTAT
>CAZGKP010000377.1:0-2118 GCA_964526215.1 uncultured Candidatus Sumerlaeota bacterium
CAGATTTTATCCTGTTTCTCTTTTTGGTATTTATATTTTGGATTTGGGGAGGACTTTTTCTTTATCTCGTCATATTTTTTGTCTATTCCCAGATCAAGTGGCTCACGCGAAAGAAGAACTATGCGGAAAAGAGTCTTGTGAAAATCGCAAACTGTGTCAACCTGTCGGCCGTAATCATCCTGGCCGGGATGATAGGTTATTCCTATATTGTTTTTGCAGGGCTTAATGACCTGGAAAAAATCAGGCGTTATGTTGACCCGGGGACGATACCGTTGAGGGAACTCTCCCGGAGGACGAGAGAGGATAAAAATTTCGATCCATCCCGCCTGAAACCCATGATCCTTTCCAAAAAGAAAAGGGTGAGGGAAAAAGCCTTTGAAATCCTCTTCCACCGGCGGAGGCGAGAAAACCTTTTATGTTTATACGAAGACCTCCTCCAGCTGCCCGAAGATTATTTCAGGGAAAAATCAATCCCGGTACCCTATTTTAGCCTGTATCTGTGGGATATCGCCGGCAGGGGTAAAATCAAAAGTAAAAAGGATTTCATCCAGTGGGTCGAGGAATTACAAAAAGATAAACAATCTCCCCGATTTCAGCCCCATATATGATAGCCTGACAATCGTTTTTCTCGTATTACGTATTGGTGGAAACAACTGGAGAAGACATAATAAAACCGGCACGAAGATGACCGGCATCCCTTTCCTGTATTCTAATGAAGCGAAATCAGAGTGCTTTCGTAACCCTGCCCGACCTGCTGCATCTGGTGCAGACATACATCCTGCGCACAGTGCCATTTTTATCCCTCACCGGATACGCTGGATATTGGGTCGAAATGCGTGTTTTGTTTTATTATGGGCGTGGCTGACCCGATTTCCGACCTGACGGGTTTTGCCACAAATTTCACACATTGCCATAATTTCCCCCCTCCTTTTTGGGCCTTAACAAAAAAGCGCGTGGTATCCATTGCCGGAGCCTGGTGGACTTTTTCCGAACAGGAAACGGCAGTTGTTTCTTAAAATATCCAGATTTCAGACTCATTGAAACTGTCCCCGAAAACTTGAAAGAGCTGACGAATATAGTCCGGAAATCCTTCACAAGGAAGTCGCTGCGCTTCTCTACCTTCGGTCGCATCCTCCGCGAAGGAACTGTCGGAATCACCCTTTCCCGCTACCCTCAAGGGAAAGCGCTGGTGGGGGCATATCCCTCGTTGTAGTATCCTACTTCGAAAATTACCCACGGGACACACGGAGAAAAAGAATGAAAACTCTGCGCCCTCGTATGTCCCTAATCAAACTTTTTTAACATTTGCTCTTTGAAAAATTGTCTTTATATTATCCACTCAATTTTATCGGGATGCTTTGGTTCATTGAACAAATAACCCGGCGTTGCTGGGTATGCGCTTATCATGAATGACCCCTATTCCAATGTCAGGCTCAAGGTTCCAGGTCTGCCCGCACCGTTGTGAGGGGAGTTCCCTCGGGCGATTCGAGATAGGCGCAGAAACTCCATCCGGCGATACCCTGATTGATCTTGATGAGGAGCTTGTTGCTTCCCTTTCGGAGATGCACGGCGACCTTGTCTTCACGGGAGGTATAGGGGCGACCGATGGGGTTGCGATGAACCTCTTCACCATTTAGCCAGATGGCAACGCCATCATCGGAGCCAATAGCCAAAACGGCGTCCGTATCCTCGGGGGAATGCAGGAAACAAGCCGCGTATGCAACCGCGTCTGTATACGGCTTGCCGAAGACCTTCACAAGGTTCACGAAGAATTCCTCGGTCAGATTCGCACCGGGAACTATCTCACGCCGGACTTTGCGCCAACCGACTCTTTTGCCGTTTTTTCCCTTGTATGTAGCAGTGAGGTCGAATTCTTTTTCCGGCGGGAAAACTGTGTTGAGCCGGTCTTCCCAGGGATTGTTGAAGGGACCGATGACCCACCAGGAGTTGATAGATGGTAAAAGGGTGCGCTTGAGCGGGACATATATCTCTCCACCGGGTGTCTTAACTGCGAGATTTGCCCGGAGGACAAAGGTCTGGAGTGAATCCGCGGGGATAAGCATTGCGCGGCGGGTGAAAGGCATACCTTGCTTCAGTGGGCAAAAACCCTCCGTAGAT
>CAZGKP010000378.1:0-2055 GCA_964526215.1 uncultured Candidatus Sumerlaeota bacterium
CCGCTAATTACGCTAATTAACGCGAATATTTATTTGTGGACATTCGCGTGCATTCGCGGAGCAATTTTCGGGGTAGCACGGGTATAAAGGAGGGCATTACGGCGTTTTCCCACCAACGTGATGGCACCCATTTTACGAAGGCAATATGCCATTTCCTGTGAGAGCCGGCGGGGTTTGGCGAGGGCAGCGGCGAGGTCAGATGTCGTGAACGGCTCGCTTATGGTAGAAGGTATGAGAGCACCCATATCTGCCGGAGTCTCGAAAAGGCGTTGCCCCACCACTTGCAGTAGCCGGTGTTCCTGCGTAACCCACTCCCTTCCTCGCCAGGTGCGTTTTCCAACATATCGGCGAACTTCTTCTTCCTGGATGAATAGCACCTCGAGGGAAAAGTTAAGATTCGAGAGTAGTTCAGGAAAGCTCACCAGTTCCTCAAACACGTGTTCAAGGGTGCCGTGTTTGGGTGATTTTCGGCGGTTCAAGTGGGTGTGTCCATCTTTTGCCACCTTCACAATCCATTTTTCTTGCGCTATCGGATAGACCAGGCGCACGGGATGCCGGAGGGTAAGTATCGTCAATTTCCGTTTTATAGCCGCAAAGTTCTGCGTCTGAATTTCCACCAGAAGATGTCCCTGAGGATAGTCAGGGGTCTCCCGGAAGATGTCTATAAGAAAGCCATCAACCGGCACCTCAAGACGGTCGTTCGGCTGTGCATACCACTTTTTCAAGGCGGCGTGGAGGGGCTTTTCGTTCAGTGTGCTGATTTTGTGAAGCACTTTTTGCGATTCGGCGAGCATAGTATCGTGAATGTAATACCTTTCAGCATTATGCGATAAGTGTGTTTATCAAGGTTATAGGTTGCCCTGCAATAGTTCCCACCGTTTCTGAATCTCGTCTATTATGTCCGGTTTTTCAGTAAGAATCAACATCTCGGTCAACTGTATATCCTGGAGATTTATCATTAGTTTATGGTCTTTTAATGCAAACTCCAGCTTTTCAATATTTCCTCTGGAGAGGCGCAGGGCGGTCTTAACATTCAACCAGGGCGGCTGTTGAAATGTGATAGTCGCCTTTGGGATGGGCTGGAAGAGTGTGCCATTGCGGTCGGACGCATGGTCGCGGTTCACCAGGATGACAATGGCTGTATGTGTTCCCACAAAAAGGGTCCGGGACATCAGCCACGGGGGTGCGCATGCCGTGAAGGAATCCACCTTTTTGCCCGGCATCGTGGCGGGACAGGAGGCTGATAGTAGAGGCGCAACTACGCGTGCCTCGGCGTTCAGGCGTGCCATTTCTTCCATCATAGATTTCGCCGCTGGGTCCGAAGCTCCGCAACCGTGACACTTCCCGTAAGGCGTGAACCACCAGTAGGAACACCCCTTCGCACCCGCTGCGAGGGCGTAATAAAATTCGATGCGCTTTTCCTCCGGCGTTCCATAACGAAAGCTCCTCCCTTTCTCCCGGAATGATACAGAGTTGAGAATGACGTGCAGCGGATGAGGTTGACTTGCCCAGCGGGCAACCTCGGCAATGGCATACACATAATAGGGATGACAGAACTGTGCCAGCCAGCCGGGATGCTTCCAGTAGACATCTCTCAGGCGCGACTGGTAGTAGGGGTCAACCGCAAATATATCGGGGAGCTGTCCGTAGGTTAGCCAGTTCTGGGGTTTATAGGTCAAATCTACGTTAAGGAGTGTGAGGGTGCGTGGGTCATTATTTGTCCATTTTTTCTGGAGCTCTACGAGTCCCTGGGCATAACTCCCAACCCTGCGATTACCCGGCAGACTCTTTATGGCATATTCGTGGGCATCCGGCTCATCCATCAGGAACCGCGCATAGAGCCAGGGATGCCGCACCGTGCTCTTTGTCGGGTCCCGACCCATAAGGCGGAGCCCCATCTCCTCAAGCATCTTCAAGCCATCAGGACTACGGAGGTATCCACTTTGTTTCCCAGCCATTCCCATATGGGTATTGAAGAGGTGATTGCGAAAGGCGGTGCAGGTGTCCCGCGCCCTTTCCTCAATAGTATTTCCATTATTCCGATAGCCCCACATT
>CAZGKP010000379.1:0-2012 GCA_964526215.1 uncultured Candidatus Sumerlaeota bacterium
TCTGATGGTCGAGGGGATAACCACTGGCGTAAAGGCAAAAGAGGTGATGGGGGAGTAAGGGCATTTAGCGATTATGTCCCTGCACTCACGGAAAGCGGGCATAACGAAACGCGCCAATTACCACACTTTCCGGCACTCCTTTGCCACTCCTCTCCTCGAAGACAGCTACGATATCCGCACCGTGCAGGAGCTTCCTGGTCATAAAGATGTGAAGACTACAATGAACTATACGCATCTCCTGAACCGTGGAGGAAAGGGTGTCCGTAGTCCGGTTGATTCCCTGTGACCGATGAAAAATGCCGGGGCTTATATAGAAACCATATAAGATGTCCAAGGACAACTGTTTCCATATGCACAGCCCTAAAATATTAAAGTCGGGATAGCTCTTTGAATTCGGTCTTATATAGCAAAATCGCGAGATAAAGGTTTTATCAAGAAACCATATATGCCATAGTTCGGCGGATATTGAAAGAGGAAACACATGACCGAAAAAAAAGGGAACAGTGCCAATCTCGGCTTTGAGAACCAATTGTGGGCTGCGGCCGACAAGCTCCGGGGGGCATATGGACGCCTCCGACTACAAGCATGTGGTTCTCGGGCTGATCTTCCTGAAATACATCTCCGATGCCTTCCAGGCGAAATATCGTGAGCTGGAAGATGCTAAAGAGACTGAATACACCGACCCCGAAGACCGAGACGAATATGCAGCCACCAATATTTTCTGGGTTCATAAGAAAGCACGCTGGGATTACCTTCAGTCAAACGCCAGGCAGCCAACCATCGGCAAGCTCATTGACGACGCCATGGTTACCATCGAAAAGGAGAATCCGAAACTCAAGGGCGTCTTACCCAAAGACTATGCCCGCCCTTCACTTGACAAACACCGCCTGGGCGAACTCATTGACATTATCGGCAAGATCGGGCTGGGTGATGAGGCTTCTCGCTCAAAGGACATCCTTGGCCGGGTTTATGAGTATTTCCTGGGACGTTTTGCAGCCGCAGAAGGCAAAGGCGGCGGCGAGTTCTACACGCCCCAATGCGTAGTCAAACTGCTGGTGCGAATGCTCGAACCGTATAAGGGGCGAGTTTACGACCCGTGCTGTGGGTCCGGCGGTATGTTCGTCCAGAGCCGGCGTTTTGTGGAAGAGCACGGCGGCAGGCTGGGCGATATCGCTATCTACGGTCAGGAATCCAATCCCACAACCTGGCGGCTCGCTATGATGAACCTCGCCATCCGGGGCATTGACGCCAACCTGGGCGGACAGCACGCGGACAGCTTCTACAACGACCTGCACAAAGACCTCAAGGCGGATTTCATCCTCGCCAATCCGCCGTTCAATATGAGAGACTGGGGCGGAGAGCGGTTGCGGGAAGACGTTCGGTGGAAGTATGGCATCCCGCCGGTGAACAACGCCAACTATGCCTGGATTCAGCATTTTATTCATCATCTGTCACCGACCGGCATTACGGGTTTCGTGATGGCTAATGGCTCAATGTCCACCAGTACCTCAAGCGAGGGTAAAATCCGCAGGAGCATTATCGAAGCGAATCTCGTGGACTGCATAATTGCATTGCCGGGTCAGCTTTTCTACACGACGCAGATACCTGCTTGTCTTTGGTTTGTGGCGCGGAACAAGGAGAACGGCAAGTTCCGCAATCGGCGCGGTCACACGCTTTTCATCGATGCGCGCAAGATGGGTGCACTCATCGACCGAACCCACAAAAATTTTTCTGACGAAGAGATCGACAAGGTCGCTGCGACCTATCATGCCTGGCGCGGAGAGAAAGATGCCGGTGAGTACGAGGACATGCCGGGCTTCTGCAAGAGCGCCACTACCGACGAGGTCAAGGAACACGGCTATGTGTTGACCCCGGGCCGATATGTAGGCGCGGCTGAGGTAAAGGACGACGGCATTCCCTTCGAGGAAAAGATGGCCGAGCTCTCGGCCACGCTGTATGAGCAGTTCGCCGAAGCCGAACAGCTCGAAGCCACCATCAAGAAGAACTTGGAG
>CAZGKP010000380.1:0-1968 GCA_964526215.1 uncultured Candidatus Sumerlaeota bacterium
ACGTATATCTACAAAAGACATTATTGATAGGCTCGACCTCATCCTCTCAAAGGAAAAAGGGATTGAGGTCTCCACAAAGGAAAAAGATGCCATCCTGAATGCAATCGCCACGAGTGCCGAGGGCGGTATGCGTGATGCCGAGGTTGCCCTTGAGCAGCTCATTTCGCTCTCCGGGGGAAAGTTGAAGTTTGAGTATGTAAGCCAGCTGTTGGGTCTTGTGGAATATGACCTGCTTATCGAGACGGTGCGAGACCTTGCGAAAAGGGATGTGCGTGCCCTCCTTACCCGTGTGGCGCAGCTCGTGAACAAGGGTCGCGACCTCGAACGCTTCGTGAAGACATTTCAGGGCTTCATCCGTGACCTCTTGATACTGAAGTCGGGAGGCAACCCCTCCCTGGCAAATTTCACTGAAGAGCGCCTGAATGAAATTCAGAAACTCCTCAAGAACCTCTCCCTTCCCTTCCTTTTGAACATTATGAATAACTTCCTTTTGCTGGAGGAGAGGATGAAAGGCTCGGCGCAGGTGCGCTTCCTCCTCGAATTTACCTTTATCAAGCTGAGCGTTATCCAGAGCGATGTAGATATAGAGACTGTCCTTAAACGCATCGAGGGGATTGAAAGAACCCGTATACCTACTGGACAGGTGCCGGCTCGTAAAGACGTCAGTCCTCTAACGCCCAAACCGGAAGCGGTTACGGCCGACCTTTTCGGTGGGAAGGCAAATCCGCTTGAGATGGACATCCAGCCCCTGGCTCCGGACATAATCGGAGACCACACGAGACTCTGGGAACAATTCAAGAAAGCCGCTGGGGAAAGGAAACACATTATAGAAGATGTCCTGAGCCGCAGTTCCCTTCATAAATTTGACGACCATACACTATTTATCAATGTGTCCGGTGAGTTTGATAAAAAGATGCTCACCTCTCCTGACAGCATTCAGTTGATGGAAAAAACCCTGAGCAGGCTTCTGGGCAGACCGGCTCGCGTAAAGGTTCAGGTCAGCAAGAAGGAACCTTCAGAGACCGCCCCGTTGATTCAACCTATTCCGGTGGCATCCGAACCCGACGAGGAAACCGAGTTTCCTTCCGCGGTTGGAGAGACAGCTTTATCTGCCGAAGATAGTCCCATAGTTAATGAAGAGCCGGTCCCTGCCGAAGGGCAAATCCCTTCAGACATTAACCCCGAACAATACCGGCACCTCTTCAGAGAGACCACTGTCTCGAAGAAGATGGTTCTTGACCTGCTCCAGAAGAACCCGGATGCTAAAGATGCCGTGGAACGCATCAAAGCGCTCTTTAACACAAGCCTCACCCACTTCGACGGGAAAAGTATTAAATGACGTTATGGTAAGAATCACAAATAGAAAAATCACAGATGACGGAGCCTTTTGTGCAAATCTATTAAACCTGCATAGTCTGTGGATAAAATACTTTTTACCGAGGCATTATTGAATGAAATTAAGGAGGAAACGTTATGCTCGATTTTAAACAGATTCAAAAAATGCAGCACGAGCTCCAGGAACGAATGGCGAAGATGCAGGCGGAACTTGCGCACAAGACGGTAGAGGCTTCATCGGGTGGAGGGGTGGTCACGGTCAAATTCAACGGCAACCAGGAGCTTTTATCCATCAAGATTTCCCCCGAAGCCGTTGACCCCGATGACATAGAGATGCTTGAAGACCTTGTTTTAGCGGCGGTGAATGCCGGAATAGCGAGATCAAAGGAGCTTAGTCAGGAAAATCTTTCTCGCCTCACCGGCGGCATCAAAATCCCCGGACTGTCGTTTTAATAATGACTCTTGGATATACAGAATGTTCGCCCGGTGGTTGGAATCCAACATTTTCTATACAACTCCCTCCACGAGGCGCACAAAAGAATACTCGATAAGACATCGCACAGTGGACATTATGAGACTATTTATTATCTTGTTAATCCTGCCTATCCTGTCAAAGAGAGTTTTTTCTGAAAG
>CAZGKP010000381.1:0-1967 GCA_964526215.1 uncultured Candidatus Sumerlaeota bacterium
CTTTCTCGACCTTAATCAGAATACCCACTGCGCTGGAAAATTACATCCCCTCTCTGGAGGAAAAAGAGGATGAGGAATAGGACTTGCAGGATGCATAGAAATCGGGGTGTTATACTCCTCCTGACGCTGTGGATAGTGACGGTGCTTTCCCTCATTGCCTATTCGCTCGCATACGAGATGCGTCTTGAGGTGCGTCTGACAAAGATCAAGAAAGATAACCTGATTGCGTTTGAGCTGGCGAAAGCGGGAGTCGCAAAGGCGCTTTGCGACCTCAAAAACGATATGCTGATTGACCGCGCAGAGAAATCACAAATCCTTGATGCGGAGGGCGACATCTGGAAAAAACCCGATGATAAAACTTATGTGGAGATGGCGGGCGGGACTTATTCTGTCCGCATTATGGATGAGGAAAGCCTCATAAATCTCAATACCGCCAGTCCACTCGTCTTAAAGGAACTCATTAAATATTTCATCGGGGAAGACCAGGATGAAGAAGCAAATCGGATTGCACTTGCCATTATTGATTGGCGGGACGCTGACGATAACCCCGCCATAGGTGAGGGGCAGAGTGAGCGCGAGATATATGCGCAAAAGCGCGCAAAAGACCTCGACCTTGACCCGGACGCCGATGATATCCCCGAATACCGCGCCAAGAACGATAAATTCACATCGGTGGAGGAACTACTCGAAGTCTATGGCATCACCCCTGAGATATTCTACGGCTTTGACCCCGAAACGAGAAAGGAGGAACTCCTCCGGGAGCGTGCACGCAGCGAGCGCAGCTATCGGCACGTCAGCGGGGTGGGACACCGTAATACCTCCGAGAAGGAAGATGAAGAACCCGAGGGGCTGCGAGACCTCCTGACAGTGAATTCCTCGGGCAAGGTAAATGTAAATACTGCCGGTGAGGCGGTTCTCACGGCAATCATTGCGGCTGCTCGCATAAATGACCCCGACCCCGGTGAGATTGCAAGGCGCATCGTTGAGTTCCGACGAGGCTCAAAAGATAAAGACTTCGATAATGACAAGGCATTTCGGAATATTGGCGAACTCAGTCAGGTGGATGGGCTTTCGGGTCCACTGATTAGCCGTATGAGTAACATTCAGCATCTTTGCACGAGTTCCAATAATTTCCGCATCATTGCAAAAGGGAGGTCGGGGCGCGCCCATCGCACAATCGAGGCGGTTGTCAGGCGCACCTACGAAACCTTTAATGTTGATACATCTGCGGATGATTATGACCCCTCGGTATTGGAACGCGTAAAGAGGGTGGACAAAGAACGCGACGATGATTTAATCACCGTTCAATCTCCCACTGTCAGAATCCTCCAGTGGCGGGAGAGGTAAGAAGAATTATGAATAGTGAACAGTGAATGATGAATTCGGCGCTCCGTTTATAAATCTGAATTCACTATTCACAATTCACAAGGTTGTTGTGATGGCAAATTTATACACGGCTTTCGACATCAATGAAAAAGAGTGCAAGGTGCTTTCTGTGCGACGCCCGAAGGGCGGGCTTAAAGTGGGGGATTTTTTCACCGTTCGATTCCCCATTATTGAGGAGAAGGATGCCTTACGCCGCGCCCGATTAAAGGGAGAGGCACTTAAAGCCGCTTTGAAGGAACGGAAGTTTCACCCCGGAGAGAGCATACTGCTCATACCGAAGCATTACGTAACTGTGCGTTATGTATCTTTACCATCGGTGGATAAGGATGAGCTCGGACGGATGGCGAGGTTTGAGGCGCAGAAGCACATCCCGTTCAATGTCGCGCGCCACATAATATGCCATTATGTAATGAGAAAGGAGGGGGTGAGCGGCTCTGATGTCCTTATTGCCGCAGCCGATGCACCGGTGGTTGAAGAGCCGCTTACTATACTCACCACCGCAGGGATATGGCCCCGGATAGCCACTGTTTCATCAGTCGGGTTATGCAATCTCTTCAAATTTCTCCATCCCGATTTACCTG
>CAZGKP010000382.1:0-1966 GCA_964526215.1 uncultured Candidatus Sumerlaeota bacterium
ACATCGTATCAGGGGTGGCTATCGAGGTAATATTATAGACGCCGCAGGATTGACGTATAAGAATCTGAACGAGAGGATTCGTCAGGCTACGCGTGAAGATGCCGAGATTGTCCTGAAGAATGTCGCAGGGCATCGCTATATCGGATGTGGTATGGACGGTGCGCTGAAAATCATCATCGAGGGTGTGCCGGGTAATGACCTTGCGGCGTTTATGAATGGTCCTGAAATTATCGTTCACGGCAATGCGCAGGATGGTGTCGGCAATACAATGAACGAGGGCAAGGTCATCATTTATGGAGATGCGGGCGACATACTGGGGCACTCGATGCGGGGCGGCAGGATTTATATCCGCGGGGACGTCGGCTATCGCACAGGCATACATATGAAATCATACGAAGACAGATTCCCCATCATCGTAATCGGTGGAACGGTCAATGATTATGTGGGTGAGTATATGGCAGGGGGAATGATTATTGTCCTCGGCATCGGCAGTGAGGGAAGTAAAGATATAGTCGGGCGCTATGTAGGCACAGGGATGCACGGAGGCGCGCTGTTTATTGCGGGAGATGTCGAACAAAACAAACTCAGCCCCGAAGTGGCAGCCACCGAAATCACAGAATCAGAACGCCGCCTCTTGAATGAAGTCCTGACAGATTATGTGAATGAAATCAGTGTGAACAATCTTGATATTGAGAAGGTCATTGATAAACTCATCAAATTAGTTCCCGTTACCACCCGCCCCTACGGCAACCTCTATGCTTATTGAACCGGATTAATTTATGCGGGTGATTTCCTCCGGCGTTTAAACAGAGTTAGTGATAAAGCCACGCATGCGATAAAAATCAGCACAAACCAACCGCCGAAAAACTCAACTGTCCTTGGATAACCTTCATACGAGCCTTTGACGCGAGCCGCCACTTCATTATATAGCAGGTAAATGAGCACCGGAGGCGAAATGTATCGAATCATCCATTCCCACCATTTGCCCAATTTATTATGAGGGTTCTCTTTCAGTTCATTTCTAACGCGACTTGCGCGGTAAATGTATCCGAATATGATACACTCTGCAAGGCAGGCAAGCGCCAGCCCGAATTGGTTCATAAAGTTATCCAGCACATCGAACCAGTAAAGACCGGACCGAAATGTAATGGGAATTCCAAAAAGAAAGGCAAGGAAGCAAACGGCGAACATCGCCTTTTTATGATGCCATTTGAATTTATCTTCAAGCGGGGCAATAGACGCCTCAACCAGAGAAAAGGCGGAATCAATAGCCAGGGTTATAAGCATAAGAAAGAAAAGGGGACCGAGAATCGTTCCGGCAGGAATCTTATTTATCAAGATGGGGTAGGCGACGAAACAAATTCCGAGACTGGAATCCATCCATTCACTGATGGGAATACCTCCCCCCTCCGGTGTGGCAAGGTAACCCAGGCTGGAGAAAACGGCAAGTCCGCCAACGAATGCCGTCAGGGAATCCGAAATACCGATGATGAATGCGTTTTTGACTATACTGGTCTTCGGATTCATAAAACTCCCATAGGCGAACATAATCCCGAACCCTATTGAGAGGGAAAAGAAGACCTGGGTGAAGGCGTGGAGCCAGGTGCTCGATAAGGACAAATAAGACCACTGTGCCTTTACAAAAAGGAAGTACTTCAGTCCTTCCGCTGCACCCGGTAGGGTGATTCCTCTCCACACAAAGATTAATAAAAGAAACCAGGGCGCCATAACCGTGAAATAAACCACCTTTGAGACAGTCTTTACGCCCCTCCAGATGCATGCCATAATCGTGCCCCAGGCAATTATGGTTCCAATCAAAATTGGGTAGGAAATCTTTCCCCAGCCACCGGGGAGAAGTCCTGGGGCGGATACTTTCAGGAACTGATTGAAAAAGAAATCTTTCGGACTTGCCCCCCAGGCTTTTGTGAAGGAAAAGACCAAATAATTGCAGCACCATCCCATAATG
>CAZGKP010000383.1:0-1936 GCA_964526215.1 uncultured Candidatus Sumerlaeota bacterium
AAACAACAGAATATGAGCGGTGGAGGTCTCTATAACTGTAATGGAGAGATTCGCCATAATGTTATTCAAAACAACGCAGCTACAGGCCATTCCTACGGCGGGGGAGGACTTGCCTATTGTAACGCCATTATATCCAGCAACGATATCATAAATAATACCAGCGGCTACGATGGTGGAGGACTTTTTCATTGTGGCGGCACTATCGAAAAGAACCTGGTCTCCGAAAACGGTGCGGTCCGGCTGGGCGGCGGGTTTTCCTATTGCAGCGGCACCATTCAAAACAACATCGTAACCAGCAACACGGCAAGCTACTACGGCGGAGGTTTCTACAACTGCAGCGGAAAGGTCCGCAACAACACTGTTTTCGCCAATCAGGCAATGCACGGCGGGGGATTCAGCAGCTCAAGCGGAATCACTAATTGTATCATCTGGGGAAACACAGGGGGACAACTCGACAAATGTGGTAACCCCACTTATAGCTGTATCCAGGGCGGTATTGCAGGACAGGGAAATATCTCGGACGATCCGAAATTTGTCGCTCCCGCAAAGGGTGATTTTCATCTAATGGAGGATTCTCCTTGCATTGATGCGGGAGCATTCCAGGAAGGCTTAAGAGAAGATTTTGAGGGCAATCCCAGGCCTTATGACGCCGTTGCCGAGCCCCGCGGTGATGGGTCGAATTTCGACATCGGCGCGTATGAATATTTCCCTGCCATAACACTGGAGACGATTCGCGACCACATTTTAGCAAGACTTATCATTCCCCAAAGCCGGCTTCCAGAAGCTGACAAAAACGAAGACGCTGTTATCAACGTCGCTGATATAGTTCACATTATCCTTCATAAAAAATAAGGTATCGGTTTAGCTGTTTGAAAAATGAAAAGATAAAAAGAGATTTTTGACAGAATAATCCGCCTCAGGCGGATTATCCTGTCTGATATTATATATTTTTTCATACTGCTAAAGTGTTACAAAATAAGATTTATTTTCTGCGCACTGGGGGGGGCATTTATGATAAGTATCTATCAGAGAGAAAAAGGAGTTTTCCCGACGACTTTGTGGCTTTCTTTCCTTCCCGAAGCCCATAATCTTTGCATCTTGTTTCTCAGCCAGGTTTTTTTATCTCATGGGTCAATCATCCCGCACGCCCAAGGCGTATCTCCAGACTCGTCCTCAGCTATTCATTAATGACTGGTCGGGAAGTCTGAAATTATCTTTTTGTGTGCCTCAATGGGTTATTTTTGAGGAATTGTTAGGGGTGGGGTTACCAATAGTGCGTAACGTCTTCCTGCGAAAAGAATCTTGAGATTTTGCCAGGGTTCGTCTGCAAAGTCTTTGAGGCGTTTTGATTTCATAACGATAACCATTGGGCGATTTTCCTCCACCCATTTTGCAAGTTGCTGCTTACTTGCCGACATCTCTGGTGGCAAGTGCCATTGTTTGTGAATCTTTTCTTTAACGAGAATTGAGCAACGCCTTGTAGTAAAGTCATAAAGTGGATTGAAGTGGTCATACTGGATGAGTTTGTAGGGACGCTCTCCAAAGTCACGCAGTCGCTCCGCAATCCATTTGTCCTCCAGATAATTACCAATCACCCGCGGTGTTTTCAGGGACGATGAGCTTACCACCGCGGCGCCATAAAATGCTAGACCCCATCCGAGGATAAAAATCGAAAGTGCTGATGCCGTAAATGTGTGCTGAAGCCGCCTGTCGGTGATTTTCACACCTTTGCGCACGTAATAAAGCGCCAGCAACAAACCGAACGCCGGATAGCAGGGCTGGATGTAACTTATCCTCATCGTCAAAAGGATTGTAAATGGCAGGATTGTTCCCGCCACCCAGCATATAAGCCACAGTTCTGCGCGAGGTAATTCCCTTGCCCTTGAAATAAGGACACGCCAGATTCTTCCGGGCAGAAAAGAATGATTCGCCGCGG
>CAZGKP010000384.1:0-1919 GCA_964526215.1 uncultured Candidatus Sumerlaeota bacterium
AGACCCGCGCTATTCGTTTTTAGACACCTTTGGAGTAAACAACTATTCTCTGGGACACAATGGTTACGATGTAAGCTTTCGCGAAGAAGTAGTCAAAACAAAATTAGTATCGGGCATTACGGGTATAGCACCTTATGTAAGTAACTTTGGATTTCGAACAAGGTCGTTGGATGGTGGAACACATGGACTGGTGCCCAATGATGACGTAAAGGCAAGTATGGCTTCCGATTCGTTAGCATTATTCAGTTTCTTACCTGAGGTAACGGGGACAAGTTACTTTATGTATTTTTACAGAGGAAACGAAGGTCCGTGGGGGATTGTCAAGAACACAAAAGGTGAACCTCTTCCCATTTATTATGCCTTTAAATCTATTCATTCACTATTCTCCCAGAGCAATGAAAAAATCGCCCCCTCGGATTATGCAGAAAAGCCGGAAGTCTATGTCTTTCATGGTCTGGATGCAATCTATGACCTGCGACAAAAATGCTGGGTTGAGCATACAACAATGGTATGGGATTTACTGGAAATGAATGTGAATTATGAAGTCATTACGGACACCGCTGAATTTAACCCTTACGCACAACCCATTATCTTTGCCAACTTCCACTCTTATGATAAAAAATTAGATGCTGAAGTTGCAAAGAAACTGATTAATTATTGTAGAAAGAGCGGGACCCTCATAATAGGTAATACGTTTGGTAAATATGATAGATATTTATGGCTAAATAAAAAAAATGAAAAGAGTCTCGATGAGTTAAGGGGAATAAGGATATCGGAATTGAAACGGGGAAAGGTAAAAATTATAGTTCCCAATAGTAAATATAATATTCCGGATGTTGAAATTGAGGATACATACTATGTTGAGGGAAACTATGGAACTCTGGACCCGAAGGCAGAGATATTGCTCCAGTTGGAAGTGAATGGCAAAAAACAGCCGGGACTAATCCGTAAGAGATTCGGAAAAGGAACGGTTTACTATTTCCTGTTCAATCCGTATTATCAGGAATGGTGGGGAGACAATCCAGTAAATATCAACAGAACATCTCTTCCCATTCTCCATTTCTTATTTAGCGAAATTTGTATCGAGCATGATACAAATTTGGGTAATAAAGGATTTAATCTTAAAGGAGGTAGAATTAATCTCCATCAACAACCAATACATTATTTTATTAGTAAAGGTGCCAACAGATTTGGAACTTATAAAGATGAATACGGTGAGGACGAGGAAAGGTATAGCGGTGGAGTTATAACAGATAATTTCGTTTCATTTCGGGGACGTAAAGTAACTGAAAGGGGGTGGAATATTGACTCGTCTGCGGTCACTTCAATATATGCTTGTATGAGTGGTGATGAGTTAAAATATTTTACATTGAACCCTGTTGATTTAATTATCAGAAAAGATAGCTTGGAAATTAAACAAAGAACCGAAAGGTATAAAATTTACCGTTCTGGTTCCAAATAAATAACGAGGTTGACCCCTGTATCGTCCCAGGATTTGTGCCCACCTGTATTTCTTCTCATCTCTATTTTTCCAGTCTCAAGTCATCAATGACGATTGAACCAGCGGCGGCTTTACCGGGCTGAATGAAAAACAGAATCTTTGACACATTATTCATATCCACAGTTTTAAGTGGTAACATATCATAGACAAGTTTTGTCCAGCCATTCGGTTTATCGGCTTTCTGTGTAGAGATATCCTGCTGGTAAACTTCAGTGTTATATATCTTTGCCAGGATGTCGGCTCTTCCAAACGCCCAGAGGGTAAGATAACGAAAATGGGACAGGTCTCGATTGGGTGGTATTACCTCAATAGTAGCCCATTCAGTACCTGGCGGCTTATTGTATGAGACCTTCAGGGCGAAATTTCCCGAATGCACCGCATCGCTGGTAATTTTAAGGGTATATTCAGGGCGACATCC
>CAZGKP010000385.1:0-1904 GCA_964526215.1 uncultured Candidatus Sumerlaeota bacterium
TTGCCTTTTACTTTTGCCTTAAGTCTGTTCGGATTTTCATCCCTTCCGTAACCACGGAAAGCGGTGATATAATTATATTTTCGCCGGGCTGAATGCCTTTATCTACGTAAGCTTTGTTTTCCATAGTGCGCAATATATGCACCGGGTGAATTCTCAGTAATCCTTTTTCCGCAATATAAATGGTGGTGGCGGGACGAATGGCACTTCGCGGGAGTTCGTAAATATTGCTAAAACACCTTCCCATAATCTCTACTCTGACGAACATCCCCGGAACAAGTGGCGGGACTTTTCCCGGTTGGAAGGAAGCCCACGGCTCGGGGAATTCAGCAATTACGGGAAGTGTGCGTGTGGCTTTCTCCACCACGCCACCCACACGGGAGACAAAACCCTTCCACGTAATATTCCTCTCTCCCGTATCAAGATGCGCAAAAGCCCGTGGTAGCATTTCGGCGGGAATATCACCACTATCGAAATTTTCTTTCAGGATCTGTTGTGGTGCACTCAGGTCAAGCCAGCGCATATCTTCAAGGGGAATCTGAACCGTCACCTCAACAGTGCGGGTGTCGTAAATCTCCAGAAGTGGTGTCCCAACCGTAATGAATTGTCCCTCTTCAACGAATTTTTTTGCAGTGCGTCCGTCAAATGGGGCAAATATCCGGGTCTTCGATAGGTTGAGTTTCGCCTCTCCAAGTTCCGCCTGTGTGATATTCAATTGCGCCTGTGCCGCTGCCTTTTGTGGCACCAGGATAGAAAGGGCATTTTCGATGGCTTGATTTTTTGTCTTGCTCAGCAGATATTTAGCTCTGGCTGATTCAACGGATGCGTCCGCTGCCACCTGTGTGGCTCTTAATTGCTTCTGGCGTTCCCACTCCTTTCTGGCGAGTCCCAGATGCTCAGATGCCAGCTCCAGATTACGCTGATTATTTTCTCTCTCCTGTTCAACCCGCAAGAGTTCTGCTTTTTGTTTTTCAATATTCGCCTTTATGCGCTTTACGGGAAGCTCATAAGAGCGGGGATCAATCTCAGTAAGCAGGTCGCCCTTTTTGAAGAACCTCCCCTCGTTCGCCTTCGCCGACATCCACATAATCTTACCGGAGACCTCGGCAGTTGCCGTAACTTCTTTTTTTGCGCGGACTGTCCCGAATCCCTCGACTGTCATTGTGGTAGCCGTATCATTGGCTATGATGGCTGTGACTAAGGTATCTATTTCGGAATGAGTTTTTTGTTGTTGGCGAGGGCGCGTGGCGAGGAGAAGAGCCGCAATGCCCAGACCTCCCAACAGGATTATGATTATGAGGACAAAAGTAAAACCTTTGCGCATTGTTTATACATCTCCTTCCGCAGGCAAAATCATACTTCATGCCTCCCACCGCGACGGGCAGGTCTGCGGGTAAAATACTTTTCGCCGATATGTCAGGATTCGCATTAAGCGCCTAATCTTTAAAACAACGGAATCCAATATCATTATATAACTTGCTGAAGCCTCCGCCAGGACAGCCTTAATGCGCGGGAGATTAAATTTTGCTGCCCTTATGCAGGGTTTGGCTACTCCGGGGATAGCCTGACGGGAAAATCTGTTGAGAGAGGCAACCTCTCCCTCTATTTACAAAATGTTCAATAGTCTGGCAGAAATTATAAGAAGATGCAAAAAAAGTTGTGCTCCTCGGAAACTCTATAGTCTAATCAGTTTTAATGAATACTGTTCTAAAAGGATGCACGAAATTAAATGGTATCATTACTGAACGTTCTCTGCGGCGGTCAAGTTTTTTAATCTGCCGCGATGAAGATTCCTTAATCCTTCAGTTTTGAGCTCACGCAGAGCACGCAGAGCGCGCAGAGAAAGCCGAAGGCGCGCCTTCGGCATTCTCGTATGTGGGTAAATAAACATTTTTCCGCTTCAGGCG
>CAZGKP010000386.1:0-1903 GCA_964526215.1 uncultured Candidatus Sumerlaeota bacterium
CTCAGCAGCATCCCGAGGTTTATGCCCATCCCAAAAGGATGAACGTAATCCGCGAATGACTCTATATCCGTTGTCGCCTTCGCCTGTTGCGGATTGGCAGATAAATTTTCGGAACGTTCCCGCCAGAAAATCTGTCCCACAATCCACCGGCAATCCGCCCTTGCCAGATCGAACTTGACAGTTTCCCTTCCGCGAGAGTTTAAACGTTTCAATTATTGACGTTTTTCGGCAAAAAGTCAACCCACTTGTGCGGTAGCGCTATACAATTCTCCTTCGTGGGACAAGTCTGCGGCTTTTATAGCTTTACTGATTGTTCACCATTACCGAGGTGTAGTTATGTCTCAAGAATCTATTGTGGGTTTCCTCTCCGACTATCTGCCCGGCATCTTGATGATGCTGGTTTTCTTTGTGATGATTGCCGGGATGTATTCTCGCAAAATCTCCGCCCTGCTCGCACTGCCCATAATGGCTTTGCTATTCGCCCTCATCGGCGTTGTGCAATACACGCAATTTTTTCTGATTCTCTATAAATATATGGGGGAGGGAGCGTTTCTGCTTCTTTTATGGTGGGCGGCGGGATGGTTTATATTGGTGGTGGTTTTTGTGAGCCTTGCGCGGGGGAGGAAGATTTCACACGCCGCCGCAGGATTCGGCACGATTTTCTCGCTTATGGCAATTCTGCTCATCAATAGCAGTGCACTTGCCAGAATCGCTGACCTCTCAACTCTCGGAAAACTCCTGGGCTGCTTCCGGCTCAAGGTGATTGTGAATGACGTCATCGCAAAAGGGGCGCTTCGGCTTCACACGGCATACACCGTAGCGATTTTCGGTGGGATGCTGGCGGTTCTTGTGAGGGAAAAGAAAATCGCAGAGACATTTATAAAATATGCCGCCGAGCTCGCTGGCGATAATCCAATCTTTGTCGCTATCGTAATGATGCTTGTCTGCTTTATATTATTTACCACCCTGGGCGGACTGGGTGCAATTATTATGGTCGGCACAATCATACTGCCCATAATGATGTCATTAGGGATTGACCCACTGGTGGCTGGCGGTGTGCTTCTTGTGGGGCTGTGCGCAGGCGGGACATTTAATCCGGGCAACTGGGCGCTTTATGAGGCATCTTTGAGAGTTGACCGCGAACAAATCCAGCTCGCTGCCCTCGTTATGATTGCACTGTATCTCTCGATGGGAGCGATTTTTATCATCTTTAACCTGAAGGGTAAACGCCGCCGTAGATACTTTGCGCTAACAACTGCGCCGGATGCCCGCGCAAAAAAAAGGGTCCACCCAATCGCACTCCTTTCGCCCATAATCCCCATCATACTGGTATTTCGCCTGACGACTTTTGTGAATCTGACAAACTGGGTGCGCGGGTGGAATGGCTGGCTGGATGCATTCATCAATCTCCTCACCGATGTTGCGCGGTTCTGGGACACATACATCGGCGCATGGGAGTTTATACCGGCATTCATTGCGGGGCTGGCTTTCTGCGTCATCACGACCTGGGACAGGCGTGGCAACAATATAAAGGTGCTGACAAAATCAATGATTGAGGGCGCCGAGAGTGTGATGCCGGCCGTCCTCTTGATGCTCGGCATCGGGATGCTCCTTATGGCGGTGTGGAACCGCGAAGTGAGCCGCTATCTCCAGCCCTTACTCCGCCACATAATCCCAACCACGCGGCTCGGCTATGTGCTCGTTTTTGGATTATGTGCGCCGCTCGCGCTATATCGAGGACCATTGAACCTGTGGGGACTGGGTCTCGGCATCGCTATGCTTATATACAAAGAAAGCCCGCTCTCCGCCGCAGCCGTAATGGGCATATTCATCACAACCGGCGCGATTCAGGGCGTCTGCGACCCGACAAATACCCACAATGTCTGGATAGCTACATATATCG
>CAZGKP010000387.1:0-1874 GCA_964526215.1 uncultured Candidatus Sumerlaeota bacterium
TGCTCCCGGGTTGAAAACGTTCACCTGGGTTGTGGAGAATCCCTATGTCCCTAATGACGTCCTCTGGAATGGCGACTATCGCGAGATGGGGCTTTATGTCGGAAGCATCCGCTCGAAAAAAAGTGCATAAAAATTCGACTTCTCCTGCCTGATGATAAAGGGAGGCAACGGATTCGGGACGCCAGGGAATAATGTGCCCGATAAAAGAATAGAGAGTGGTTTCTATGCGTGTTCAAATCTGTGGGTTCTGCCCGATGCCGTTTGAAAAGGATGAACCGGCTCAAGGTCCCGGCATCCGCACCTGGCAACTCGTCAAACCGATGTGCGATGCCGGACACACGGTTCTTGCCTTATGCCTCCGCACAGAAGGGACATTTCCGAACCTCACCGAGGACGCCGTTCGCTCCGAACCTTATCCCAACCTCACGATGTATAACCTGACACACAGAGCCTTCACCGATATGGTACAAATGCGCAAAATTGCAGGCGGATTTCGACCCGATGCCATTGTCGGCGCCGCATCGGTATTGCCCAATTATGTCGCATCGAGAATGGCAGACCTCGCACCCTTCTGGGCGGATTGCTTCGGCGACCCTATTTGCGAGATTCAGGCTAAAGCCGAGCTTTATGGCAAAAAGCGCTGTGCAGATGAACTCTTCGGCGTCTGGAAATACTATCGCATCATTCTCGCTACGGCAGACCATTTCTCTTCTCTCTCCGATGCGCAGAATCACGCACTTATCGGGCAGCTTGCGCTCCTTGGGCGACTCGGACCTGAAACCGGCGGGCATCGCTTCATAGACACAATCCCCTGCGGTGTTGAGGCTGCCGCGCCGGAATTCCAAAAACCATCGCCACCCCTCCTGCGCGGCAGGAAATTCCCCGAAGATGCCTTCGTGGTCTGCTGGAGCGGCTCATACAATACTTGGATAGACACCGATTTGCTCTTTGAGGGATTGGAAGAGGCAATGGAGCGTATTCCGAGACTCGTCTTTCTCTCAATCGGCGGCGGCACTGAGGGATATAATGAAAATGTCTACGAGGATTTTTGCCGACGTATAGAGTCATCGCCACGTCGTGAGCGATACATCCTGTGCGGGTGGGTGTCTTATGAAGATGTGCCTCGCTATTATGCAGAGTCGGACGTTGGCATAAACGTGGACAGATTTACTTATGAGGGAGTTCTGGGTAGCCGGAATCGCATCGTGCAATTTTTGCGATACGGGCTGCCGGTTGTAACTACGTCGCTATCGGAGATTTCACAGCGGCTGGCACAGCGCGGTCTTGTGTATACATTCAAAATGAGGAGTCCCGACTCAACATTTTCGGGTTCGGAGAGTCTTGCCGCGCTTCTGGAGCGTCTGGCGCAAAGCCCCGATGAGCTTATAGAAACCGGACGCAAAGGTCAGGCGTTCGTGTTGCGAGAATACAGCTTCGCAAGAACGGTGCGTCCGCTACTCGAATGGGTTGCCACGCCGAAACGTTCACCCGACAATGCCGCGCGCCGCAAACTCTCAGCGTCATCCGAGCCTGTTTATCTAAGCGAGATTGAGCGCGCAACCGATTATGCCAGCAATGAGGCACTTATCAGTTCACTCTTGCAGGAGAAGGCGCGACTTGACCGCCTGCGTAAAAATCCACTCTACCTGTTGATGAGATTTATTAAGAGGTTAATGCGTCATTCTTATACACAGCGTCTTAAATAATGTCTTATATTCGGAAGGGAATCTCGAATATATTCTCTCATAAAATCTTCGTCTGATTGGGATGCTTGCATCCACTTCATCTTCGTCTTCATCTTCATTTTAGAATCTTTTCTGTGCTAAGGTGGATGCAAACATCCCAGTCATGTGCAAAAGGTGTGTAGTAATTAT
>CAZGKP010000388.1:0-1865 GCA_964526215.1 uncultured Candidatus Sumerlaeota bacterium
TAGATAAAAGAGCCACTTCATTTTTTATGGAAAATATTCGCTTGTTTTAGGACTAATCTGATGTGCACCCATTATGGCATCCCGCCCAAAGTTTCTGATGAATATGCATCACTGGTCAAGATGAACCACCTCGCCGTGTAATAATGTTCACAGGCTTGAACATTTTTTGTGCAATGGTCTCGAGGCACACACTCCCCGTAACAACTCTGCTGTGGGAAAAAAAGAGGCACGGGGTAAAAATACCACACTGATAACTCATCCACTTTCAATGCTATACGTCCGCAGGGAAATATAATTGTCTGTCCCGGGGCTGGGAAGGCGTGATTTTTGCTCCTTAATTGTATAAATTTGGTAGAATGCGGGGAAGGAGAGTTGAGGCGAATGCGGAAGGTGCGCCATCGGTGGGCGGAAAATATTAAGGGGCAAAAGTGCTCCAGTGGTTTTACAATAGTCGAGGTAGTAATTGCTGCCGGAATTCTCTCGGTTGTGTTTCTGGCGACGATGGCTTTGATAAATTTTCAGCGGCTGCAGTCGCGCAAGGCAATGGAGCAAGCAATTATGCTGGATTTTGCCGAGCATTATATCGAGATTGCCCGTAATAAGCCATTTTCCCAGATAGTTGGGGGGACACCCATCAACCCACTTTATGATGGGCAACACAGCGCCCCGGATATTCGATTCCCCACGAATAGTGGCTGGCAAAGTCTCTGGACTACGGATTTCCGCAATTTTCATCCCGACCTCGAGTGGTTCGAGGGGAGTTCTCCCCAATATAAATGCATCATTACAAATCAGATGGTAGGTTCGGATACACGCTCAAAGCATATCGAATTAGATGTGCGCTGGAAGCCTCCCCTTGGTCGTGGAGCCGATTGGCTCTCGATACGGCTCGATACATTAGTTTATCAAGACTTTAACTAATTCGCCACAGGCGAACCGGGGACATAAAATGAGAAGATTCACCCCCAGAAGGCACTTTATTCGTAAGGGGCAATCTGCCCTGACCATAATAGAACTCCTTATTGTCTCTGCATTAACAGGAATAGTTGCGGTAGCCTTGATGTATCTATTTGTGTTCATTGCCCGCGAACAGCGTGTTGGTTTTGTTCAGCAGCAGGTTTTTGAAGAGGCAGACAGGCTTCAGGATAAAATAACCGAGCTTTTGCAGGGGGCATCACGCAATGCCGGCATACACCTTGCCGACTTGGATGGAGCCTTTTATCACAGGATAGTTTTCCGAACGAGTGTCGGTTCTCCAAATCAGGAACTCCACTTCGATACGACTGCGCACACCCTTACTTACGACCCGGATATGAGTAATTCCGGAGACGAGGTGACACTCGGTATATCGGGTGGGAGTTCAACTATCGTCCGTCTCGATAATGTCCGGTTCCGCTCAGTTCTAAAGACAGGTGGCATCCCCGATGGTAGCGTAATCCTGGTTATTATTGATGTCAGTGATCATGGTTATGCTCGCCAGACCTACCGAGACCCCAGTGCCCAGGCGAACTGGATTATGAACACGCGTTCTTTTGCCGTAAACCTGAGGCAAGTGTGAGAGATAAACAGTTTGATATAAAAGGAGGAAGGAAAAATGAAAGTCTTAATTCGCCTGAGGCGAAGAGGTTCAAGGAAAAAGCGGGGCTCAATCCTTATTGCCACATTCCTCATCACCACTATCATTGCGATGATGTGCTTCGGGATTTTCTCCTTAAGCCAATACCATCATCTAAAACAATACGGACGGACGCACAGAGCCCAGGCTTTTTATATGGCAGAGAACGCTATGCTTGAAGGCGTCCAGATGCTTGCTGATGGGATCTATGACTCGACTAGCATTGTAGGAACTTATACCCTGAATGATT
>CAZGKP010000389.1:0-1832 GCA_964526215.1 uncultured Candidatus Sumerlaeota bacterium
ACGGCGTTGCGACAAGCGCCGCGAGTATGACAATCACAACTGCCAAGAGATAACGCATCCGGGGGATTTCCTTTTTACTCAGACATAGGCAGGAGGATTGCCCCTCCCGAAATCCGCTGCAGGCAGAAAAAAATCTTCATAAGAGTCATCACAAGGCTTTCGCTTCCCCTAAAAGGATGAAGATGTTCTTTAACTACGGAGATATTTTCTTGCCTCCTCGCACGCTTTGTGTTCTTTGTAGTAAAGAAATTCTCGGGACACTGTTTAACTACCGAGATGCTATGTTACCCGTCAACCCGGAACATAATCAACGCATCACTTCACTTTCGGCAAGGGCACCCGGCGCAGGAGCCACCTCCGGCGCAGGTATCTCAATAACTCGCATCTTCTTCCATTTCCCACCACGGTAGCGGAAAAAGAATATAATCCCGATTGACATTATATAGAGTGTGAAAAATGTCCACGCCACATAGATGCTTCCGTGAAATACCACACAGCACAGGAAGGTGGGAATAATAAGAATAAACCAGGAACATATCACCGAGACCATCATCACGAATTTTGTGTCCCCTGCGCCCCTTATAGCCGAGCTAAAAACCAGGTTGAACGCATCGAAGAAGGAAAAAAATGCCACGTAGCGAAGCAGGATTACGCTCACCCGGCGCACATCCGCAAGTGCAGCCGGGTCATTGCGCGGTCCGTATAAACTTACGTAGACGCCCGGAAAAAATACGTAAGAAAGTGCAACCACACCCATATATGCCACAGTGAGCCTGAACGCCTTCTCCACCGTAGACACTGCAATATCCGCCCTATCCTTTCCCAGATACCTCCCCACCAGCGAGCTCACCGCTATGCTGAAACCCAGCATCGGCATAAATGCAAGGGCGTTCACATTAAATGCAATATTGGTTGCCGTAAGCTGCACCTCCCCCAGACGTCCGATTAAGAGTATGAAGAGCGTAAACGCCGTCATATCGAGCATAAATTGAACCCCGTTCGGCAAACCGAAACGCAAGAGTCGCTTAAGTAACCTCCACTCCAGACCAAATCCCGTAAGCGTCGCGTAACGCTTGCGGTTTCTCGGCAAAAGAAACAGAATAAAGAAAACCACCGCCGATAGTATCGCAGAAAAAACAGTCGCCCAGCCCGCTCCCGCCAATCCCCAGGATGGCAATCCCCACTTCCCGAATATCCACGCATAATCCAGCACAATGTTAAAAACCGCCCCCACGAGATTCACCACCATCACAACGCCCGTCCTGCCCAGTCCTATAAAAAACGAAGAGAAAACCGAAGAGAGCAAATTAAATATCATCCCATGGCAAAGTATGCGGAAATATTCAGCCTCCAGGGCTGGCAGGTTCCCCGGATGCCCGATGAGGCGAAAGAGGGGATAAGCCAGCGGGATTAATCCCAGAAGTAAAAGCCCCGAGAAGAAAGAAAAGAATGCCCCCTGCCAAACTGCCGGACCGATGCGCCTCTCCTGCCCTGCACCGAAATATTGCGCAACAAATGTCGTGGTATAGCCCGCCGTGCCAAGAAATAAACACAGGAAGGCAAAATTCGCCGTCCCCGCCGGCAAAGCAGCCGCAAGGGCATCCTGCGAATACCAGCTCAAAAATACACGGTCAGTAAAATGTAGCAACGTCCACGAACCCGTCGAGATAGCCAGCGGCAATGCAACAGAGAGAACTTCTCGATATGATGTTAAATTTTTTGTCTTCATTAGTTCTTTTACAAATTCTTACAGAGCGATAGATTCTCTTTTCCTTTGACCTTGCGCACATTGTCAAGGAAAAGAGAATCTATCGCTCTGTAAGAATTTGTAA
>CAZGKP010000390.1:0-1757 GCA_964526215.1 uncultured Candidatus Sumerlaeota bacterium
TGAGGTTGTTGCGCGGCGCATCTTCAGACTCCATCTCCCCTCGATTTATCGCATACACGAACCACCTTCGCAAGACAAGCTTCACAAACTCGCCCCTGTCCTTGCAAATTTCGGCATCAACATCCCACCAAAGCGAAACATTACTCCCAGGGGCTTGCAACACGCACTTGACCGCACCGAAGAATTAGGCGATGTCGGTCCGATACTGCGCCGCGTGATTTTGCGCGCTATGATGCGTGCACAATACTCTCACGAGAACAAGGGGCATTACGGACTCGCCAGTCGTTGCTACACGCACTTCACCAGCCCCATCCGCCGATACCCCGACCTCATTGTGCACCGCATACTGAAGGGAGTATTATCCGGCGAGTATCACGAGACCGCGTGGGCTGATGAATGGAGCGAGATTTTGCCGGAGTGGGCGGTTCATTGCTCCGACCAGGAACGCCGCGCCGACGATATTGAAAACGAAGCCACATACATAAAGGGACTCGAGTTTATGCAGCAATTTATAGGTGAGGAATTTGAGGGTGTGATTTCGGGCATCACCGGTTTCGGTATCTTTATTGAGCTAAAGCGATATCCGATTGAGGGACTTGTGCCGATTGCATCCATCGGAAACGATTATTACGTATTTGAAGAGAGCACAATGACGCTTGTCGGCAAGAAATCAGGTCGCACATTCAGATTAGGTGATAAAGTCACAATAGCCATTGAGCAGATAGACATAATCAATCAAGAGATGGACCTTGCCCTCATCCGCTAACCAAGCAGGCATTGGGGGGATTAAACGTTGTGTGGAGGCGGAACATTCTCGTGTACTGCCAGGTGGTTGATAAAAGCCTCGATTTCCCCTTTCCCCATATCTTATTCGATGTTTCCTGCATCCCCGAAACTTCACGGATTGGGATTCGGTTTGAGTTTCGCTTGACATCCATTGATTATACTCCCATAAGTTTATGTACTTTCCCAGGATATAAGAGGTATCAACCTTATAGGAGGAAAACATTTTTGCAATTTTCCATATATTAACAACGTTAGATTATGTTGACTGTGAATAGAGACGAAACACATTATGAACAAATCTGGAATGGATAAGGAACCAACAGAAGAAACTTTGCGAACGCAACTCCAGATCGAATGGAGAGATCATATTCAGACGCGTTCACAAACATGGAAAACCCTTGAGATTGAGGCTTTGCTTGTTGTTGGTCTTATTGGTGCAGACTTGAAGTTTAACAATATTTGGGTAGTAGTTATTTTAGGTTTTGTACTTTTTTTCGCCAGTTTATCTGGTATTGCGATTACTAAACATCATAGAACCGGACAAATTAGAAAATTCACGCATATTGATCGTATAGAAGAAACTTTAGGTCTGCATCAACCCGGTCTTTTGGACTCTGTTCATCCCCCGAGAGCGTTCAAGTGGAGTGATATTTTCGACCTAAAGAAGGTCAATACACCTTTGTTTATTTTGCGTATGCACATAGCAATCTTCCTTTTTACTCTTGTTTATGTTGTTGCTAGAGTACTATAGATGATGCATCGGTAAAAAGTATAAATCCGCAGATTACGCAGAATGTTCGGCACTTTCAGTGGCTCGAAAAGAAGACACAGATTTTTAAACCCTGTAATGTCAATAATCTGCGTTAATCTGCGAAATCTGTGGGCTCTTTAAAAGGACTTTTTACATATGCGTCATAGATATCAATCTAACCCAGTGGAAATGGGGGCAAACTCTACCCTATTTGACTCTT
>CAZGKP010000391.1:0-1756 GCA_964526215.1 uncultured Candidatus Sumerlaeota bacterium
CCAACTTTTCGGAGATGGCGTGTGCGGCGTTGACAATCATATTCAGGATTACCTGATTGAACTCCCCGGGCAGGCAAGGAACCAGGGGAAGTTCAGGGTCGAAGTTGGTTTGCATTTCCGCCACATATTTCCACTCATTGCGTGCCACGGTGATGGTGCTCTCAATTGCCTTGTTGATATCAATGGGAGTTTTTTCTTCAGCACCGGGGTGGGAAAATTCCTTCATAGCGCGAACGATTTTCGCTACTCGTTCAATCCCCTCAATTGATTGGTTGATAGCCTGGGGAATTTCTTCTATTAAATAATCCAGGTCGGCTTCCTGTTTGGCATCTTCCAGCCGTTTCAATAAATCCGGTATCAGATTTTGCCTTTTCAACTCAGAAACCAGATGTTCTTGGTTCTGGATGAGTTTCAGGAGTTCGGCAAAGCTGTCCTTCAGGAAGCGTGTATTGTCACCCACATACTGAGTGGGGGTATTGATTTCATGGGCGATGCCAGCAGCAAGTTGCCCGATGGCTTCCAGTTTCTGCGCCTGGCGAAGCTGCATCTCCATCATAAGCTCCTGGGTAACATCACGTGCTACGGAAACATAGCTGATTATGGTCCCTGACGTATCACGGACTGGCGTTATGGTTGTCTCTTCCTCATAAAACGAACCATCCTTTTTCTTATTGGTGCAGTGTCCTTTCCAGACCTCACCCCGCCGAAGTGTATCCCATAACTGGAGATGAAAGGATTCGTCCTGGTTTCCGCTCATTAAAACGCAGAGATTCTGCCCGATGGCTTCCTGTCGGTTAAAACCCGTGGTGCATTCAAAGGCGGGATTGACATATTCAATCACTCCATCTGTATTGGTAATGATGATCATCTCGGCAGCCTGTTCAACCACCGTGGCAAGGCGGGCTTTGGCTTCCTCGGACTGCTTGCGCAAGGTAATATCGGTAAAAATCCCTACAACGCCAATGACTTTGCCAGCGGCGTTACGAAGCGGAACCTTGCTCGTCAGAAGGGTGGCTGTTTTCCCATCTGCCTGTTGCTGCGAGACTTCAACGTTAACCAGGGGGACACCGGTGCTGAGAACTTCCCGGTCGCGCTGCCGTAAGAAATCTGCCTCTTCCTCTGTCCACGCCAGGGCGTAATCGGTTTTCCCGATAATATTCTCCGGCTTCCCCACCCCTGCCACGCGGGCAAAATTTTCATTACACCCCAGATAGACCAATTGGGTATCTTTCCAGAAAATCGCGTGAGGGATATTCGATATAATGCGGGTGATGAGTTCGTGCTCATGACGCAACTGCTCCTCTGACCGACGCCGCCGGACTACATTGATAAGAAGAATAATAATGATGGTCGTAAGAGAGGTTACGACAACAATGGTCGCCCAAACCAGCCTTTTGTGTTCCTGATAAAAAGAGATAGGCTTGTTAATAATGATACTCCCGCGGGGTAGTTCGGAGACCTTGAGCCCGAACCGCCTCATCTGGTCATAGTCAAACATATAGCGGTTGGGGCTTTTTTTGACCACGGGGATGTTTTTGACGTCTTCGCCCCTTAAAATCCGCAGGGCTATTCGGGCAGCGGTTTCCCCCTGGTAGAACCCGCTATTGAGCATTCCCCCCACGATGCCATGCCCTAAAAAAAAGTCTCCAAGCCCATAGACAGGAACGCTGCTCCAGCTGGAGATTTTGAGGACGCTTTCTTCTGGGGAGAAAAAGTTGCCGGATTTGTCTTTTAAGAAGATGAGGTAAAGTATCAG
>CAZGKP010000392.1:0-1753 GCA_964526215.1 uncultured Candidatus Sumerlaeota bacterium
AGCTGAAGAGGAATTTATCCCCCTCCAGATATGTGCACATCGTTTCGGGCCAATGCACCCAGGGCGTGAAGATGAACTTTAAGGTTTTGTCTCCCAGCGATAACGTCTCGCCATTTGCTATCGTCATAAATTTTTCATCGGGGATATGGAGCAAATCTTTGAGGAATGCCTTGCATTTAGGGTTCGTTACGACACGGGCATCGGGGTGGACCTCAAGAACGGTAGGCAGGGCGCCGGAGTGGTCTTGCTCGGCGTGATTGGCGATTACGTAGTCGAGTTTTTCGATTCCGAGCTGCCGCAGATTGCCAGGGAGAGCATCTTCCATCATTGGGTCAACGGTGTCTATCAGGGCGATTTTCTCGCTGCCTTTCAGGAGATAAGAATTATAGCTCGTCCCATCGGGCAGCGGGATAAGCTCGTCAAACAATCGTCTGTGCCAATCAATCGCACCGACGGAATATACGTTTGGCACCAGTTTTCTAACAGTCATTTTTATTCCTCTTTTATCTCCTCAAACTGGTCTTTACTTGCGCCGCAGACGGGGCAAACCCAATCATCCGGGATGTCTTCAAAGGCGGTTCCCGGAGCAATCCCGCCATCGGGGTCGCCTTCCGCAGGGTCGTAGACATAGCCACATACCGTGCATCTGTACTTTTTCATAGTTTCCTCCTTTTAGTAAATCATCCATTGAGCCTGAAGAAATTTTGCAATTTGCAATTTCAAAGTTTCCACCTGTAGCGGATTCATAATTCACTATTCACAGTTCTTAATTCACTATTCAACATCACGCTCCGAGAATCTGTTTGAGGTCTTCTTCGGGTGTGCTGATGAGGCGCAAGTCATATTTATCCACCAGCACTTTCAGGATGTCTTCGTTTACCCAGGCGGGGAGTATGGGTCCCAGATAAATCCCCTTTATGCCGAGCGCCAGGAGGCTCCACAGGATGGCGACGGCTTTCTGCTCCATCCACATCAGCATCAACGTAAGGGGGAGGTCATTTACGCCGACTCCGAAGAGATTCGCAAGCGCCGAGGCAATCTCAACCGCAACTATGGAATCGTTGCATTGCCCTAAATCTATGAGACGCGGGATACCTTCTATATCGCCGAGGTTCATATCGTTGATTCTGAATTTCCCGCAGGCGAGCGTGAGCACAACCGTATCTTCCGGCAGGAGTTCGACGAATTTGCGGAAATATTCGTTCTTCCTCGTGGGTGCATCGCATCCGCCCACTAAAAAGAAATGCCGGATTTTACCCGCCTCCACCAGACTCTTGATTTTGTCCTTCAGCGACAGGACCACCGATGTGGAAAATCCCGTGGTCAAAATCACGTTGCTTGGCTCTTCTTCAAGTTCCGGCAGTGTTTTCGCCTTTTCAATAACGGCTGCATAATCATATCCGGCTATATGTTTGACGCCCGGGAGCCGTGCCGGTCCGGTCGTGAACATCCTGTCCCGGTATTCATCTTTCGGCAAAAGTACGCAATTTGAGGTTCCGAGTATGGCAACCGGGTATTTTGCAAAGAGTTGTTTCTGGTCATACCAGGCTCTGCCGAGATTGCCCACGAGGTGTTTGTATTTGTTCAATCCCGGGTAGCCATGTGCAGGCAGCATCTCTGAATGGGTGTAAATATTTATGCCCGTTCCTTTGGTTTGTTCGAGCAGATGTGCGAGTGCCTTCAGCCCGTGTCCCGTAACAACAATGCCGCGCCCCTTGACCGTTCCAGTTTGAACCTTTGTGGGTTGTGGCTC
>CAZGKP010000393.1:0-1712 GCA_964526215.1 uncultured Candidatus Sumerlaeota bacterium
CTGGGGACACTGGGGTCTTTTTATACTGATTTTCTTTGTTTTTCCCCCGTGCTCCCCGTGTGCCCCGTGGTTTTATCTTTTTTAACCACTGGGAGCCACAGGGAGATGCCGGGCTCATTATCTGCACACGAGATAGTCTATATCTCTATCGGGGGGTTATTTCCACCGGCTGCCGGGTTTTTGTATTGGGATGCCTTTTGCGCACAATGGGCAACTCTGCGGGTCATACGTCTCTATGTTAAGGGTTATCCAGGGATTAAGCCCTTCAGGGGGCTTGAATTTCCCAGCACGGCGGTCGCATATCGCGGTGAAGCCGATAACTTTCCCACCTGCCCGTTTTACCATCTCGCTTAATTCCAGAACAGAGCCGCCTGTCGTAACAACGTCTTCTGCCACAAGGACGCGCTCATTCTCCTCGATACGAAACCCGCGCCGAAGACACATTTCGCCATTTATGCGCTCTGCGAATATGGCTCGGCACTTTAATGCCCGCGCCAGCTCATAGCCGAATACGATGCCTCCGATAGCGGGCGTGAATACCACATCTGGCTTTTGGGGCGCGATTCTCTCCGCAAGGTCGCTGGCAATTAGCTCCGTATACTTTGGATATTGAAGTATGAGGGCGCATTGCAGATAACCTCCGCTGTGAAGACCCGATGTGAGGCGAAAGTGTCCTTCCTGATATGCCCCTGACTTTCTCAAGATTTCTCGGGCAGTCTCGGAAAGGTGATTAAGTTCCATATCTCATTTCTCCTACTTCGGAAAATTTATTTTTTTAGACAGGATAACGCGGATTTACACGGATGGTTTTTATCCGCGAAATCCGTGCAATCCTGTCTGAAACATATTTTCATACTTTTGGGAGAGGCGCACGCACCTCATGACGACCACTTCGGAAATTAGCCACCGTGGCGAAGCATAGTTTCATCATCACCGTGCCAAATTGATTGCGTTTCGGAAATGTGCAGCTGCGGCAGCCACTCGCGCAGCAAAATCGCCCTCTCCCGCGGGTTGACTGATGCCGCGCGAGACATTTATAATGTAACCCCCGCCACTGGCAGTCGTGGCGTATTTGATGACTTCTTTTAGGTCGCCGCCCTGTGCCCCGATGCCGGGTATCAAAAGAGGTATGTCGCCTGCAAGCGCACGAATCTCTGCGATATATTCGGGTTTTGTAGCCCCAACAACGAGTCCACAATTGCCCGCCTGATTCCACTCCAGCACCTTTTTAGCGATACGCAAATAGAGCATTTGCGGTAGCTGGAAATCCGCCGCTCCAGGATTTGACGTAAGACAAAGAATAAAAAGCCCGCGTTCGTGATATTTCAAGAACGGTTCGAGTGAGTCCTTGCCCAGAAGTGGATTCAGCGTAACAGCGTCGCAGTTGAAGTAATCGAAGATGGCTCGGGCATAAGCAGTTGCGGTTGAGCCGATATCGCTGCGTTTGACGTCTGCAATGACGGGGATTTCCGGCGGGACGTAATCAATGGTCTTTTTGAGTGCGGTGATGCCGTCAATCCCCGCCGCCTCGTAAAATGCAAAGTTGGGTTTGAATGCACAGGCATAAGGTGCGGCAGCATCAATGATAGCCTTATTGAATGCGAAGATGGGGTCAGGGTCGGAGCGAAAGGGTTCCGGAATTTTGTCGAGACGTGGGTCGAGTCCGACACAGAGACGCGTCCGATTTTTGCGGGCGGCATCCTCGAGTTTTT
>CAZGKP010000394.1:0-1702 GCA_964526215.1 uncultured Candidatus Sumerlaeota bacterium
AGATCAGCTCCTCTGGGGGGCGGCGGAACCGATCCGCAGAATCCTGAACATCGTCCTTGAGGAGCTGCCTTAACCGAAGTTTGTGGCTCTCAAAAAGCAATATGCTATCTCAGCTTACACTCTTTAACTTATTGATATTTTTTGACAGACTATTGTTAAATGACGTTATAGTTCAGTGAAAAAATGAGGATTATAATGCATAGAGATGTAAGATAACCATAATCGGCACATCTATAGAATGCCAGTGATGCCTGAGTATATTTCTTTAATTGTTGTCAAGAAGTAATCAATTCCTTTTCGTGCCTCTCCACGTATTTTGCCATGGGGAGGATACATACGATCTAAAATTGAAATCATCTCGTAAGCCATCGGCATATAAAAATGGTCCGCCTTGCCTCCCTTTCTGTTAGCCTGGACTACGGCCTCGGCAGCCATAAGCCCACTCTTTAATGCTGTGCCAATTCCTTCGCCAGTTATGGGCTTGCTTAGGCCAGCTGCATTACCAACGAGAAGGGCATTGTTTGTTGCCAAAGGAAAAGCCCCTGAAAATCGCCTGCGAACCATAGATGGTTCAAAGCATCCATCTCGCCACAACGGCCTGGAATCCGATGTGAAATTGAAATCTCTCGTAAGCCAATCTTCAGCTTCTAGTCTTATTTTTGATCCATTCTGAAAATGAGATCGAGGCGTCACCTCCAATAAGAAAACATTGTCCTTATGGTTTATCTCAAAAACAGTCGATTCATTAAGATAGAAATAGTGAGCGTATTCCGGGTTCAGTTCTAGCGACCTTTGATAGCAGTATCGTACACATAGCTGATATTCCATCTTACTATTAGGAAATAAGGCTTTCCGTACTATCGAAAGGGTGCCGTCAGCACCGATAAGAAATCTTGCCCTGATACGCTTAATCTCACTATCTTTTTCTATTCTTAATATATAACCTTTTTCATCCTCCACAATTTCTTTGATTCTTGCTTTATCCCATACCGCCGCACCAGCTCTCTGCGCAGATTGATTCATCCAAAAATCCAAATCCTTTCGCCAAGCAAACGGCATTTTATGCTCAAACGTTAAAGTTTTTGTCGCAGGAGCATGAAATTTGATCCCCATCAAATATGATGGATTGGTTAAGACTTCTTTGGGAGCATCACCAAATTCCTCCTTTACTAATTTTTGGGATAGTGTGCTCATGATCATCCCAGTGCAAACTTTATTTCGTGGCAATTTGTTTTTTTCAAGCAATACTGTCTTAAGACCTTCCTGGGCGCATCTTTTAGCAGATACAGAACCTCCAGGGCCTCCACCAACTATAGCTACATCAAATTCTTGATTCATTTACAAATGTGCGATGCGGCAGCATTCATATATGCCTTCAGAATCGAAAAATTGTAATTACCGTCGGCACCCAAGTCATGAGCCAGACCGAGCCTGGCATCTTGTGTCTATCGTTTAAACGTAAAGCCTCCATCTCCGATTGCTTGCTATATTCTGAATTGATAAATTAGTATGTTTTCTTCAACTAATTTAAAGAAGCACCTTAAACGACATAGTCATAATAACCGCGAATAATACGATAAAGTGAAACCTGCTGCCCGGCTAGAATGGTCTGTGTAATTTTCGCATCACGAAAATATTTCTCCATATGGTACTCAGGCGAAAGGCCGTTAGATCCCATCAATTCTATCGCTTTATTGGTTAC
>CAZGKP010000395.1:0-1661 GCA_964526215.1 uncultured Candidatus Sumerlaeota bacterium
TATCAGCATGAACTCTTACGCAAAATACGTAAAACCTGACGGATAGTAGTACGGAAAAGAGATAGAGAAAGAAAAACTCCGTTCTCCACAGGCGAATGTTCCATGCTCTCCGTGACCTCCATGGTTAAAAACTATTTTTCATCCTTTCGGGTGAGGCGATAGCCTCATGATGACTGCTGATAAAATGCTTGAGTTTAATCTAAAAAGTGTTAAATCCGCAGCAATCTCTAATAAGAGTGAAGGGGGACAGGTGACGTGGTTGTGTTGCACAGAAACCAGATGTCGTCCTTGTCCACCTTGTAAAGCCCGGCGGTCGGATGCCAGATGTAAAGGTCATCATCCGTGTCCCAGATAAGGAGAGTATCACCCCCGCCGCTCGAGATGCGATAGCCATCGTCTTTTATTTTTATAAGTTCATCGGTTTCGCGCTTCCATACCTTCACATCGCAATCCTGCTCGAGGTAAGCGACACAATTCCCGGCGACCGCCGTCTGGTAAGTATCATTGGCATTGAGCCAGAAATAATTGTCGTTGGTCCATACATTCAGGTCATATTCATCCCAGTAGGAATTAATAATCACAACAACAGCGGCAATATTATTGTTGAATGCGGTATCATAGCAATCCTCGTCGAGTTTGATACGATACCCATTTATCCAGGCTTTGGCATCCCTGTCATCCTCCACCCACACGCCCTGCACCACGTAATCGGATGGTGTGGGTTCCTCATATTTAATGAGATATGCGCGGGTTACAGAGAGGGTAAAGTTCGGGTCAACCGGACTGGCAAGTGAGATGAAATCAACCGATAAGATGTAAGCGGCATCAGCAGTGAGGATATTGGTATCGAACTTACAGGTGAGTGTCCCTGAGCCGCCGCCCGGATGTAGATTCCTGCCGTCGAGGAGATACAGAAGGCATTCCTGAAAATCGGTGCGGTTAAATCGGAGGCGGGCACTGGGGATTTTGCAACCTCCCGACACGCCGGTATAGGTATACTCAACGTATGCTGTGAGAGAGTTTGCGTCGTGGAATCCCGAAGGCTTCTCTATGGTAAAGGATGGGCTTGACCAGAATCCGAAGGTATTATCGGGATGTTGAGGATTAGGTTTAGTCTGGAGGTGTCCCTTTTCATTTCGGCTGAATTGCGGGAGGGCAAAGTCGGGTTCCGCACCGTTGGTAGTCCATTGTTCAAGCGGAAGTTCTGTGAGTGTCCAGTCCCTCCCGGAGGTAAGCAGGGAGATAGTGTCCCTGGAGATAATTCCGCAAGGCTTAAGTGGCGGCATAGACTCGGCGGCTTCATCCTTTGCCAGCAGGCGCGCACTTATTGCGGCATCCCTTTTTACGGGCTGTGAAGGCACAGGCATTATGCGGGAAAACCCGCCCGCCACGGCAATGCTGCTTAAAAGCATCAGAAATACCGTAGTGATTAAAGTTCGATGAATCATACAATACATCCCCCTTTTTTATTTCGTGGGTGAGAACTAAACTTAATAATGGCAGCTCTTTACTGACTTAAGCAACAAGAAAAAGAAGCCACGTCTTTTCCTGCGAACTTGTGTGAAAAGAGAAAAAGAATAACTCTTTTACTCTTCTACGCGTGGGCGCATCTTGGCAAAGCTACGAAAAGCAGACTTCTATAGAGGTCCAAAAATTTCTAA
>CAZGKP010000396.1:0-1660 GCA_964526215.1 uncultured Candidatus Sumerlaeota bacterium
TGATACAGGAACTTTTACAAGTCAATCCTTCTCCCGAATTCGGGAGATGCACCCCACTTTATGGGTGCGTCTCCCGAATTCAGGACACAAACCCTTACCTTTTATATAATTGGTGGGCCTAGTTGGAGTCGAACCAACCACCTCATCCTTATCAGGGATGCGCTCTAACCAACTGAGCTATAGGCCCCTATTTGTGGTATCCTCCCTTTAGTGCCTCTAACCACGCGGCATCGAAACCCGGATTCACATATCTCTTCATAAATTTCACCAGCCGCCTCTCTTCTCCCCTATCCATACGCATACCCCTCAATGCGGGCCACCCGGCAAATTTCTCAAATCCCTCACGGTTCTTTGCGGTGAAAAATGCCATCAGGGGCAGTCCCCAATCGCAGGGTCTGTAACACATAGTCGCCATCTTCCTCAATAGCAGGATGTCGGCAAGATGCGCTGTTTGTCTGCCAAACTCTAAAACTCTTTTCAATCCCTTTCCCCCGAACTGCTTGCGGCGAAAGATGTCAATGTGCTGCTGACTCTTGCATCGGTAAAGGGTCCCATCATCCATAAGATGCGATATAAAAAACTGCGCAAAACATCGCATCTTTTGTGAAGTGCTTGTCTCGCCTTTATACCTCACATTCTCGGGATAGCGATTTCGCAGGTCCCTGATGACCCCCTTAAACTCCTCCCACACCTCTGAATCGTGCCTCACGGATAGGGGATTTGTCTTTGGATGCATTACGAAAAACCCGATCTGAAGGTCTTTTTTCAAAGAACGTCCCGCCTCAATGAGTGAGTCTAAGTGTCGGTAGTTTTCTATTGTCACGACTGCGGTTATGACAAGGGACTTTCCCTCTGCACTCGCTGCATTGAAAAGATGGCGTATGTTTTCAAAAATAATATCACCATCTACACCCCTCACACGCCGGTTGATGTCTCCCAGTGCATCCATACTCGCCTCAATATGGTCAATATAAGGCAAAACCTCTTTGACTTTTTCCGGCAGTGTGGCATTGGTCTCGAGGAGGATATAAATATCGGGTCTCTTCTCTCGGATTCTTTTCAGGGCATCAACGAGACCATCCACCAGAACAGGCTCACCCCCGTGCAGGATGAGCATCTTCGGGGGTTCTTTTTCAAGGAATTCTGTTCCCTTGCGGAAACCCTCGGGATTGTGAGCAGCATAAGCAACCGGACAATACTTGCAGCGGAGATTGCAGGCTCTCGTAACCGTCCACACCACAATCCAGTTAAAGTGAGGATACCTCACATTTCGGCAGGCTATTTCAAAGAACCGAGCCACGAAGGCTTTTGGTGAAAATGTCATCGTAAAAAAAACACCCGTAAAGGGGTGAAAGGTTAGGAGAAACAAGAATAAGAACCGGGGATAAAAACCGAATAGAGAAGGTAAAGGCGAAAAGCATGCGTTCGACCTGGAAATCAGGCTCTGGGGCTATCGTCCCTGAGCCAAATCTCCTTAGAAAGGAGGTGATCCAGCCGCACCTTCCGATACGGCTACCTTGTTACGACTTCACCCCAATTGCCAGCCATTCCATGGACGGCTTCCCTCCGCCCGAAGGCGGATAGGTCCACCGGCTTCCGGAACAACCGACTTTCGTGGTGTGACGGGCGGTGTGTACAAGGCCCGGGAACGTATTCACCG
>CAZGKP010000397.1:0-1654 GCA_964526215.1 uncultured Candidatus Sumerlaeota bacterium
TAGCGTCATTAGCGGATTATTTTCATCCTTTACCTTTTGAGAAACGCTATAGAATCCGTGTCCGGCAATTGAGAAGATTTACTTGCCAACGGATGGGCGCATCTCCCGAATTTGTGAAGTGCGCCCTCTACGCCCACTTCGTTTTTCTTTGACACCCCGGACTCCCTCGCATATGAATCTTTGTTAGTTGTGGATACAGAAATGGGAGTTTCTTGATGACCACAATCCTTGGCATATCGGCATATTACCACGACAGTGCGGCTTGCCTTGTTTCAGACGGGGAGATTGTCGCCGCAGCACAAGAAGAACGCTTCACACGCAAAAAACACGACTCCAGCTTCCCCGAAAATGCCATCCGCTATTGCCTCGAGGTGGGCGGCGTCACCGGCAATGAACTCGATTATGCGGCGTTTTATGACAAGCCGTTTCTCAAGTTCGAGCGCATACTTGAGACTTATGTCCGATTTGCCCCACGCGGTCTCACCTCTTTTATCCAGGCAGCCCCTCTGTGGATAAAGCAAAAACTCTGGATAAGGGAGCTCATCCACGCCGGTGTCGGCTTCAAAGGCAAATCGCTTTTCCCCGAACACCACGCCTCGCACGCCGCATCGGCATTTTTCCCATCGCCATTTACGAAAGCCGCCATCCTCACCATTGACGGCGTGGGCGAATGGACTACCGCCAGTTACGGCATCGGCGAGAATAACCAGATTCGCATACTTGCCGACTTGCGCTTCCCCCATTCACTCGGACTCTTATATTCCGCCTTCACATATTATACCGGTTTCAGGGTAAATTCGGGCGAATATAAGATGATGGGTCTGGCGCCTTATGGCGAGCCGAAATATAAGGACGCAATCTTAACCGAACTCATCGAGCTCAAGGAAGATGGCTCTTTCCGTATGAATATGGATTACTTTGATTATTGCACCGGACTGCGAATGACAAACGGTCGCTTTGACAGATTATTCGGTGGTCCGCCCCGCAAGCCCGAAACTAAAATCACCCAGCGCGAGATGGATATTGCGCGCTCGGCGCAGGAGGTCACCGAGGAAATTATGCTGCGGATGGCTCGCGGTGTGCATAAAGAAACCGGCGCGAAATATTTATGCCTTGCCGGTGGTGTCGCCCTCAATTGCGTGGGTAACGGCAGACTCCTCCGGGAAAGCCCCTTTGAGGATTTATGGATACAACCCGCCGCAAGCGATGCCGGTGGTGCGCTCGGCGCCGCCCTCCTTGTCTGGCATCAATACCTCGATAACCCACGAAGTGCCCATAATAAGACTGACTTCCAGAAAGGCTCTTACCTCGGTCCCGAATTTTCAAATGAGCAAATCAGGAAATATCTCAATGAGGAAAAAATTCCCTACACCGAGCTCGATGACGAAGCCCTCATCCGCACCGCCGCCGAGCTGCTTGCGAGCGAGAAAGTGGTTGGCTGGTTTCAGGGTAGAATGGAGTTTGGTCCCCGTGCCCTTGGCAACCGTAGTATACTCGGCGATGCACGCTCCCCCAAAATGCAATCCACCATAAATCTGAAGATTAAGTTCAGAGAGAGTTTCCGCCCATTTGCACCAACAGTTCTGGAAGAAAAGGTATCAGACTATTTCGAGATTGACCGTTCCAGCCCTTATATGCTTTTAGTTGCACAGGT
>CAZGKP010000398.1:0-1631 GCA_964526215.1 uncultured Candidatus Sumerlaeota bacterium
GTTTAAGTTCATAGCACCTTGTTAAATCAGGTGCCAATACTTTGTCAATTACCTAGAATTTTTCACTTCCTGTGATGAAACAGGCAGAACAGAAACGAGTTCATTGTATTCCAGTCCAATATCACTAAAGAAATGGCAAAGCCGGTCTATTTCTCTTAAGCAATTCACTTTGCCTTTTAAGATTATGGCTATATCAGTGTCAGAGTCTTCAGTAGCCACATCCTTGGCAAAGGAACCATATAATATGACAGATTCCAATCTCTGACCATAAAGTTTCATAAGGTGTTTTTTTATTCTGGGAAACAGATGTGCGATTCCAGGGATATTTCTACGTCTTGGCGTTTTCATTTTACTCAGGAGGTGAAGTCCTTCAAAATAATTAATCGTGATTGTTTATCGTGGAAAAGACGAGGTCTGCAACATCAATTTTACCGTCGCCGTTCGTAGGTGCTGTAATTCGGGCATTTCCGGGTTGACATCACCGCGCCCGGGTGTCTATAAGAATGTGATTTATTTCGGCATCATTACGACTATTTGCAAATCTGTCTTTTTTATGAGGATAGTCTTCATGAGGCTTTCGCCTCTCCCAAAAGGATGAAAAGAATCCGCCAATTACGCTAATGGACGCGAATATATATATTAGCGTAAATTCGCGGACATTCGCGGATTTATCTTCGGAGCAGATTCAAGGTGATAATTCTTAAACGCTATGCACTCCGGGAGATGATAGGACCAACGCTCCTGGGGCTTTTGTTTTTTACGTTCCTTTTATTCACCACAAAGATGTTCCGACTGGCGGATATCTTGATGAGCGAGGGTGTGAGTGCTGCACTGGTCGGCAGATTTGCGCTTTGTTTATTACCGGCACTCCTTTCATTCACAATCCCGTGCGCTGTCCTTGTGGGGATGCTCATATCATTTGGACGGCTGGCTGCCGACAACGAAATACTGGCAATGCGCACCGGCGGAATTCATCTGATGACCATCTTTTTGCCCGTCATCGTCCTGGGCGCCGTAATCAGCGGTGTTATGTTTGCTATGAATTATGCCCTCATACCGAATTTGAACTTCAAGAGTATGGATTACATCTACAGGATAGAGTTTCAACTCATCAACACGCTGCGTCCGGGGCGCTTCTATGATGATCTTGGCACAGGGGATACAGATGTCACTTTTTACTATGGTGCGCGGGACACCGCAACGGGTGATTTATTGAATATCCATATGAAGGTAATATCAAAAATCCAGAAGTGGACGGGTGAAAAGAAACAAGCGAAAAAGTCCTCGAAAGCCGCGAAGCAGGAAACGCTCCTTTTAGCGGAGCGGGGTCGTATTATCGCGGACACCAAATCTCGCACCATCCGTCTTCATCTCTACAACGGCTCTTTTCACCCGCTTGTTGAACATAATCCATCACAGAACAATATCCTCTTCTTCAAGGAGCTCATCCGAATATTTAACCCTACAATGCGTCGTATTGAGAAAGGCGTTTACAAAAAGAAACATAAAGAGATGACGATACCCGAACTCCTTGCAAACATACAGAAATATCGTGGGTGGGATGTGGGGGAGGTAAACGAGACGCGGGTTGCGTTGCTACAGCGTTTCTCAAATCCGCTTGCCTGTCTTGC
>CAZGKP010000399.1:0-1570 GCA_964526215.1 uncultured Candidatus Sumerlaeota bacterium
CTCGCAACTGTCAAATCAACTCAAGTATACACTGACCCACCCAAGAAATCAACATAGCTAAGGAGTTTCTTGGTTCCCGGATGAAAAACACAAACCCCACCTTTCCCAGCGAAGCTAAGCAATCTCGTGCTCATATATTTTAACAGGTTGGAGGGTGATTAGGGACAGTCTCATAAGTTGTCCGTTCTGTCGGTTCTTGCCCGCCATCGGCGGGTGTGAAACGACGGTTAGGCAAATCTGTTGTTCCTTTGATACTTGCAGAACTGCCGTTAGGTCACACCGCCGACTCCGTCGGCACCAAGACCTGGCGTAACTACATACTTAAAATAACGAGACCGAGTCGCAGTTGGGATTTCACTTGTTGATGCTTTGCCCGATGTAAAATGTAACCCCAATCCCAATATCAACCGCTCTATAATTCAAAGATTCTTGACTATCTATCATGCTTTGCATCATAAATTCTACATGAATTGTGATATTTTCTGTACGTGGAACTTTCAATTGTCCCCAAAGGTTAAAAGTTTCCGCATCGAATAATGCTCCTACATTGAAAGGCTTATTTGCATCCGATATTGTGCGACTACCTATACCCAGAGAAAGGCTTGGCCTGCTGTCGGGATTCTCAGCTAACGTTATGGTTGGGATCAAAACAATCACCATGATTAACAGAACTTTTTTCATTTCCTTCCCTCCATTTTGATCTTCAATAGTTTCAAAATCTCCCCTCTCTCCTGCTCGCTGAGCCGCCGGAAAAGTGCTACCAATGCGGCATCCCCCGCTTGCGTTTTCAATGATGTCCTTCTTTCTGTGTATGATTACCTGTTGTTTATTTTTCTTTGATAGACCTCCTTGTTAGAATATCATCAATGGCTTTCCTTCGCCAATCATCTTCAGGCAACGAACTATACGCCTCAAGAAACGCTTTCTCCTCGTCGGTGAACTCTTTTATGTCCTCAGCTTCCTTTTCGATGTCACGCAGGGATTCAAGTCCGGTAAGCTCGGCCAAGCTAATCTGAAAATACCGGCTCAGTTTCAAAAGCATTGGCAGTTTGGGTTCGTGTCTGCCACGTAACCAATCAGAGATCAAGGCTTGGCGAATCCCAGTCTTTTTTGAAAGTTCGACCTGATTGAGTCCCATTTTTGACATACACCTTTCCAGTGTAATCAAGAATTATGGATATTTTTTTGCCATTGTAATTTGCCATATTACAAAAACTTAAGCCTGTATTCTCAGTGCTTACGGGGAATTATAAAATATGCGGAAGGCGGGATTTGAACCCGCACGAGTTGCCTCACTACCCCCTCAAGATAGCGTGTCTACCGATTCCACCACTTCCGCAAATTATCATTCAGAGCATTTAAGTTCCGGTCATTTATACTATTGGAAGGAGTTATCATGGTTCGACTCCGTTCACCATGACTTCTCGAGCGCCCTGAATGGTATCCATTGGCTTTATGAGACAGCCTCTCGGAGAGGGCTGCCCTACCCTCACATACTTGCTACTTGCCGGCGGACTCGGTTGGTTGTGCCTGAGACCCTTCATTAGGTAGTACCCGAATATCCAAAAGA
>CAZGKP010000400.1:0-1565 GCA_964526215.1 uncultured Candidatus Sumerlaeota bacterium
GTCGCATTCGCCCTTTATACCTATAACGATGGTCTGGTAACTGCCGTAAAGATAAATGGACAGCAATGGACGCTGCGATATACCATAGCGGCATACTTTGCGCTCTTTTTCATCCTGGGGATGGGCACAGTGGTAGGTCAATTCTTCTTCATCGGGATTTTCAAATTGATTCGCGTTACACAACCAACCCTTGCGCCAGTTTTTCACAAGGGCGATATGGTGTTTGTGGACTGCATCACGCATCTATTCCGCTCACCCCATAGAGGCGAGATAATATTTTACACACCCGAACCCTTTCAGATAGAAAAACCGGGGGAATTAGACCCCCCACGTTACTACATCCACGAGCGCCGGACATTTGAACGGATAGTGGGGTTACCCGGAGATGTCGTTGAGCGCAAAAAGGGTTACTTTTACCTGAACGGCAAACTGATGCCAAACTGGTGCGAGCCGCTTTTACCCGAAAACATCCCTTCAGAATTCCATTTCAAGGTCCCGGAGGGGCGATATCTGGCAATCTTTTCTCATTCGCCCCGGGAAACTTCCTGGGGACCTTCGTTCGGCGGCAGGGCGCCCCCGCTGAACGCACCGGGCATAATCCTTATTGACTGGGACAAGACCTGCATCGTTACGAAAAAACAGATATTTGGACGCGCATTGTTCGTCTTCAATCCCCCAACGCATCGAAGATTCCTTTTGCCCCCCTGAGATTAGGCATTTAAGGAACTGATATCGAAAATTACAGTTCCGGGGTAGCGCGGTTATCTCCCGCCTGACTGTGTCCGAAACCGTCCGATAATTTTTTTTTCAAAGGGGTCAATTTTTTTCTTGACGCGGGCAGAGGAATTCTCGTAATTCACTACGTAAACGATAACGGAAACGATTCCGAAATTTATTTCGGCAAGGAAAAATCCCTTATGACCATCTCTATTAAAGACATCGCCAGAAAGGCTAATGTATCTGTGATGACGGTTTATCGAGCATTGCACGACTATCCTGATATTAACCCCGATACAAAAAAACGTATCCTTGAATTGGCAAAAGAACTCCGCTACCGTCCTAACTTGCTCGCCAAAAGCCTTATCCAGAAAAAGACCAATACCATAGGTCTCATCGTCCCGGCTATCAATAACCCCTATTATGCCTCACAGATATACTACATTGACCACCTCCTTGCAGAATCGAATCGCTCACTATTGCTCGCCATTAGCCATAACTCCCTTGAGCAACAAAGCAAGAACATCTTCGAGGTGCGCAGCCGTATGGTGGATGGACTGATTATAATCCCTATGCACCAGCAGATACCGAAAGAAGAGTTACTGGAGATGGCGGAGGAGGAGTTTCCTTTAGTTGTCCTGGGGGAAATTCTGGACATCCCGGTGAGTTTCGTAACCGTCCACCTGGAGCAAGGGGGATATGATGCCACGAACTATCTCATCAGCCTAGGGCACAGGCGGATTGCCCATATTTCACTGCCGAGGCTGACGCCACCGGATGGGCGTCTTGTCGGGTATCGTAGGGCACTTAAAGAGAACAGGATAAGGGCGCGGCGAAATTATGTCATT
>CAZGKP010000401.1:0-1544 GCA_964526215.1 uncultured Candidatus Sumerlaeota bacterium
TACAGTGGCCCTAAGGAGACATATCGCTGATGCAATGATTCAATATGGCCGTTACACGTTATAGGTTCACAAACCCTTTCTATGTTGACTCGCTATCGAGGTGATCTCAGAGGTGCAAAGGATACTGATTTCCAGAGCAACGCTCGGATAGCATTTTACAAGGAGTAAACCATGATAGGAAAAACCATTAGTGAGCTCAAGGTGGGCGATGAAGCCCAATTTTCAAAGACCATCGCGGAATCTGATATCTATCTATTCGCCGGGATTACCGGTGATCTGAATCCTGCCCATGTGAATGAGGAATACGCTAAAAATACATTTTTCAAGGCCAGAATCGCGCACGGCATGCTTTTAGCAGGTTTTATATCAACGGTTATCGGCACTATCCTGCCTGGCCCGGGAACCATTTATATCAGTCAAGAGCTCAATTTCCGGGCCCCGGCCCGCATAGGGGATACGATTACTGCTCACGTTGAGGTGGTGCAGGTTATTTTAGAAAAGAACACGGTACGCCTAAAGACCTTCTGCGTGAACCATGACCAAACCACGGTCTTGGATGGTGAAGCAATCGTCAGCCCTCCTAAGGCAACTAAGATATAGGTGGTAGATTCCTGAAATGCTAATCAAAAGAATTACATAAATCCCACAAAGGATTTCCTTACCAGGGCTGAAAAAACAAAATTAATCATGGTTGTAAAATCGAAAACAGGCAAATTCACAGCTTCTTGAACAGCGGCAGCGTAGGGCGGCAAATCACTACACTCCAGCAAAATAGCTCGAATTTTATCATCCTCGTTAACAAGTTTATTTGCAACTTGTACAATTTCCTTTTGGACTGCTTCGAAATCTAATTTTCCCTTTTCAGCAAGAATGGCGTCATAGAAGTTCTTTTGATCTTGCATACCTGCAATGCTAACAGGCATGCCTTCATCAACTCCTGCTGCCTGCAGATGCCTTTCCGTAAAATTTCGACTATCTGCCGTTATGATACCTACCTTCTTCCCAGGCCCAAGTATTCTAAAAATAAATGGAAGCTGTAACAAACTAGACATAAAAACTGGTACAGGCAGTTCATTCGAAAGCTGGTTTTGGAAAAGGATCATAAATCCACAATCTCCCGTAATTGCTTTGACACCCTCTTTCACCAATTCCCACCCTGCCTCGACAAAAGGCTCTAACAATGATGGGTCTTGTTGGTTTATGAGCCTTTCTACGGATGCGCCTTTAACAACTTTGTATCTCACAGGGAAGGAATACGTCGTTGCATTTCCAACATCACCAGGAGGGAAAGGTATATAGGAATCCAAAAGTAAGATACCTATAGCTTCCCCATAACTTACTTGCCCTTTATTTGCTCTATAAAGCATAACCATTCTCCTTTTCTTTATTAGGCTTTAAACCCACATTATGCGGTTAAATATAGTTCTCCCCTTTTCCCTCGTATTTCAAGGGGATCGGGCATTGCTTTTATTCTCAAATAGAGCTTCTCAGATACCTGCTGGGCGCTGATCTTACCCCAAAACTTGGTCACGGTACTTGAGGTC